>VBNP01000114.1:0-21488 GCA_005877965.1 Gammaproteobacteria bacterium | reverse complement strand
GGCGTCGTAGCGTCCGCCGGTGTCGCGGTCGGTGACAAAGGAATACTGATCGATCAGCGGTTCAAACACCGCCTTGAGCCCGGTGCCGGCGCGCGCCGCCGCCAGATCCTTGAATTCCTGCACCTGGCGGAACGAGTCCTTGAAGACGTCGCGCAGCAGGTGCACGTGCCCCGGTCCCAGCGCAATCCGCCACTCGACACCCCAGCGTTTCTCCTGGTGCACGAAATTGCGCAGCTCGTTGGGAAGAACCAGACCGACGACGCTCGGCAGCGGCTGCAGCAGCGGCCGGGGCAGGACCGGGTCCGGGTTGAGCGTGATACCGCCACAGGCGCTCAGAGCGGTCAGCGCGACGGCGCCGGCCGACAATCGCAGCGCGTCTAATGCTTCATGCCGACGAACGTGCCATCGTTCTGCTCGCATATCGATCTCATTAGGGCGGAAAAGCGCATATTTGTAAACGGTGGAAACTCTGGCCCCTCGGGAAATCCGATGGCGTGAATGCGTATCGGCCGGCGGCCATCGGGCCCGGGCTTGTTGAGAGCGCCGATCGAGTCGAGCGCCTGCTGGATGGAATCGCCGGTGAACTCATCGCCGAGCACGAAGACGGCGATCCGCTTGTCGGGCGCCCAGTAGCGGCGCACCGCCTCCACCATGCCGGGGACGGGATTGGACATACTGAAGGCGCGCCACTTTTTGGCGCGCGCGCGGATTTCCTGGCGTTGCTCCGGGGTGTCCGCGAGCCAGCGGCCGCGGGTCCCCTCGTACATGTACGTTCCCAGGTCGTTCAGCACCTGCAGGCCCTGGACATGAGGATAGAGGCTCAGGATCTCGTCCACGATCGCGAGGTTCACGTCCCAATGATCGCTCGTCATGCTGGGGGACGTGTCGATGATGAAAATGACGTAGTCGCTGTCGATCGGAATGCCGCCGATGGCAGCGCTCCTCGGGCTCTGCGCCCGCCGCGTGACGAGCCGCTGCATCTCTTCGCTGAGCGTTTGCTGGGCGGTGACCAGCTGGCGCTCGATGATGTTGGTGACCGAGGCGTCCTCGCGGCTGCCGGCGTAGCGGCCCCGGATGCGACTGAAATCGCCGGCGAGGCTCGAGAGCTTGCCGCGCTCGCGCTCGAGGGTCTCGCGACTCCCCACGAGCTCGCGGTTGAGCTCGTCAGTCTCTCCTCGGATTATGTTCAACTGCTCCTCGAGCAGCCGCACCTCGCCGCCCATGTGTTTGCGGCTCTCCTCGAGCACCGCGGGCTTGCCGACCGCGGTCAGCACCATCAGCAGGATGATGGCGCCGAAACCGCAGCAGATGCAGTCGAGGAACGACAGGCTGAACACCTCCACTTCGCGGCGCCGGCGCATCAAGGCCAGTCCTTCGCGGGCATCAGCAACGTACCGTCGGTGACGCGCGAGAGGTGCCAGAAGCGGTGCGCGGCCTGCACGTCCCCCTCCATGGGCAGCAGCACGCAGTCGACCGGCACGTGCTCGGGGAGCTGCGACAGCGCCTCATCGAACAGCCGCATGCGCTCGGCGGAGTTCACGTAGCGGCGCACTCCCTGGGTCTTGCCCTGCGTGGGCAGACCGTCGGTGATCAGCACGATCTGATCGGGAAGCGGGTTGAGGGTGCGTACCGCGGCAAAGGCGTTGTAGAGACTGGTGCCGTTGGCCGGGACCAACGTTTCGAGCGCCTGCATGGCGCGGGCGCGCGCTGCCACGTCCGAGCCGGCGAGCCAGCCGCCCGGCACGAGCGGCTGCGCCTGAGTGTTGAAAGTCAGGATCTGGTAGCTGCCGGCGGCGGGTATCTGCGTCATGAGCCAGTCCACGATCGCAACCGCGCGGCGCCATTTGGCGGCGGCGCGCTTGTGCGCGTCGTCCTGGTTGCGCAGCCGGATGATCGCCACCAGATCCTGGTGCAGCATGCTGGCGGAGACGTCGAGCAGGATCAGGATGTGGTTACCACGCGGGGTGAGCCCGGTGATGTAGCGGCGCTCGACGGCCGCGCGCCCGCTCACCTGCTGGCCGAGCGGCGCGCGCTCGAGACTGCCGGCCTCGAGCCTGCGGTTGCCCTCCTCCAGCGAGCGGATGTCGGCCTTGAGCTTCTCGATGTGCTCGCGGCGCGCCACGGTCTGCGCGTCGTAGCTCGAGAGCTGCTCCCGGCGGCTGGCGAGATCGGTCACGATGCGGTTGGTCTCGCGTGTGGCGCTCGCGATCTCGTTGCGCGTACGGGTGAGCGTGTCGCGCAGCACGGCGAGGTTGCGCTCGCCGGTCTGCACCTCCTCCCTGATGCGGTCGACCTCGGCGCTGAGGACATCGGTCTCTCTCAAACGTACGACGCCCGCTTGCGCGCTCAGGATGGTGTAGAAGAGGATCACCGCGCCAAAACCGCAGCAGATCGTGTCTAGGAACGAGAGGGTGAAGACCTCGAAGCTGCGGCGTCGCGCCACGGACGACTCTTCTGCGGCAGCTTCAGCCGCGCGACCCGGGTGCCGCGTCTGCGACGACGATCAGCGCCAGCGTGACGCCCGGGTCGCCGATGCGCACCTCGTCCCCGGCACGCACGCGCGTGCGCTCCGCGACCCGCTCGCCGTTCACGAAGCTGCCGAAGCGGCTGTGATCGAGCAGCAGCAGCTCGGCCCCATCGCGCAGGAACGTGCAGTGACGGCGCGACACGCCCGCCAGGCCCTCTGCCAGGGTGATCGCATGCCCGGCGTCCGGAGCGCGCCCCACCACCAGCGGTTCGGCGCCGAGCGCGAACGTGCGGCCTGCGAACAGCACGTGCGACGGCGCCGGCGCCGGCGCGTCCACCTGCGCCGTCTCGCGCACTGCCAGCGCCGCCAGCGCGGGCTCGGCACCCGAGGGCAAGCGGCGCAGCAATCGCACCGGCTCGGCCGCGCCGCGCGGCGTCAGATCGAGCAGCGAGGTCGCGGCCGCCGCAAAGCCGGCTGGCAGGCTCACGAGCTCGCAACCGGCAAATTGCGCCAGGGCCTCGCGCACGCCCGGAAACCCCGCCACCGCGCGCGGCGCGACCAGCGTGAGCGCGCTGCCCGCCGGCCGCAGCTCGTGCAGCAGGCGCGCGATCTCGCGCCACACCGGCTGTGCGGCATGCGCCAGCTGGTCGCGGCTGACCGGCACTTCGACGCGCTCGCCACCGGTGGTGAGCGCGGCGGTGGCGACGCCTTGTGCCATCGCATCGCGCGCCAGACGGGGAAGCGCATCGAACAGCTGCTGCTCGGTGGTGGCGTCATGCAGTGCGTCGAAACGTGTCTGCCTGACCATGGCCGTGTTGATGAGATCGAGCCACGCCTGGTAAAGCTGCGACAGTCCGCCGCGCGAGCTCAGCAGCGAGCGGCGGCGGCAGATCGGACCGCCATCGCGGTCGATGAGCGTTGCGGCCACGTGGTGCAGGCCGAGCTCGATCACGATCACCGCTCCCGTGCCGCCCAGCGCCGCGGCCGACACCACCGCCGCGTCCACGAACCCGTCGACCGGCAGGGCCAGCTGGCGGGCAACGCCCAGCAGTGCGCCCAGGCCGAAGCGCTCGGCGCCCGCCGGAGCGGCGATCCAGAGGCGCTCCGCGGCCGCGGGCGGGTGAGCGGCGAGGCGCCGCGCAAACTCCGCCGCGACCAGCGACAGCGCGCGCGCCGAGGGTTGCGCCTCGCGCAGCACACTGCCGATGTGCCGCGTGGAAGTCGTCGTCGGCAGTTGACGTACCGTGTGCCAGGCGTCGGCGCCAGCGGCTTCTGCGGCTGAGCCGTCGGACACCGCCGATGGGGAGCTCGCGAGCACCACCCCACCGCGCGCCAGGGCGAACGCGCGATCATCGGGCTCGATGGCAAACGGCTTCATCGGCTTTCCGCGTTTCAGATGTCGACCGGGAAGCTCACATTGTTGTCCGCCGACTGGCGCTTGTCAGGCGCCACCGTCGGATCATCGTGGATCGCGCCTGCAGGAGTCGCCGGCTTCACAGTGACCGGTGCCGGAGGGTTTGGCGCCTGACTGGTTGGCGCCTGACTCGCCGGCGCCGCGGCAGCGAGGCCCTGCGGCGTGCGCGACCCGGTCATGACCGATTGCGCGGCGGCGCGCAGGGTCGCCGCTGCGAGAGCGGCGCACAGTGCAACGAGCACAGCCAGGAGCCAGTTCTTCATTGTGCATCCTCCGCATAGCGTGCGACCCGGAACCCCAGCGTGGCAGCCGGACCGTTCGCGGTGTCGCGCCACGCCAGCCGCAGCTCGGAGACGCTGGCGGTTTTCCAGTTGGCCCCGCGCACCACGTGCAGCGTGCCCTGCTCAGGGCCCAACGGGTCGGTCACCGGACCCGCGTCCACGAAGGACTCGTAGTAGTCGTTGACCCACTGTGACACGTTGCCGGACACCTCATGCAGCCCGAGGGCCGTCGGGCGGAACTTCCCGACCGGGGCGAGGACCGGGTAATCGTCGCGATACCCGGGAAGCGTCGCCGGCAGCTCGCTGCCGGTCTCGCTGCCGGCGAGGTTGCCGACCTGTGCAGGGACCGGAGGCGCATCGCCCCAGGCGAAGCGATGCAACTCCCCGGCAGCGCCGTAGCGCGCGGCGTACTCCCATTCTGCCTCGGTCGGCAGCCGGTAACCCCGGGTGACCGGCCGCGTCAGCACGAAACCGCTGCCGCTGCGCGCGTACGCGGGCGGCAGTCCGTCCTGTTCTGAAAGCCAGTTGCAGAACTCCGCGGCGTCATCCCAGCTCACCTGTGTGACCGGCTGGCTATCCAGATCGATCGACTGGCGGTCGATGTAGCCCGAGGCATGCGCCGCGCGGAATCTGCGGAACTCGCCGTTGCTGACCGGCTGCACACCGATATAGAACGGCCGCTGCAGCGTGACGCTGCGCAGTCCCTCATTCGGCCGCCGGCCCTGCTCGCGCCGTTCGCTGCCCATCGGAAACGTGCCGGGCGGTACGAGGCGCAGCAGGTAGCCGATCTGACTTCTGATGAGCGGCGCGCTCTCCAGGAGCGCGCGCCCGCGATCCGAGGGCGTGAGGTGATACAACACCGTGCGCTCGAGCTCGGGCGCGGGCGTGATGACGCCTTCGAAGGAGACGAATCCGGCCTTGCGCACCTCGATGCGGTGCTCGACGGCCGGCAAATTCAGCGACTGCGGGGTCTGCCCGCGCGGTGCGCCGTCGACGAGCAGCTCGGCGTCCGCCGGCTCGCCGGCCACCTTCACGCGTGCGAATACGGGGCTGAGCCGCGCGTCCACGCTCAGGGTGCGACCCGCCGTGGCGAACACCTCCTGCGCCCAGGTCGCGTAACCGGGAAGGCTCACGACCACCGGATACGCGATACCGGCCGGCAGCTCGACCGCGAGTGGCGCTCGGCCGCGATGGGTGCCCGCGACCGTGACCTCCGCGCCCGCAGGCGCCGAGCGCACACTCAGGTGTGCATCGGGTTGACCGAGCCTCACCGGTCCGACGGCGAGCGTCTGGCCGCCCATGAGGACGACGCTGCTCTCCCAGGTCTTCCAGCCCCCTGCCTCGATGCGGATGCGGCGCACCCCGGAAGGCGCGGCAATGGTCACCGGCGCGGGGCCGCCGTCCACGCCATTGAGAGTGCCCCACGCGCTCTGCAGGCGCACGTGCAGATCCTGGCGCGCGCCCGCTCCCTGGATGGTGAGCGTCGTCGCGTAGTCGACGTAACGCGGCGCGCGCAGGCTGACGGTGCGCTCGCCCGCGGGCACGGTGAGGACACCGGGCGCCAGGCCCGCGGCGACGCCGTCGATACTCACCCCCGCCACTACGCCTGCCGTGTCGATCTGCAGTCGTCCGGGGAGTTTGGCGAGCACGAGACGCGCCGCGCTCACGGTGCCGGGTTGCACGAGCACCGCAGCCTCCGCCGGCAGGTAGCCGTCGCGCTCCGCGCGCACGATCCGCCGGCCGGGAAAAATCCACAGGCGCGCGCCCAGGCGCACCGACAGCGTTCCCGGTGTGCGCACGTGCGCTTCCTGCGGGCGAACATCAAGCTGGACCGTCCCGAGCCGCGCGCTGAGGAGTGCGACGCCCGCCGCGGCCACCGCCGCCGCCCCCGCCAGCCCCCAGGCGCGCCTCGTGCCGCCGGGCGCCGCGGAGGCGAGCGCGCCGGCGCGCGGCACCGCCAGGGTGGCGGGCACATGGATCTCGAGATCCTGGTCGCCCCCCTCTTCGGGCGACACCGCGGCGAGCGCGGCCGCGGGCGCGATGGTCACGTTCCCGGCGAGGTGCTCCACCGACAGGCGCAACAGCGTGCGCGACGCGTCACTGACCCTCACCTGCGCGTCGCCGACGCTGAGCACGTCGTCGCGGCGCAGATCGCGCTCAGTGGAGAGCAGGCGGCCGTTGAAGCGAACCGCCGCCCCCGGCGCGGCTTGCACCAGCCACACCCCCCGCAGGCGCCTGACCGACAGCGTCGCTCCCGCCTCCACACCCGGTACCACGACGTCGGATCCCGTGCCGCCGATCGACAGCGTTTCCCCGAGCACACGCTCGCCGGCGGGCTCGCGCACCCGCACCTGCCCCCACGCCCCCGGCTGCATCGACACGCCGTCGTTCATAACTCAGATGGGCTCGGAGCAGCTGACGTTCACCGTCTGGGTCTGCTGCCCAGGGCTGACGGTGATGTCGCGCCGCACGTCGCGGTAACCGTCGCGCGTGCCGATCAGGGTGTAGTGGCCAGGCCTGAGCTCGATGTCGCGCCTGGCGAAGCTGCCGAACGCGCCGACGCTGGGTATCGCCACCTGCGTGAGGCTGTCCGATACCAGGGACAGATGTACGGGCCTGTCGAATTCCGGGAGCAGCGCAGACAGGCGCGCAATCTGCACGCGCAGCGCCGGACCCGGTGACGGCTGCTCTTGCGCCGACTGCAGCAGCGCCACCGCCTCATTGCGAACCTGCGGCGACGCCAGCCGGTCGGGGCGATCGATCAGCGCCTGCAGGGAATCCCCGAGCCGCATGCGCGCCGTGGCCCGGGCCTTGCCTTGCTGCGCAAACAGGAGCGAGTGATCCTGACGCAGCGCCGAGGTGTAGATCTGCAGCGCCTCGTACCAACGCTCCTGCGCCTCGAGGCCCTCGCCACGCGCGCGCATCGCCGCGAAGCCGCGCTCGCCGGTGGCAGCATTGACCCGCCGCAGGCCCTCCAGGGCCTCGACCCCGTCGGGACGCAGGCTCCGCGCCCGCGTGAAAGCGGCGCGCGCCTCCTCGAGGCGGCCCGCGCCGAGTGCCGCGAAACCTTCGCCCGCCGCCTTGGCATAACTGTCATCGCCGGAGGCGGCGCTCGCCCGGGCGAGTCCCATGCGGGCCTGCGCATTCTTCGGATCGAGCGTCAGCGCCTGCGTGTAGTCCTGCGCCGCGCGCGAGTACTGGCGCTCGGCCTGTGCGTTCTCGGCGTCCGCGAGCAGCGGCAGAACGCCCGACAGGCCTCGGGCGCGGCTCTGCCCGAGTGCCGCGCGCGGGTCCTGCGGATCGATGCGCGCCGCCAGATCGAAGCTCTGGGCCGCCAGCTCCTGCTGGCCGGCGCCGAGCGCGCGATCGCCCGCGGCGAGCTGCGCGGCGAGCGCCGCCGGCGCCGCGCGCTCGACCGCCTCGAGCAGCCGCGAGGCTTGTGTGAGGCGTTGCTGCGCGAGCGCCACGCTACCGGCGTCGTAGGCGCCAACGGACTCGGCGGCGCGCGTCTTGGCCGCGGCGAAGTCAGCGCCGCCCCAGACACCCGCGCCGCGCGTCTCGAGCGCAGCGAGCCGGCGATCGAAGCGCGCACGGTCCGTCGCGAACCTCTCGGTCGCGTCGGCCGCCGCCGCTCGCGCCGCGGTGCTGCCGGGGGCCGGGACGTTGTCGGGGGCGCCGTTGAACGGCGCCGGGGCGGGCGCTGATGGCAGCCTTGCGAAACGCGGCAGCCACAGGAACGCGGCGGCGGCTGCAACGGCCAGCCCCGCGAGGGCGAGCAGTACCCGCGGCGCATGGCGGCGCTCGGGCTCGAGCCGCGGCGGCTGCGGCACGGCCGTCTGCCGCAACTCCTCCCACAGGGCCTGTCCGTCCACGACGCCGCGCGCCGGCGCGCCCGGCGGCGAGACGGATCGCAGCGCCGCGGGCGGCCGATCCCGAAGACCCGTCGGATTGGCCGGCGGCGCCTCGCGCGGCGGCTCGGCGGTCTCGAAGTCGAAAGAGAGGGTGTCGTTCAGCGCCGCATCGAGCTCATCGATGATTTCGCGCATCGAGGCCGGGCGCTGCCTCGCATCCTTGGCGAGCATGCGCTCAATCAGCGCGCCGAGCTGCCGCGGCATCGGCGCGGCGGGCTCGAGCGGCGGCACGGGCTCGCGCTGCACGCGCTGGGCGTCGAAATGCGGGTAGTGCGGCGGGTAGCGCGACAACAGCTCGTACGCGAGCGCGCCGAGCCCGTACACGTCGTCCGCCGGCGCGGGGGGCTCGCCGCGCAGCTGCTGGGGACTTGCGCTGAAGGGCGACAGCGCGCGCGGCGACTCGCCGCCGGCATCCAGCATCCGGGCGGAGGCGCCAAAATCTGCCAGCTTCGCGCGGCCGTGCGCATCGAACAATACGTTGCCGGGCTTGAGGTCGCGGTGGATCACGCCCCGCTCATGCGCGTGCTCGAGCGCCTGCGCGATCTCGAGCAGCACCGGAACGATGGCGAGGTAGCCTGCGCCCCGCAGCCGGCGCAGATCGCCGCCGGGCGCCAGCTCCATGGGCAGCAGCAGCGTCGCGCCGTCCTCTCGCTCCGGGGCAAACACCTTGAGGATCCCGGGATGATCCAGGCGGCTGGCGCTCTCGTGCTCGTGCACCAGCGCGGCCCAGGCGGCTGCGCTGCTTCCTGCCGCCGGGTGCAGGACTTTCAGCGCGATGTCGAGCGCGCGCTGCGGATCATGCGCGCGCCAGACTTCACCCTGCCCGCCGCTGCCGAGCCGTTCGCGCAGGATGTAGCGGGCCTTCGGCGCACGTCCGGGATTCGCGCTCACCGCCTCGGTCATGACTCCATCAGTGTGCCGCATCCACCGCGACCGGTACCGGGGGCACGGGAGCGGGTTCGGGTTCCACCCGCACCGGAGTGCCGTTCTCCTCCAGGTACAGGTCGTGCAGCAACTTGCGCCACTCGCGGTACTGCTCCTCGGCGGTCCCGGTGAGCTTGAGCGTGCGGCCCTCGACGTCGATGACCTGCGGCGCCACCTCGGACTGGAACGTGTCCGACATTTCCTTGAGCGCCTGGGCGTGCACTTTCGCGTCCGCGTACTTCTTCAATCCCGACAGAACGGCCGCCGTGCCGCCGATGGCGCCGCCGTAACGCGCCGCAGACTGAACGCGCTGGCAGTTGTAGTCGTAGACGTTGCACTGGTTGGGCACGAACACGCTCGCCAGCACCGCGGCCGCGCCGAGGTAGGTGCGGGTGCGCGCCTGGTTGAGCGCGCGCTGCTCCTTCTCGATTTCCTCGAAGCTCGCGCGTCGCCACTGGCCATAGGAGAGGCTCATCTGGTCGCTGAAATTCGCGTAGTAGCCGTTGACGGTGTCGATCACGCCCGCGTCGCGCTGGCGGATGCGCTCGACGCGCGTGGCGATCGGATCATCGGCGGCTGGCAGGCGCGCCACCTTGACCAGGCCCTTCGGGTCCTTCGCGAGGTAGCCGCCCATTGCCGCGGGCGCCAGATCACCCGCGAACGCCAGCTGCGTGACGCGGCGGATGTCTCGCCGGTCGCCGGCCTGCAGGGCCTCGCGCGCCGCAACCATGTCGTTGGCGATGGCCGAGTACACGTTCTGGAACGGGTCGCGTGCCTTCAGGGCAGCGTCGGTCTTGTAGGCGCCGGTATCCGGCGGGCTCTGGTAACGGCGCGCGTCGATCCAGACACGCCCGGTGGAGTCCCTGACCGTGATCTCGAGCGCGAGCTTCGCGCCGGTAGACTCGAGGATCCGGCCCGACACGATCACGTCGATGAACTGCGCAATTTCGGGAGCCACGCGCACGGCTCCCCACTGTCCCGAGGACTCGAGCGTGCCGCGCAACAGCGTTGCCATGTAGCGCGACTCGGCCTGGCGGATGTCCGGGTTGATGCGCTGCTTGTCGAGCGCCTTGGCGTCCAGGTTGGGCGGGATGCCGGGGTCGAAGGGATGCACGGCCACATCGAGCAACTCGTCCGGCGGGATCTGGCGGTCAGCCTGGACGGGGTTGAGCCTCGGCAGCGGCTTGGATTCCTGCATGACGCAGCCGCCTGCGGCGAGCAGCGCCGCGCAGCCCGCGACCGCGAGCACCAGCGGCCGCGCCCATCGCAACTCATGCATCAGCTCTCGCATCCTTACTTCCCCTGGGCATTCCTCTTGTAGTCGATGTATTCCTGCCAGAGCTTCTCCTTCAGCTCCGGATCGGTCTCCTGCTGCGCCGCCTGTCGCAGCCGGCGCGCCACGACATCGTCGTCGCTGCCGTCGGGGATCTCACGCGCGCTCGCGCCGTTGCCGGCGTTGTCGTCGGGTTTCTTGCCGGCCTTCTCGGACTTCAGGTCGCCCGAAGGATCGCGGGGCTTGGCCCTGCCCGGGTGCCGGCCCGGGACACCCGACCTGTCCGTGTCCTCCTGCGGCGCCTCGGTGGATGCGGTGCCCGGGGAGTCGGCGCTCTTGTCCGCACCCTTTTCGTCGGCGGTGGCGGTCGCCCGGCGCGCGTCGCGCTCCTGCGCAACCCGTTGCTGTTCGGTGCGCAGCTCGGCATCAAAGGAGCCGAGCGAATCATTGAGCTGCTTGTCGATCGCCGCCCGACGCTCGTCCGATGTCTGTCCCGGTCCGTTTGCGCCCGCCTCTGCCGCAGCGCCCGGCCCGCCGCCCGCAGGCGCGGCGCCCGATACCGGGTCAGCGGCGGCGCCGGTGCTCGCCGTGGCCGGCTGCGTGGCGGCTGTCGGGACCGCGCCGCCCTGCCCGCGTGACGGCGACGAAGGCGATGACGCACAGCCCGCGCTCAGCAGCAGAGCGCCGACCAGCAGGGAGTAATTCGGCGCGGCCATGCTCATCGCTCACTTCGAGGACGCCGGTCTGTACTTGGCGGGCTCGACGCCGGTGTCGTCCGCGCCCGTAAAGAAGGTGCGCAGCTGGCCGGCCATGCGATCGCAGGCCACGCCCTGTACGCGCGCGATGAAGGGCAGCGGCACCACCGCACCGACGATGGCGGAAGTCCCGGTCACGTTGGTGCCGACACTGCCGGCGGCTTTCGCCTGCTTGATGTCCCAGATCGTCGCCTCGTAGTTGGTTTCCTTCTCCCACCAGCCGAAGCCGATGCAACCCGCCGCGCCCGGCGCCGCGCCGCAGGCAATGCTGCCGCCGCCGTCGGTCTTGCGCGTGCCGCCGTCGAGCCAGACGATGTAACGCACGTGCGACGCGGCCACCTTCTCGGCGAGTCCCGGTCGGGTGAGCAGCTGCTCGACCGCCTCGGGGCGCGAGGGCGCCGTACCCGGCTCGAACCACGGGAAGGTCGAATCGAGAAAGTCCTGGTGGCCGCGGACGGCGATGGCGCTGTCGCCATGGCCCGCGAGTCCGCCGCCCACGCAATCCATGAAGCCTTCCTCGGCGGCGGCGCCCTCGACCCGGGGCTTGGGGAGGATGACCACCGCTTCGCTCTTCTCGATCCGCGTGTGCAGCTCGCGCGACTCGTCCACGCGCGACTGCATGCAACCGGGCAGCGCGGCGATCGCGGCCAGGGCGAGGGCGCTGTGCGACACGATGTAGCGGCTGTTCATGGTGGACTCCCCGTCAGTCCTGCGCGCGACCCGATCGCCCCGCGCGACACTGAGCCAGCACCCAGTATGCCACCGCTCGGGGTGTCTGACCGCGCCCCCTGGGATCCGGTTCCCGCGGGGCCGGGAACGCCTACAGGCCCAGGCGCAACTGCGCGCCGGCGGGAGCCGGCGGACAAAACAGGGCTGTATTGAGTGGGTCGCGCGCAGCGGAGTTCAGGTTCAACCGGTGGCAGGCGATGCGGAAACGGTTCCTGAGCAGGACCGCGTACGGCCCGGTGCCGCGCATGCGCGAGCCGAAGCGCGGATCGTTGTCACGGCCTCCGCGCATGGCGCGAATCAGCGACATCACGTGCTCGGCCCGCTCGGGGTAGTGCTGCGCCAGCCACTCGGTAAACAGGTCCTTGATTTCATACGGCAGACGCAGCAGCACGTAGCCGGCCCAGCGCACCCCGGCGGCGGCCGCTGCTGCCAGGATCCCTTCCAGCTCGTGGTCCGTGAGGGCGGGAATCACCGGTGCGACGAGCACGCCGCTGGGAACCCCGGCAGCGCTGAGCGCCGCGAGCGTGCGCAGGCGCGCCTGCGGGGAGGCGTCGCGCGGCTCGAGCCTGCGCTTGAGCTCGGCGTCGAGTGTCGTGACGCTGACTGCGACGCTCGCCAGGCCCTGGCCAGCCAGCTCGGTCAGCACGTCCAGGTCGCGCAGCACGAGTGCGCTCTTGGTGACGACGGTGACCGGATGCCGGGTGCGCGCCAGCACTTCGAGGATCGAGCGGGTGACCTGCATGCGGCGCTCAACCGGCTGGTAGGGGTCGGTGTTCGCGCCCAGCATGATGGGCTTGCAGACATAATCTGGCCGGGCCAGCTCGGCCTCGAGCAATTTGGCCGCATCCGCCTTGTAAAAGAGGCGTGTCTCGAAATCCAGGCCCGGCGAGAGCCCCATGTAGGCGTGGCTCGGGCGGGCGTAGCAGTTATGGCTCACTACGCCGTTGGCGATGAAATCCCCGGTCTCGGTGGTGATGTCGGAGAGGCGCATGGTCTTGAGCGGCTCGATGCTGACAACCCTCAAAGGAGCGTCGCTCTTGACGGCCTGGCCGTCGATGTGAAGTTTTCGGGAGATGGCGGGTGAGACCGTGTGGAAAAAGCGCAGGTGCTCGCGAAGTCCGCCCGTCAGTCTCACGACGTCGATCGGTTTCCTGTCTTCATGATGGATGTGTTCGACGACGAACGTGAAGTTAAAGGCTCGCAGGCACTCGCGGATCCAACCAATGATTTCGGCGTCCGTGTTTTTTATTCGCAGGACGGTTTGGCTGAAACTGCCTTCGGCATCGAATATCCCGGCGATGAAACCCGCCGACCACTCTCTTGCTGGAGATGTTGGCCACGAGATGAGTCCGCGAATCGATTGCACCCTCGTGAAGGAGTGCGCACTGATCGCGTGCATCGCCCGCCTGCTACCGACGGCTGCCTGGAACAAAGATCCATTGGTAGAGATATCGAAGTTGAGAAGATAGTTGCGCGCCCTCACGAGGGCTTCCTGATCGCACAGCGCGAGGCGAAACCGGTGTGATTTGCCTGCGCTTCCATCCTTCCGTAGATAGTCGACTGTTCCCAGATGAGCATCGCCGCGAATCATGCCGCAGAGATAACCCCGGCGGTAATCGTCGTTGGTACACACCGGCTCCGCAAACGCGCCGGTGCCCATGAGCTTGTTGGACGTGGTCAGATGCGGACGGCGCGCCCTGCCCCATTCGGCGCCGGTTACGAATTTCCAGCCGCGCTCGGTGAGAAAACGGTGATCGCCGCTGGTCACAAGCGTCGTGCCGTCCTCCAGTGTTGTCCGGAAGGCGGGCTTGATGGTGCTCCAATGCGCGAGCACGCGGGACTTCACGTAGCGTCGATACCATCCGGTGCGCCGGGTTCCGTAGATCTCATCGCCCACCCGCAGCTCGGATATCGCGCGCGTCCGTCCGTCCGCCAGGAGGATCGGCGTATCACCTGAGGTACAGTAACTGCACGCATGCTCACAGCCTCGGTAAGGATTGATCGACTGCTCAAAGGGAATGTCGGGCGAGTCGTTGTGGCTGATGACCGAGCGCGCACGCTCAGGCTCGAGCGTCGTGGCGATGCTCTCGGGTGAGTCCTCGAGGTACCAGCCGTCATCCACCGCCTCGAGCTTCTGAAGATCGAAGCGGCCGGGAGGATTCGAGAGCGCTCCCCGGCCGGTGAAGGTCAGCCGGCCTGTGATCGTGCGGCGCATTGTCTTACTGTATATATATACAGGTCACCAGTAAAGCCGCCTGCGGCAAGCGCAAAAACACCGCGGCGACAGGTACTTAATGTCTACAGCTGCCCGCCGGTGGCGCGGTATCAGACGGGAGACGCATCGCGCGCTGCGCGTTCGGGCGGCTCAGCATGGGCGCAGCACCGAAGCGGAGATCCGGCTGATCCTTGAGGCGGCTGTAAAGCCCGAGGGCCGCGTCAAGCTCGGATCTTTGTTGGCGCAAATTGGTCGCGAGGCGGGTGGAGTGGACCTTCACATCGAGCGCGATCCAACGCCCACCGCCCCGGTGAGCTTCGAGTGATTCTGCTCGACACCAACGTCATCTCCGAGCCGCTCAAGTTAAACGGTGACCCCGCAGTCGTGGCCTGGATCGATGCGCAGGTTGTCGAGACGCTCTACCTGTCTACTATCAGCGTGGCGGAGCTCCGGTACGGCATTGCGACTCTACCCGATGGAAAGCGAAAGGCTGGGCTAGGCGCGAGCATGGATGAGCGGGTTCTGCCTCTTTTTCGATCGCGTATTCTTCCCTTCGACCTCGAGGCGGCCGAGGCCTGTGCCGTGCTGCGGGCGCGAGCGCGGGCTGCGGGGAAGGGCATGGGGACCGCCAACAGCTACATCGCGGCCATCGCGACGGTCAAGGGCCTCACCGTGGCAACGCGAGACACCCAACCATTCAAAGCCGCAGGGGTGCAAGTCATCAATCCCTGGGAGCAGGGGAGTTAAGGCCGCAGTCGTCAGCTCACCAGCCGCAGCGAAAACGGATAGCGATACGCCCCGCCCTCACTCGCCTTGATGGCGGCGATCAGGGTCATCACCAGCCACGCGATGAACAGCGCGCTGCCCAGCAGGAAGCCGACGAACACCAGCATCAGCAGCGTACAGACTAGCGCAGCGAGCGTGACCGAGATGTTGAAGTTGAGGGCTTCCTTGGCGTGCGCGGCGACGAAGGCAGATTGATCGGACCGGGCGATCGAGACCAGCAGCGGTCCCAACACGTTGCCGATCAGTGGAATCACGAGTCCCGCCAGCGCCGAGAGGTGCGCGAGCATGCCCCAGGTGCGCTCGTTCTCCGTGGGCGCGGTGCCGGGTGCGGAAGCTTGCGTGGCTTCGGTCATGATTCAGACTGAAGCCTAGCACTTCGTGCCGGTGCCGGAGGACTCGTGGACCGTCACGGATTGGCGGACAGGGTGTAGGCCGTCACCTTGGTGCCGTTCGGCACCACCAGCAGCCCGTCGCCGGCCGCGAGGCCCGACAGGGGAAGTCCCGCGCCCCATCCCGCTCCAGGCGGCAGTCCGGCCCCGAGGGTCACCTGCCAGACCTGGCTGCCGGTGGCGCCGTCCAGGGCATACAGGTTTCCGGAGGACGAGCCGACCAGCACGTACTGGTTCACCGCAATCGGTGAGGTCACGAGCATG
Organism: Gammaproteobacteria bacterium; assembly: GCA_005877965.1. Lineage (GTDB taxonomy): Bacteria > Pseudomonadota > Gammaproteobacteria > Steroidobacterales > Steroidobacteraceae > 13-2-20CM-66-19. The sequence goes on along the minus strand of VBNP01000114.1, from coordinate 6,080 downwards.
CCATCACCGGCGAAGCTCCATATCACGGTGTTGTTACTGAGAGTCACGCCGCGCAGCGTGCCGCTCTGCAGGAAGTAGCCGGTGCTCGCGGTGAATGCGCCGGGGTTATCGGACACGTAAGAGCCGGCCAGGGCGCCCGTCTCGGCGTTGAAGATCGAGCCGTTGTACGTTCCAAATCCATTCGGCGCGTACAGGAGCTGGTTCGCGACCACCGGAGTTCCGCCGCCGCCGCCGCTGCACCCGGTGTTGTTGCTCCAGATGGTCTCGCCGGTGGCCGGTCGGTAGTCAATGGTCGTACAAGGGTATGTCAGGTACATTCCGTCGGCCGTGACCGCAGGGGTGCTGTCCCCACCGGCGGCACCGATCTGCCACACTGTCGCGCCCGTCTTCTGGTCGAACGCGTATCCCGCGCTGAATACAACGCCGTTGGCAGCGGTTACCGCGGAGGAGTACCCGTACGTGCCCGTGAGAAGGGCGCTCCAGAGCAGCTGACCGGAATTCGGATCAAGCGCCTCGATCGTTGCCGCGGTCGAGAAGGGGGCGCTGATGACGAAGAGCGTCTGCGAGTCGTAGGCTGCGTTGGCTGCCCCGCTCAGGACGACCGGCCCCCACGCCGTGGCTCCCGTCGCCTGATCGAGGGCGAGCAGCTGGGAGCTGCCGCCGGCGATCGCGACGGTTACATAGACCTTGCCACTCACGATCAGCGCGTAAGACGGGGTGCCTCCGACATCGACGCTCCAGGTGGGGGAGGTGGGGAAGCTCACCGAGGCGAAGGTCACCGCGCCGGTGTGCGCCGGGTTCATCTGGAACGCGGTCGCATCCTTCGACACCGGCACGATGGTGAGGGTCTGCGGCGCGGTCGTGCCCACCGCGCTGGTGCTGTCCTGCACGGTGACCGAGGCGCTGCCCACGGCGGCAATGTCTGCGGCGGCGATCTGGGCGATGAGCTCGTTCGTGGTCAGGTAGGTCGTCGGCCGCGCCGCGCCGTTCCACTGCACGATCGAGGAGCTGCTGAAGCCGGCGCCGAGCACCGTCAGCATGAAGCCCGGGCCCCCCACGGCGACCGAAGTCGGCGACAGCGTGTTGAGCGTCAGCATCGCCGGCTGGATGGTGAAGGTGAGCGTATTCGACGAGCCGTTCACCGGGTCCAGCACGTTGACCGAGGCGGTGCCGGGAGCGGCGATGTCGGCAGCCGTAATCTGCGCGCTCAACTGCGTGGCACTGACGTAGGTCGTCGATCGCGCGCTGCCGTTCCACTGCACCACCGACTGCGCGGTGAAGTTGCTGCCCGTCGCGGTGAGGGTGAAGGCCGCTCCAGTGGCCACCGCCGAGGATGGCGAGAGTGCCGTGAGCTTCACCACGCTGCCGGTGACCGTGTATTGGACCCGTACCGTCTGCGGACTGTTGGCGACCTGCTGCGTGCAGGCCTGGTCGTAGCAGCCCGACAGCTGCAGCGTGTCGGTGTAAGTGCCTGAGCCGAGGCTCGCGGGGGACTTGAACGTGATGGTGACGGTGACCGGGGAGGTGCTACCGCCGAGACTGACGGACTGGATACCGTTGGTGCTGTACTTGCCGGCGAGATACACCTGCTGGCTCTGCTGCTGGCCGCTCACCGACGCCTGAACGCTCGCGCTCGGGGCAGGCTGCGCCGTCGTCGCCGAGACGGCGACATTCAGCGGCGTCACCGACAGCGACAGCCCCGAGTTGCCTCCACCGCCGCCGCCGCCACCGCCGCAGCCGGTGAGCACGAAGGCCCCGAGGGCGACCACACCAAAGCAACGGGCGCGCCGCCAGCGCCTGACTGCGCCGGCTGAGGCTCGTGCCCATGGCCGCGACGACATGGTGAAGGTTCCTGGGGACGCCCGGTTCTTGTTGAAGTTCCGGGTCGTTATCTTTAACGACCTCAATATATCACTCTGTCGCCGGCTATTGGGGGCTCTCACCGCAGGCCGGTGGTGGCCAGGACATTCCATATTAGGCCGGTGTCGGGCCCCGCCGCCCCGAGAGCACGCGGCGCAGCGCTACCCGCTCGCCGGCGCTATAGCTTCGCCCTGAACCCCGCAAACGCACCGAGCCCCGGCTGCAGAAAGCCGACCGGGTTCTCGTAGCGCCGATCGAGGAGATTGTCGAGCCGGCCGAAGACGGTGAACGTGCGCGTGAGGTCGAAAGCCGCCGCGAGATTCACCGTGGTGTAGCCGGGCGCATCGAGGCGCGGGATGGAGAAGTCGCGGTTACCGTCCACCCAGGTGCTCACGGAGAGCACGCTCAAGTCGAGCAGCAGCGCCTCGCGCGGGCGCCAGCTCACGTTCAGCGTGCCCTTGTGCTTGGGGCGGCGCAGCAACTCCTGGTGCGCCAGGTCATCGCTCGCTTCGGTGTAGGTGTGATCGACGCGCAGCACGAGCTGCCTCGCCGGCTGCCAGGCGATGAAGCTCTCGACACCGTAGGTGGTGGCCCGGCCGACGTTGGCCCAGGTGGTCCCGGTCACGTCGGTCGTGATGAGGTCGCGAATGCGGTTGTGGAACCAGGTGGCGCCCAGGCGCCAGGCGTTGCCCGCCAGGCCCTGCTCGATGCCAGCGTCGTAGCCGACGCTGTTCTCGGGCTTCAGATTCGGATTCGCGAAGAAGAACGGCGCGAAGTCCTGGAACAGCTCACTCAGCGTCGGCGCCTTGAAGCCGCTTCCGACGCTCGCCTTCAGCTTGGTGCCACTGGCCTGGCTCACCCACGCGGGAGCGACGCGGTAGGTCACCTTGCTGCCGAAGCGGTCGTTGTCGTCATAGCGCGCGTTGAGGGCCGAAAACCAGTGCTCGCCGAGCTGCGACTGCAGCTCCGCGTAGCCCGAATCGATGCGCGTGCTCGCCGACAGCGGCTGGCTGATCTCATCGCGCGCGTCCTCGAGACCGAGCAGCAGCGTCTCGGCGGCAGCGAGCCGGACCGCGCCCTGCCAGTCGACCTTGACGCGCTCGCCGGTGTTGAGGCCCTCCGGCGTCTGCGGTTGCAGCGTCGCGGTCTGATTGCGCATGAACGCGACGCCGAGAGTCTGATCCAGCGCGCCGGCGAGCGACACCAGATGCGCGGTGGCGCGCCCGTAGTACTCGTCGGTGTTGCTCTCGCTCTGCTGGGCCGCGGGCAGCGCCGGGAAGGTGCTGAAGTCTTCGCCCGTGTAGTGCAGATGGGTGCTGGTATAGCGGGCGACCAGGCCGAGGTCGAAGGACGGCGCGACATCGAGACCGAGCTTGGTCGAGACGGTGAAGTTGTCGTAGTAGTCGTCGTGACGCGGCTCGCCGGGCCCGAGCAGGTCGGGCGGCGTGACCGGGGTGGCGCCGGAGTGCAGGTGCGCGACGTTGGCGCTGTAGCGGAAGGCGTCCTGCGAGCCGCTGAGGCCGGCGGTCTGGTTGAAGCTGTCGAAGCTGCCGCCCTCGATGGAGGCCGCGAGCTTCATCGGACCCGAACCGCTGCGGGTGATGACGTTGATCACCCCGCCGATGGCATCCGAGCCGTACAGCCCGCTCTGCGGGCCGCGTAGCACCTCGATGCGCTCGATGTCCTGCGGCAGCAGCTGGCCGAAGTCGAACGCCGCGTTGGCGTTGCTCGGATCGCTGACGTCGATGCCGTCAATGAGCACCTTGGTGTGGTTGGAATTGGTGCCGCGCATGAACACCGAGGTCACCGACCCGGGTCCCCCCTGCTGCACCAGGTTGAGCCCCGGAATGTTCCTGAGCACGTCGGCGATCGTGCGCTGCTGCTGCGCCGCCATGTCCTCGGCCGTGACCACCGTGACGCTGCTGGCGAGGTCGAGCTGCGGCGTCGGGATGCGCGTGGCGCTGACGACGACGAGCTGCAGCGGCTCCGCATCCCCTCCGGGGGCGCCGCCGGCAGCCCAGGCGGGCAGGACGTTCGAGAGGATCAGCGCGCTCACCAGCACGCGGCGCGCACCGAGACCTGTTGACATGGGCTCCAGCTCCTGACTTGCACACACCCGTGCCCGAGGGGTCGTGGCTTCAGAAGCTGGCAGGCGCGCGGTAAGCGAGGCGTACCGCCGGACCAGCATCGCCCGCCGCGACGCCCATCGGTGACACGCGAGGCCGGTCTCCGGGCTTTCGAGCAGGAGCTCGCCGGCTCCGGCGGATCGCCTTCCCGTGCCCCATCAGGGGGCGCAGTGGCTCATGTGATCCGCTTCATCTCGATTACCGTTGCGGGGGCAGCGCCGGCTTTGGACGAATCCGCACCGGACTTCCCGTTTAACCGTTGCTGCGCATGCGGTCACAGCCTTCGCCCCGCATGCGTTGCACCGGACACCTCACGTCGCGCGAAGCGTGCCTGCGGGGCCTGTGCGGCGTCAAGGGCAACATACTCGCCGCGCGCGTGGCATGATCCGCAGACACGATGGAAGACCTCGTATCCGCCCCATGGCTGCGCCGACTGATCATCGCAGGGCTGCTCGCGGCGTGCGTGCTGCTCGGCTTTCGCGTCATGGACCCTTTCATCGTCCCGCTGGTGTGGGCGGGAATTCTGGCGTTCGTCAGCTGGCCCGCGTACCGGTGGCTGCGCGACAAGTGCCGCGGACACACCACGGTCGCCGCGCTGTTGATGACGGGCGCGATGACCGCGGCGGTCATCGCGCCGCTGGCGTGGCTCGCCGTGGTGCTGCGCGTCGAGCTCGCCCACACCTGGCGCGAGACTCAGACGCTGCTCGCCGGCGGCGTGCAGCTGCCCCCTGCGGTGCTGAAGCTGCCGTGGATCGGGGAGCAGCTGCACGATCTGACCACGCGCGCCGCCCAGGACCCGCAGGTGCTCGGCGAGGCGCTGCGCAAGGTCACCGATCGCTCCTTCAATCAGATCGCGCACGTGATCGGCGGCATCGGCCGCGAGGCCGTGAAGCTGCTGCTGGCGGTGGTGAGCCTGTTCTTCGTCTACCGCGACGGGGAGCGACTCGCGACACAGCTCACCCGCGGCCTCGAGCAGGTGCTCGGTCCGCGCGTGCACAAGTACCTGCAGGCCATCGGGCAGACCGTCAAGGCCGTGGTTTATGGCCTGGTGCTGGCAGCGCTGGTGCAGGGCGTGCTGGTGGGACTGGGCTACTGGCTCGCCGGCACCGGGGCGCCGGTATTTCTGGCGGCGCTCACCACCGTCTCCGGGCTGATCCCGTTCGCCGCGCCGACGATCTGGGGCTGCGTCGTGGCCTGGCTGCTGTTGAAGGGCAGCACCGTGGCGGGTGTCGGGCTTCTGATCTGGGGGAGTATCGTGATGGGCTGGACGGACCACATCGTGCGCCCGTTCCTCATCAGCCGCGAGGCGGAGATCCACTTCCTGGTGGTCATGTTCGGCGTGCTGGGAGGACTGGCCGCATTCGGGCTGGTGGGCCTGTTCGTCGGTCCGGTCATTCTCGCGGTGCTGCTGGCGATCTGGCGCGAGTGGCTGCTGGAGAGCGCCGAGGCAGCCCCGCGAGCCTGACCTCACGCTTCAGGCTCAGGCGCCTAGGAACATCCGGTACGACGGGTTGCCGGTCTCCTCCACGTAGGCGTAGTGCAGCTCGTTCAGGTGCTGCAGGAACTCCGGCCGCTCGGCCGGCGGCACCTGGATGCCCGCCAGCACCCGCCCGTAGTCCGAGCCGTGGTTGCGATAGTGAAACAGGCTGATGTTCCAGCGTGAGCCGATTGCCTGCAGGAACTTCAGCAGTGCGCCGGGGCGCTCCGGGAATTCGAAGCGGTACAGCAGCTCATCGCGTATGCCGCGCGCGTGCCCGCCGACCATGTAGCGCACGTGCAGCTTCGCCATCTCGTCGTCGGTCATGTCGGTGACCGCGAAGTCCGCGGCGCGCAGGCTTTGCACCACCGCGTCCTTCTCCGTGTGCCCCTGGCTGAGCGCGAGACCCACGAAGATCTGCGCGCCATCGGCGGCGGCGTAGCGGTAGTTGAACTCCGTGACGCTGCGCCGCCCGAGCACCTCGCAGAAATGCAGGAAGCTCCCCGGCCGCTCGGGAATCACCACCGCCAGCAGCGCTTCGCGCTCGCCGCCCAGATCGGCACGCTCGGCGACGTGCCGCAGGCGGTCGAAATTCATGTTCGCGCCGCTGTTGATCG
>VBNP01000214.1 GCA_005877965.1 Gammaproteobacteria bacterium | reverse complement strand
CCGGAGAAGATCCGCGACGTCATCGGCAAGGGCGGCGCGGTCATCCGCCAGATCACCGAAGAGACCGGCACCACGATCGACATCGAGAGCGATGGCACGGTCAAGATCGCCTCGGTGTCAGGTGCCGCCGGGCGCGAGGCGCAGCGGCGCGTCGAGCTCATCACCGCCGATGTCGAGGTCGGTCAGATCTACGAAGGCAAGGTCGCGCGCCTGATGGATTTCGGCGCTTTCGTGACCATCCTGCCCGGCCGCGACGGCCTGGTGCACATCTCGCAGATTTCCAACGAGCGCGTCGAGCGTGTCAGTGACAAGCTCAAGGAAGGCGACGTGATCCGCGTCAAGGTGCTCGAAGTCGACCGCCAGGGGCGCATCCGCCTGTCGATGCGCGACGTCGAGGCCGGCTGAGCGCGGCCCGCGCACTCAACCCGGCGGCGGTGTGCGCCCCCGCGCCTTCAACCCGGTGGCGGTGCGCGCCCCCGCGCCTTCAACTCGGCGGCGGTGCGCGCCCGGCGTTCTCGCTGGCGAACAGCTTCAGGCTCTGCTCCAGGTAGCTGCCGACCATGCTGCGCATGGCGTCACCGTAGGAGCGGATGACCTGCGAGAGAAAGTCGCGGCTCATGAGGGGCTCGCCGACGTGTTCCTGCTCGGCGATGACCTGCAGCAGGATCGAACGCGTGATGTCCCCTTGAGTCTTCTTGTCGATGACTACAAAGTCGACGCGCTCGATCACCAGTCGGCGGATGTCCGCGAGGGTGATGTACCGGCTCTCGACCGTGTCGTACAACCGCCTGTTCGGATACTTCTTAATAGTGCGCGGTTCGCTCATGACAGATCCTTCACTATGGGTTGTGCACCTTCCGTAGTGCAGGGCGTCTGCATATACCATATTACATCGGCATCGCGAACCCAACTCGGAAAGCGAGGAATCTCACGCACGGGCAGCGGGCGGAGCGCGCACCTGCCGCACGCCGTGGAACCGGTCCAGATCCCAATGCGCGCAGGCCCACTCGAGCACCGTTCGGGGTGACTCGAGCTTAAGCGTAAGCGGAGGTTCCTGACCCAGGAGCACGAGGGCCTCGTGCAGCTGGCGGCCCGGCAGGGCCGGATCCAGGGCGACGGAGCGCCTGGACTTGGCGAGCTTTGTGCCGGCGGGCTCGGTGACCAGAGGCAGGTGCGCATAGCGGGGAGTCGGGAGCTCAAGGGCGGCCTGCAGAGCGAGCTGCCAGGGCGTGCTGTCGAGGAGGTCTGCGCCACGCACCACGTCGGTCACGCCCTGCAGCGCATCGTCGACCACCACCGCGAGCTGGTAGGCGAATGCGCCGTCGCGGCGCCGGATGATGACATCCCCGCGTTCGCGCAACTGAAAGCGGCACACCCCCTGCGCCCGATCCTGGAAGGACACGAGGAGGTCCTCGACCTTGAAGCGCGTGGCGGTGGGCCCGCGGCGCCTGGCACCGTCGCGACACGTCCCCGGATAACCGCCCTCGCGTGTGCGCTCGCGGCGCGAGCAACTGCACTGGAAGGTGAGACCGAGCGCGGTGAGGGCCTGCTGCGCGCGCGCGTAGTGTTCCGTGCGGGCGCTCTGGTACTCGACGGCGCCGTCCCAGTGCAGGGCGAAACCCTCGAGCGTACGCAGCATCTCGTCCGCGCAACCGGGGATCACCCGCGCGGCATCGAGATCTTCCATCCTGAGGAGCCAGCGGCCGCCGCGGCTGCGGGCATCGACGAAGCTGCCCACGGCGGCGAGCAGCGAGCCCAGGTGCAGCGATCCGGTCGGGGAGGGTGCGAAGCGCCCCACATAGCCTGGGCTCGCGGCGGAGGGGGCGCGCTCAAGCTCGCGAGCGCTAGCGATAGCGGTCGTCGCGGTCGCCGTACTGGCGCTCGCGCCGTTCTCGGCGCTCCTGGGCTTCGATGCTGAGGGTGGCCACCGGGCGTGCTTCCAGGCGTTTGATGCCGATTTCCTCGCCGGTCTCGAGGCAGTAGCCGTATGAGCCATCCTCGATGCGCTTCAACGCGTCGTCGATCTTGCGGATCAGCTTGCGTTCACGGTCGCGCGTGCGCAACTCGAGGCTGAACTCCTCTTCCTGGGTGGCGCGGTCGTTGGGATCGGGGAAGTTCGCCGCCTCGTCCTTCATGTGCGTGACCGTACGATCCACTTCCACCATCAGGTCGCGCTTCCAGCTGTTGAGGATGAGTCGGAAGTGATCGAGCTGCTGCTTGCTCATGTACTGTTCGCCGCGCTTGGCGATGTACGGCTGGACGTTGCGCGGACCGGCGAGCAGGCTCCCCGGCTCGATCGTCTCGCCGTCCTCACCATCGGCATTCACGGCCTGTCCCGCAGAGCGGTTCGCCGTAATCATGGTCGCGGTTGCCGGCGCCGGCCCCGTACGCGGCGGCTTTCTCAGCTCGACCGGCGCCTCGCCACCCGCGGCGGGCACGGCCGCCGGCGGCTTTTTCGGCGCCGCCGGGCTCTTGCGCGGGTGAGCGGCCGCTGCCCTGACACGCACCGGCTCGGGCTTGTGACCCACCGCCTTTCTGACCGCTGGCCGGCTTGTCGCCTTCTTGCCCTTTGCGGACTTCGGCGCTGGTCTCTTGGCCGGCATCAATGGCTCCTGAAACAGCCTCGGGCTCGTGAAGAACGCGCGATTATACCGGCGGACCCCGGGCTGTACAGTGTTCCGGCGCGCGGCGGCGCGGGCAGGGGATGCGGCCCGCCGGGGGGCCGTTGCCGGGGCGCCGGGCGGTTGTCGCCCGCGCGGCGCGACTGGCGCAGTGGTTACGGCAGTGTGACGGCGGCCGGGGCCTGCCAGCCGTTTTGTCGTCGCTCGGCGACAACGCTCGTGTAGATTCCGCCGCGCACGTTGAAGCGCGCCGTGAGCCGCAGGAAGCGCGTCTGCAACGTGGCCTGCAGATGATCGGCGATCTCGTTGGCCACGGCTTCGTGATACGCGCCGCGATCACGAAACGACCAGATGTAGAGCTTCAGGGATTTCAGTTCCACGCACAGCCGGTCGGGCACGTACTCGAGATCGAGCGTCGCAAAGTCGGGCTGCCCGGTGCGCGGACACAGGCAGGTGAATTCGGGGATCTGCATGCGGATCGTGTAGTCACGATCGGCGGCCGGGTTGGCGAACGTCTCGAGCTCCGTTGTGGGCCTCTCGGGCATATTCCTCTACACTACACCATCTTCGAGGCCGCTCAGGGGGCGGAAGAACGTACGATGCGGCTGACCAAGATCAAGCTTGCCGGCTTCAAGTCCTTCGTCGATCCCACACAAATCAGCTTCCCCAGTAATCTCACCGGTGTCGTCGGCCCCAACGGCTGCGGCAAGTCGAACGTCATCGACGCCGTACGCTGGGTGATGGGCGAACTGTCCGCCAAGCATCTGCGCGGCGACAACATGGCGGACGTGGTATTCAACGGCTCGGCCGCGCGCAAGCCGGTCGGCAGCGCTTCCGTGGAGCTGCTGTTCGACAACGCCGACGGCAAGATCGGCGGCGCCTACGCCAACTACAGCGAGATCTCACTCAAGCGCCACGTGGCGCGTGACGATACCTCGGCGTACTTCATCAATGGCGTGCGTTGCCGGCGCAAGGACATCACCAACCTGTTTCTCGGCACCGGGCTCGGCTCGCGCAGCTACGCCATCATCGAGCAGGGCATGATCTCGCGCGTCATCGAGGCGAGGAGCGAGGACATGCGCGCCTTCGTGGAGGAGGCGGCCGGTGTCTCGCGCTACAAGGAGCGGCGCAAGGAGACCGAGGCGCGCGTCGCCGAGACCCGCGAGAATCTCGAGCGGCTGCAGGACGTGCGCGATGAGGTCGAAAAACAGATCCGCCACCTGCAACGCCAGGCGGCTAGCGCGCGGCGTTACCAGGCGCTGAAGGAGCAGGAGCGGCGCCTCACCGCGGAGCTGCTGGCGCTGCGCCTGCGCGATCTCGACGGCGGCGCGGAAGTACACGATGCGGCGGTGCGCGAGCGCGAACTCGCCATGCAGGGCGCGCTCGCCGAGCAGCGCGCCGCCGAAGCCGCGATCGAGAAGCAGCGCACGCTGCACGCCGGGCACGGTGAGCGGCTGTCGGCCGTGCAGGGCCGCTACTACGAGGTCGGTGCCGAGATCTCGCGCCTCGAGCAGTCGATCGAGCACGGACGCGAACTGCGCGAGCGGCAACGCGCCGATCTCGCGCAGGCCCACACCACACTCGGTGATCTGGGCGTGCACATCGAGCGCGATGAGCGCGAGCTCGCGGCGCTGCGGGCGGAGATCGCGCGCCTCACGCCCGCGTGCGAGGCGGCGCAGCAGGCCGAGCAGCGCGCCGGCGCGGCTCTCGAGGCGAGCGAGCAGGCGCTGCAGGACTGGCAGCAGCGCTGGGAAACGCACGCCCAGGCGGTGAGCGCCGCGGATCAGACCACGCAGGTGGAGCGGGCGCGGATCGAGCAGCTGGAAAATCAACTGCGGCAGCTCGGCGCGCAGGCCGAGCGCCTGGCCGGTGAGCAGCACACCCTGAGCACGCAAGACGGCGGCGAGCAGCTCGCGCGCCTCGCGCTGCAGGAAGAGCAGGCGCGCCGCGCCGCCGAGCAGCTCAGCGGGGAGCTCGGGCAGGCCCAGGCGCATCTGCAGGCGCAGCGCGCCGCGCAGTCGGCAGCCGAGCAGCGCCTGCAGCAGCAGCGCGCTGCGCGCGAGGAGGCGCGCACCGAGCTCACCTCGCTCGAGGCCCTGCAGGCGGCGGCCCTCGCCGACCATGCCGGGCAGGCGGGTGAGTGGCTGCGCGGCGCGGGGCTTGCGGCGCGGCCGCGGCTCGCGGCCGCACTCGAGGTCGAGAGCGGCTGGGAGCGGGCGGTTGAAACCGTCCTCGGCGACTATCTCGAGGCGGTATGCGTCGAGCGCCTGGAGGAGGTCTCGGGCGCGCTTACCGCCCTTGCCACGGGCCGGGTCACGCTGGTCGAGAGCGGCAACGCGGCACCGAGTCGCCTCGAGGCGACGCTCGCCGCGCACGTCACCGGCCCGGCGGCGGTCAGTGCGCGGCTCGCCGCAGTGTTGACGGCCGAATCCCTCGCGGACGCTTTGCGCGCACGCGCCGCGCTCGCCGAGGGACGCTCTTTCATCACGCGCGAGGGCGAGTGGGTCGGGCGCGACTGGCTGCGCGTGAGCCGTGGAGCAGACCCGCGTGCGGGCGTGCTCGGGCGCGAGCATCGCCTCAAGGCGCTGCGCACCGCAGCCGCGGCGGCCGATGAGCGCCTCGAGCAGGCGGAGCGCGAACTGAGCGCGGCGCGCGAGCGCCTGGCGCAGGCGGAAGAGCGTCGCGAGCAGGCGCAGACGGCGATCCAGGGCGCTCACCAGAAACACGCAGGTCTGCTCGGCCTGCTCGAGGCAGGCCGTGCCCGCGCCGAGGAATCGAGGCTGCGGGGCGAGCGGCTGCGGCAGGACGCCGGCGAGGTGGCGCACGAGCGCGCGGCGACCGCGGAGGCGCTGAGCCGGGCCGCGGCGGAGCTCGCGCGCGCGCGGGCACTGTCCGCCGAGCTCGAGGAGCGCCAGCGCGCACTCGGCAACGAGCGCGAGCAACGGCGCGCGGCGCTCAACACGGCGCGCGCCGAGGCCCAGGCGGCGCAGCTGGCGGCGCGCGACCTGCAGGTGCGGGTCGAGTCACGCCGTGCGGCCGAGAGCTCGATGGCGGTGGGCGTGAGCCGCATGAGCGAGCAGCGCGAGCAGCTCACGCGACGGCGTGTGGAGCTCGAGCAGGAGCTCGCCTCGGGCGATGAGCCGATCGTGAAGACCCAGGCGCGCCTGCATGACACGCTGGCGCTGCGTCTCACGGTGGAAGCGGAACTGGCGGTGGCGCGCGGGGCGCTCGAGGAGGCCGATGCAGCGCTGCGTTCCCTCGATGAGCAGCGCCTGGCGGCCGAGCGGCGCGTGAGCGCTGCGCGCGAAGCCATGGACGCGGCGCGCCTCGCGGCGCAGGAGACCCACGTGCGGCGCGCGGCCCTGGCCGAGCAATTCGCGGAGACCCGCTGTCAGCTCCCCGAGATGCTCGCCCACCTCGACGCGGCGGCGACTGTCCCGGCCTGGGAGCAGTCGCTCGGCGAGGCGCGCGCCGACATCGAGCGGCTCGGTCAGGTCAATCTCGCCGCCATCGACGAGCTCCAGGAGCAGACGCAGCGCAAGGAGTATCTCGACAGCCAGTTTGCCGACCTCACGTCCGCGCTGGCCACGCTCGATGAGGCCATGCGGCGCATCGACAAGGAGACACGCACGCGCTTCGAGGACACCTTCGAGCGCATCAACGCCGGGTTGCGCGACAAGTTCCCACGCCTGTTCGGCGGCGGGCACGCGTACCTGGAGCTGGTGGGCGAGGACAAGCTCAGCGCCGGCGTGGCGGTCATGGCGCGGCCACCCGGCAAGAAGAACAGCACCATCCACCTGCTGTCCGGCGGCGAGAAGGCGCTCACCGCGGTGGCGCTGGTGTTCGCCATTTTCGATCTCAACCCCGCGCCGTTCTGCCTGCTCGACGAGGTCGATGCGCCGCTCGATGAACACAACGTCGGGCGGTTCTGCGATATCGTGCGCGACATGTCGACCCGCGTGCAGTTCGTGTTTATCACCCACAACAAGAGCACCATGGAGCTCGCCTCGCAGTTGATCGGCGTGACCATGAACGAGCCGGGCGTGTCGCGCCTGGTCACGGTCGACGTCGACGAGGCCGTGCGGCTGGCGGCGGTGTGAGCGTGCCCGGTGTCCACGGCATGATGTCGGAGCTGCGCTGGACGCTGCTGATACTCGGGGTGGCGTTCATCGCGGCTCTCGCCTGGTGGGAGCGGCATCGCCCGCGCCAGGCGAGCCGCGGCGGCGCCGCGCAGCGCACCAGCACGCGCGAGCCGGCCGCACGTGAGCCCACTCTCAGCCTGCCGCAGATACGCGCCCGCGATCCGCTG
>VBNP01000213.1 GCA_005877965.1 Gammaproteobacteria bacterium | reverse complement strand
GTTGCCCTGGCCGGCGGACTTCTCGAGCCAGCCCTTCGCCTGCGCCGGATCGCGCGGTCCGTTCACCCCGTTGAGATAGAACACCGCCAGCATGTACTGCGCCTCGGCGTTACCGGCGGCGGCCAGCCGTTGCAGCGCCGTCGCGGCCTCGGTGAAGTTCTTGAGGCGGATGGCGGTCTTCACGCCCTCGAGCGGATCCGCCGCTCGCGAGAACTGTCCTGGGGCCGCCAGCGCGACGCCAGCTGCCAGCACACCAATCACGGCCAGGAGTACCGGCCTAGGCCGTGCCACGTTTCGTTTCAACAGTGATTCCCACACGCTTCAGAAAATCTGACGGCAGCACCCCGCCCGCGCTCACGATGACCGCGTCGTTGCGGACCTTGGAGATCCCGCCGTCCCCTTCAATCGCCACCGACTCCGCCTCGATCTGCTTCACGCTGGATTTCATCATGACCTTAAGAATACCGCCCTTCGCGGCCGCATTGATGCGCTCGCGATTACGCGCCTTGGCGCGGTCGAACTCCGCGCCGCGATAGGACAGCACCACGCCACCGCCGCCGGCCTCGGCAATGCTCGCGGCGGCCTCGAGCGCGCTGTCGCCGCCGCCGACCACGAGCACGTGCTTACCGGCATACTGTTCCGGGTCGATCAGCCGGTAGACCACCTTGGACAACTCCTCGCCGGGCACGCCCAGCTTGCGCGGCGTGCCGCGCCGCCCGATCGCCAGCAGGACGCTGCGCGTCGGGTAGGTGCCGCGGTTGGTCTTGACGATGAAGCTGTCGCCCGTGCGGGTGATCTCCTCGACGCGCTCCTGATAATTGATCTTGATGCCGGTCTTACGCTCGGCTTCCGTCCAGAATTGCAGCAGCGCCTCCTTGCTGGTCTGACGGAAATTGACCTTGCCGAGGAGCGGCACGGTCGCCGGTGCGGTCATCACCAGCTTGCCGCGCGGATACTGAAAGACCGCGCCGCCGAGGGCTTCCTGCTCGACCGTCACGTAGCGCATGTTCTTCGACTTCGCGGTCAACGTAGCGGCAAAACCGGAGGGTCCTGCGCCGACGATCAGGAGGTCAAGCTCCTGGCCCGTCGCGCGCCGCCTCTCGGCGATCGCGTCGACCGCCTGTCGTCCCTGCTCCAGAGCGTTGCGGATAAGCCCCATGCCGCCCAATTCGCCCGCGACGAAAATGCCTGGCACCGTGGATTCGAATTTCGGCGTCAGGACGGGAATGTCGACGCCGCGACGCTCGCTGCCGAACACCAATGTGATGGCATTGACCGGACAGGCCGTCTTGCACGCCCCGTGGCCGATACAGTCCCCGGGGCTCATCAGCACGGCGCGCCCGTCGACGATGCCGAGGACCGTGTGGTGCGCCTGTTCCGGACAGGACTTGACGCACGAGCTGCAGCCGATGCAAGTTGCGGGATCGATAACCGGGTGAAGCGACGCAGGTTCCGCCGCACCGGTGCTCTCCAGCGCCTTGAGACTCTGACGCTCGAGACGCCGCCGCCGGCGAACGTGCAACACGAGCAGCACCAGGCCGGGCAACCCGTAGATGAGATACATCGTCAGTGAATTCATTGAAGCAGCACCACACCGGTTGCGCCACCGTGAACACAGCGCGGCACGTTCGCCCCAGTAAGCGGGCGCACGCCATTGGACACGTGGTCGGCACACTAACTCTGTGATGAAACTCACAGGAATGGGGCTTTCCCCTACTTGCCACGGCGCGCACGGCTGCGCACTCTAGCAGGCAGTCGGAACGCTTGTAATTCCCTGTTTTCTCCAGCGTTTTTGTCGGTAGTTGGAGACAGGATGTCGGCAGCCCGAGACATCGTTACTGGCGCGCGGATCATGTGTATTGTCGCATCCGCGCGCGTCGCTCGCGCTCGCAATTCGACCCTTCCAGGGGAGGTCTCATCGCTTTGTTCTGGTTCATCGCAGGAGCGTTAGTCGGGGCCGGTGCGGCTTTGGTCGCCGTTCCCCTGTGGCGCGGTGCGTTGGCGCGCGGGCGCGGGCGTCTGCGCTACGGTCTTGCCGGGGCGTTTGTCGCGACGTTTGCGGGCGCCGCGGCCATCATCTATATCGCGATCGGCTCGCGCCACTCACTTGGCAGCCGGCCGGCTGCAGCGGCCATGGTGGCACCGGGTGGCGAGTCCGCCGCCGGCGCAGCCGCGAAATCGGATGCCTCCGCGAAGTCGATGGAAGCGGAAGTCGCCGCGCTCGAGGCGCGCCTGGCGCGCGATGGCGGCTCGGCAGATGACTGGACACTCCTCGCCAAGGCGTACGACTTCCTCGGACGCCCGGACGATGCCCGCCGCGCACGGGCCCGGGCCGCCAACCCCGCTGCGGGGGTTGTGACTCAAATGAGCGCGGGGGCGCTGGTGGCCGCGGCGACGGCCACCGAGACCCGCCGCGCCTCCGCCGAGCTCACCGCTGCGCCGGCTGGCGCCGCAGCCTCGGTCGCGGAGCTCGAGCAGCGGGTCAAGACAAACCCACGTGACGTGCCGGCGTGGCTCGCGCTCGCCGACCTGCGCCGCGCACAGCACGACAACCGCGCCGCACGCGATGCCCTGGCGAAGGTCGTGGCGCTGAAGGGCATGACTGCCCAGTCGTGGGCGGATTACGCGGATGTGCTCGCATCGCTCGCCGGAGGCTCGCTCACCGGGGCCGCGGGCAGCGCCATCGACAGCGCGCTCGCACTGGACCCGAGTAACACCAAGGCGCTGTGGCTCAAGGCGAGCCAGGCACACGAGCAACGCCATTTCACCGACGCGCTCACCTGGTGGAAGAGGCTGCGCGCGGCCCTGCCTGCGGATTCTTCCGACGCACGCGTCATCGAAGGCAACATTGCAGAAGACACTTCGCTCGCGGGACTCGCCCCGGTGAGTGCCGCGCCCGCAGGGGCGGCGGCCCTGACCGCGGCGGGCGGTGCGGAACTCTCCGGAACCGTCTCCATCGACAGCCGTCTTGCCGAGCGCGTTCAGCGTGACGCGACCCTCTTCATCTACGCGAAGGCGGCGGACTCGCCCGGCCCGCCGCTCGCGGTCCTGCGCACCACGGCGGCCACCTGGCCGGTCAGTTTCCATCTGGATGACTCCATGGCCATGATTCCCTCGCGACGGCTCTCGCAGTTCGACAAGGTGGTGGTTGAAGCGCGGATCTCCCGCAGCGGTCAGGCCACCCCGAGCACCGGTGATCTGTACGTCACCAGTCCGGTGCTGCACCCGGCCGCCGGCAAGAAGCTGGCCCTCGTCATCAACCGGGAAATCGGCTGACGCCTCCCGTGGCAGCGCGTCTTCAACCACTTCCGGAGCCCGAAGCGCTGCAGGAGCTGCAGGAGCTGCAGGTCAGGGTCGTGCGCCTGAGCGAACTCGGGGCCCGGGGGGCGCGCCCTGCGCCCGATGAGGCGCCGCAGGCGGTTGCAGTTCCAGCTCGCGCGCGCCCGGCACCGCAACCGCCCCAACCGCCCCGGCCGGCGCCGCAAGCGCCCCCGACACCGCAACCGCCCCAACGGGCCCGACCGGCACCGCAAGCGCCCCCGACACCGCAACCGCCCCCGGCGCCGCAAACGCCCCACCCGTCACCCCAGCCGCCGCCGGCGGCCGCGAAGCGCACCGCGGCTCCGGCGGTGGCACTTCGCGCGGAGCCCGAGCCGCAGCGCAGGCGGCTGCTGAGCACCGGCCGGTTGTTTTTCGTGCTGGTGGCGGCGCTCCTGTACCTCGGCTGGAACACGCAAACCCAGCGCTACATCAGCCCCAATCGCGGCGTCGGTTACACGCTCGGCATCGTTGGCGGGAGCCTGATGCTGCTGCTGCTGGTGTATTCGTTGCGCAAGCGCTGGGCGTGGCTCAGCTTCCTCGGCTCGACGCCGGGTTGGTTCCGCTTCCACATGGTGCTCGGGATCGTCGGACCCCTGTGCATCCTGTATCACGCGAATTTCGGCACCGGCGCCACCAACAGCAACGTGGCGCTGTTCTCGATGCTCACCGTTGCCGCCAGCGGCCTCATCGGCCGCTACATCTACGTGCACATCCACCACGGGTTGTACGGCCGCAAACTCGAGCTGGGCGAATTGCGCGCGGGCGCCGAGGGCTTGCGCAGCCTGTCCGGCAGCATCAGCTTTCTGCCCGAGCTGGTGACGCGCATCGAGAGCGCCGAGCAGCGCCTGCTCAAAGCCGGACCGCAACTGTCGTTCCTTGGGTTCGCCAAACCGATCGTGGTCAACCTGGTAGCACTCGAGGCGCGCTGGCAGCTGCACCGCTATATTCGCCAGGCGCTGTACGCCGGCGCCCGCAGGTCCGCGGTGGTCGCCCTGGAGCACAGGCGCCTGGGGTTCACGGCCCGCTGTTACGTCGATCGGAGGCTGGCCGCGACGCGGCGGGTAGCCGGTTTCGAGGGTTATGAACGGCTGTTCTCACTGTGGCACGCGCTGCACATACCGTTGATCTTCATCATGGTGATTGCCGCGGTGATTCACGTGATTGCGGTACACGTTTATTAGATCGACCGATCCGCCACACCTACATGCCGGGGCGACGATGTCACGCGCTGCTGATATTGGCGTTTCTGTCGCTACTGATATCAGGGAGGCACGCTGAAGCAGTGAATCCGGAGACGCTCCTCATGCCGGGCAAGCTGAGCGCCGCGCA
>VBNP01000212.1 GCA_005877965.1 Gammaproteobacteria bacterium | reverse complement strand
CGCATTCGCGATCATGCTGCGTTTCACGGGGCTGGAGCGCTTCGGCATGAGCGTCAATTTCGGCCCGCTCGTCGGCCTCGCCGTCGTTCTGTTCTGCCTGCCGCTGGTGCCGCTGGGCGCTGCGCTGATGACCATCGTGGCCGCCTCCACGCGCAGCTACCGCGAGGCGCAGACCTGGCTGGGTCTGGTGTTGCTCGTGCCGACGCTGCCGCTGGTGTTCGCCGGGGTGATGGGCCTGCGTCCGAGGCTCGCGCTCATGGCGGTCCCCTCGCTCAGCCAGCACTTCCTCATCACGAGCCTCCTGCGCGATGAGCGGGTGCCGGCGGCGTATCTCGCCGTGTCGGTCGCCGCGACGCTCACCCTCGGCGCGCTGCTCATCGCCGTTGCCGGGCGTCTCTACCGGCGCGAGGCGCTGCTGGGATGAGGCGCGGCGGCCGCCGGCGGCGCGCGCGCGAGCAGCGCGCGCAGTCGGGCTACGTGCGTGTCGGCGAAAGCGCGCGCTTCGACTTCGAAGCGGTTGTTCCAATACCCGCGCCGCAGGCATTCCAGCAGGTAGCGTGCCGCCGTGAGGGAGCCGGGCTGCCACTGCCTGATGACATGACAGTACTCGTGCAGCATCAGCCAGGGGTCGGCGAAGAAATCCGCGGCGTTGCCGCGCAGGTAGATGCGCCCCGGGCGCGTGGTCGCCACCGCACGGCCGTGCAGGCGGGCGAACCAGGAATGCTCGATCACCCTCACGTGGGCGACGCTCGCGCCGAGCAGGTGTTCGAGGGCGGTGCACAGGTCCCGCGGCACCGCGGCTTCGCGTGCGCGTCGCATGCGCGGCCTCACTCGCGCGTGTGCACCCACCCCATGGCCGGCCGGAAGCGCAGCGTGCGTGCGGGTCCGGCCGCGATGTCTTCGGGCAGCACCTGCACGCCGGCGTCCTCGAGGTAATGGCGCACCAGCTTGATCACGATGTCGCAGGCCGGGTTCACCTGCGGCGCATCCACGAGGTGGGCCACGATCCGCGCCTGCAGGTGGCGCGCGGCCGGTGCGCTCTCGCGCAGCGATTCGAGGCAGCGGTGCAGCAGCAGCAACTCGGTGGCGAGGGTCGTATCGGTCACGTCGGCGGGCTTGGAGTGCCTGACGATGCAGCGCAGGTGCAGCAGAGCCCCGGCCTCCTCGTCGGCGTCGTACACGCATACCGCGATCGCGGAACGCAACTCGGCGACGAACAACGCTTCACCGGAGCTGACTTCGAACCGATCGGGCGCGACCTGGATTTCCGTGCTTGCCATGCACTGTTGTATACCGCGCCGCATGAGCATGCGCGCTCTCCTTGCCCAAACTATGAACTGCCGCACGAAGCACGCGTAGAATATGCCAATGGGTTGCGGGCCGGGGAACATGCGCTGTCTGGTCGCGGTCCTGCTCGCGGGCGCCGGGGCGGCGTCGCCGGCACGCGCACAACCGGCGCCGGTCTCACCCGTGTCGTCGGTTCGAGTCACCGGGGACGCCCGGGTCACCGCCCGGCCCGATCGCGTACAGATCGACATCGGCGTGACCACGCGGGCGGCGCAGTCGCAGGAGGCGGCGTCGCAGAACGCGCGCCAGGTGGACGCGGTGCTGGCGGCGGTGCGCAAGGCCACAGGTCCCGCGGCGGATCTGAAGACCATCAGTTACTCGCTCAATCCGACCTACCAGTACCACCCGAAAGGCGAGGAGCCGACGATCACCGGCTACAGCGCGGTGAACGTGGTGCAGGTGACGCTCGATGATCTCGCCAGGATCGGCACGGTCATCGACAGCGCGACCCAGGCAGGCGCCAATCACGTGCAGGGTATCCAGTTCACGCTGCGCGATCAGGACGCGGTGCGCGCCGAGGCGCTGCGTCAGGCGGCGACCCGGGCGCGCGCGGAAGCCGAGGTACTGGCCGCGGCGCTGGGACTGAAGGTGGTGCGCGTGCTCGCCGTCGAGGAGAACAGTCCGCGCGTGATGCCGGTACGCGCCTACCTCGGAGGGCAGCGCACGATGGCGACCGCGGCCGCACCGACGCCGGTGGAGGCGGGGACTCTGGATGTGACTGCCGACGTCATGCTCACGGTGGAAGTGAGCCCCACGGCACGCTAGGCTGAAATCGAGGGACAGGCTATGACCACGGTGCGTCAGTTGCTCGGTCGCAAGGATCGGGCGGTGTTTTCGGTAGGGCCCGAGGCTCCGGTGCTCGAGGCGATCCGCGCCATGGCCGAGCATCACATCGGCGCGCTGCTGGTCATGAAGGGCGAGGTGCTCGCCGGCATCGTCTCGGAGCGCGACTACGCCCGCAAGGTGATCCTGTGCGGGCGCTCCTCCAGCGACACGCCGGTGCGCGACATCATGACCCCGGAGGTGCTCACGGTGTCGCCCGATACCTCGGTGCAGCAGTGCATGCAGCTGGTCACCGACAAGCGTGTGCGCCACCTGCCGGTGGTCGAGGCGGGCCGCGTCGTCGGCATGGTATCGATCGGCGACCTGGTGAAGGCGGTCATCGCCGAGCAGCAGCAGCAGATCGAGCAGCTCGAGAGTTACATTCACAGCTGAGCGCGCCGTGCGCGCGCTTTTCCAGCAGGGAGTTCCCGACATGGCGACACGCACCCGTTGCGCGCTGCTGGCGCTCGTCATCGGGGCTGCATCCGCGGTGGCACTGGATCGGGTCGCCCCGGTGGCACCGGGTGGTGCGCCGCAGGGCCTCGCCGCGCAGCCGGTCGAGGAGAGCTATTTCGGCACCACGGTCATCGACCGCTTCCGCTTCGTCGAGGCCAAGGACGCCGCGACGCTCGGCTGGATGAAGTCCCAGGGCGCCTATACCCGCGCGGTGTTCGATTCGATCGCACCGCGCGCCGCGTATCTGGACAAGCTCGGCAAGCTCGGCGCCGCCTTCGGCCTGGTCAACAGCGTGCAGGCGGGCGGCGCGCGCACCTTTTATCTCGAGCGCAAGCCCGGTGCCGACGTCTTCGACCTCATGGTGCGCGAGGCGGACGGCAAGGCGCGCACGCTCATCGACACCGCCGCGCTCATCCGCGCGGCCGGCGGCGTGCCGCAGGCGATCGACTACTACCAGGTCGAGCACGACGGCACGCACCTGGCGGTCGGCATCTCGCCCGGCGGATCGGAAGCCTCGCGCCTGTCGGTGCTGGACGTGGCGAGCGGCCGCACCATCGCCGGTCCGATCGACCGCGCGCAGTGGGGCTCGCCCTCCTGGCTGACCGACGGCTCGGGCCTGTTCTTCCTGCGCCTGCAGGATCCCCAGGCGGTGAAGCAGCCGAGCGAGAAGTACCTGAACCCGGCGGCGTACTTCTGGGACCTGCACGCCGCCCCCGCGCCGATCGCCGGGGCCGCGACCGGACTCGGGCCGGTGACCGACCCGGTGAGGTTCCCGTTCGTCGTCGTCGTGCCGAATGCCGGCCGCGTGGTGCTGGTGGAGCAGAACGGGGTGCAGAACGAGTTCGCCTCGTGGACGGCGCCGCTCACCGAGGCTCGCAGCGGCCGTGCCAGCTGGCGGCCGCTCACCGTGACGGCGGACGATGTAACCTCCCTCGACGGCAACGCCACGACGCTCTTCCTCCTGTCGCACAAGGACGCGCCGACCTTCAAGGTGCTCTCGCTCCCCGTCGACGGCACGCTCGCCACCGCCCGGACGCTGATACAGGCGCGCCCCGAGCGCGTCATCGAATCGATCCACGCCGCCGCCGACGGGCTGTACGTCGCGGGGCGCGAGGGCCTCACCGGGGTGCTGCTGCACGTCGATGCGCACGGCACCCTCAGCACGCTGTCGCTGCCCTTTGCAGGTATCGTCGAGGAAGTGGCTACCGACCCGACGCACCCGGGCGCCATCGTGGCGCTCGTGGGCTGGGTGCATCCGCGCACCCACTATCGCTACGACCCCGCGAGCGGCAAGTTCACCGACCTGCACCTGGACTCGATTCCCACGTTCGATGCCAGTCGCTACCAGGCCGCGGAGCTCACCGCCCAGGCGGGCGACGGCACCCGCGTGCCGCTGTCGGTGATCACCCCGCGCGGCGCGGTGCAGGCGCGGCCGCTGCTGCTCGACGCCTACGGCGCGTATGGGATTTCCAACCTGCCGAGCTTCCAGCCGCGCATCGTGGCGCTGGTGGACGCCGGCGGCAGTTACGCCGAGTGCCACGTGCGCGGCGGCGGCGAGCTGGGCGAGACCTGGCGCCTGGGCGGCAAGGACGCCGACAAGCCCAACACCTGGCGCGACTTCATCGCCTGCGCCGAGATGCTGATCAAGAACGGCTACACCACGCGCGAGATGCTCACCATCCAGGGCACTTCCGCCGGCGGCATCACGGTGGGGCGGGCGGCCACCGAGCGTCCGGAGCTCTTCGCCGGCGCCATCGGGCGGGTCGGCGACCTCGACGCGCTGCGCTCGGAGGTGATGCCCTCCGGGCCGGCCAACATCCCCGAGTTCGGCACCGTCAAGAACGAGCAGGGATTCAAGAACCTTATGGCGATGGACGCCTACCAGCACGTGCGCAACGACACGCGCTACCCGGC
>VBNP01000113.1 GCA_005877965.1 Gammaproteobacteria bacterium | reverse complement strand
ATGCCGGAAGCCCACCTCCAGGCTCGGCGCAATGCGATCGAGATCCTCCGGCAGCAGACTCTGGGTGAAGTCCCACGGCGTCTGCAGCGGGGACCACGGCACGCCTGCAGGCTCGTACGTTCCGAGCAGGACCCCGCCGCGCTCCTGGCGGGTGTAGATCTCGCCCTCGAAGTCGATGCAGGTCAGGAGCTCCTTCTGCCCCTTGAGGGCGGGGATGTCCTCGGTGATGAGGTACTGGTGCTGCATGGCGAGGATCGGCAGCTCCAGCCCCACCATGCGTCCCACTTCACGCGCCCACAGGCCGCCCGCATTCACCACGTGCTCCGCGTGTACCTTGCCGCCCTCGGTAATCACATCCCAGGAGCCGTCGCGGCGCGCCTTCAGGTCCAGTACGCGCGTGTGCCGTACGACCTGCGCGCCGCCGATCTGCGCGGCCTTCGCATAGGCGTGCGTCACGCCGTAGGGATCCACGTGCCCCTCGATGGGATCCAGCAGCGCGCCCACGAAATGCCTTTTGTCGATGATCGGGAATACCCGTGCCGCCTCGTCGGCCGAGATGAGCTCGAGCTCCATGCCCAGATAGCGGCCGCGCGCCTGGGCCATCTTCAGCCAGTCGAAGCGCTCGCGCGTGCCGGCGAGCATGATGCCGCCGGGCATGTGCAAGCCGCACGACTGCCCGGAGATCTTTTCCAGCTCCTTGTAGAGATTGATGGTGTATTGCTGCAGCCGGGCGACGTTGGGATCGCCGTTGAGGGTGTGCATGCCGCCGGCCGCGTGCCAGGTCGAGCCGCAGGTGAGCTCGCCGCGCTCGATCAGCAGCGCATCCTTCCAGCCCGCGCGGGTGAGGTGATACAGGACGCTCGCGCCCACCACTCCGCCGCCGATCACCACCACCCTCGCCTCGCTCTTCACGGACCCTCCTCTCCTCGCCTGCTCTAGCGACGGTAACTGACCAGTGCGTCGCCCAGCGCGTCTTTGAGCGGACCGAGCCACGGCTCGTAGTGTCGCCACAGGTCGAGCCCCTCGCGATAGAGCGGCTGGCGCACCTGCTCGGAACTCGCGGTTCGGACGCTGCGCTCGGTCTTGTGGAACTCAACGCAGGCCTCCTCGAACGGCAGTTCGCAGTAGTCGAGGATCCGGCGGACGCTCCCCTCCAGATCCCCGACCACGTCCTCGTAGTGCACGCGCAGGATCCGCCCGGGCAGGACGTCCTCCCAGTGCGCCATGATCTCGAGGTAGGTCCGGTAGTATCTGGCGATGTCGTCGACGCTGTAGCAGAACTCCTGGCCACGGGCAAAGAGCTGCTTGAGGTTGCCGAAGCAGCAGGCCATCGGCTCGCGGCGTGCGTCGATGATTTTCGCGTTCGGCAGCATCAGGTGGATCAGCCCGATGTGGCGGAAGTTGTTCGGCATCTTGTCGATAAAGTGGGGCTGGCCGGCGCGGTAGATGCGCGTGTCCGCCAGATACTTGTCGCCGAGGGCGCGGAAGTCGTCCGCTGACATTGTCAGCAGGCACCCTGGATAGCGCGGGTTGTTCAGGTCCGGGTTGTAGCCCTGCAGGTCGAGCACCGCGCGCGGCACGTTGGCGAGTTCCTGCGTGCCATCGACCTGTGAATGCGAGGCGAGGATCTGCTCCAGGAGCGTCGAGCCGGCGCGCGGCAGCCCTAAAATGAAGATCGGTTCGCCGCTTGGCGCGCCGTAGCCGTCGCGCTCGCGGAAAAACTCGCGCGTACAGATGCGCTTCTGGTTCGCGGTGTTCTGCTCCAGAAGCTCCGGCCGATAGCGGCTCTCGGCGCGCTTCAGCGCGTTGCCGCGCTCGTAGTAGCGGAACGACACCTCGTAGACCCTGCGGTCCTCGTACGCCTTGCCGAGCGCGAAGCACAGGTGGTAGCGGTCGATCAGCGCGGTCGACGGGTCCGCCTCGGCCGCCTCGAGCCGCGCGATCTCCTCGGCGGAGAACTCGTAGGTCTTGAGGTTCGCGAGGCTCCAGTACGCGTCGCCGAAGTTCGGCTGAACCTCGATCGCTTTCTTGTACTCGTCGATCGACTCGGCGCGCCGGCCGAGCGTCTTCAGCGAGTGCGCGATCGACAAGTGCAGGTCGGCCGCGAGGCGCGACTCCGGGCTCGTGTCCGCGAGCACGTCGCTGAAGCCGCGGACGCCACCTTCGTGGTCGCCGAGCCCGACGGTCGCCGTCGCACGCAGCGTCCGGTAGTCGATGTTCTTCGGATCGAGCTTCAGCAGCCCATCGAGCTGGGCGATGGCCTCGGCGTGCTTGTGGCGGTCGAGCAAGACGCAGGCGTAGTCGCGCCGCAATTCGATGTAATCCGGGGCCATGGCGAGCGCCGCGGCCAGCAGCACCTCGGCATCGTCGAGTATGTCGCGCGCCACGCCGATGCGGGCGAGCAGGCGCATCGCCTCGACATGATCGCCGTGGCGCAGCAGGAACGCGCGGATGAGCCTTTCGGAGGCCGCCAGCTCGCCTTCGCAGAAAAGACCGGTCGCGCTGATGACCTCGGGCGGCATGGATTTCAGCTTGTTCGCGTGCGCGGCCGCCATGCGGCGGTGTTCTTCGTCACCGGCCATCCTGTAGAGCCCCTCGAGCATGCTCCAGGCGGCGGGCAGAGCCGGGTTGATCTGAACCGCCCGCTCGTATGCCTCGATCGCGTGGGGCGCGTCCTTGACCGCGACGTAGCAGTGACCGCGCTCCTGATAGAGCTGGCTCGCACCCGGGTGATGGCGCTCCATGTCGGCGAGCGTGTCGAGGGCGTCCCTGATCTGACGCGACTGCCGCTGTCCGAGGGCGAGCAGGTAGAGGACGTCCCGGTTCTCGGGATACGGCGTGCGTAACGCTGCGGCGGCGCTGACGGCCTGCGGGAAGCGGCGCTCCTTCAGGAGGCGGCGGATCCTCTCAACCTCGAGTTCCACGCTGGCTGGCGCCGCCACCGGCTGCGACATCACGGTCATGGCAGCACCCGAAAAACAAAGGGCGGACATTGCTGCCCGCCCTTCGATTGTACCGCAACCGTCACGGCTCGCGGTGCATGTCAACGATCAGAACTTCAGGGCGGCCTTCACGCCGAGAACCCGCGGACGCAGCGGCACTTCGGCCCTGATGTCCTGACCCGAAGTCGTGAAGGTGCTTGCGTTCACGTTCGAGAGGTTCTGGCCAAAGATCAGCACGTCCCACGCCCCCTTCGCGAAGCCCAACGACGCATCATAGGTGTTGTAGCCCGGCATCTTGTAGCGCAACCACGTCGTGGTCGGGACGACGACGCCTTCGCCCGAGTCGAAGCTGCTCGGCTCATTGGCCATGTCGTCGACGTGGCTCATCCCGACCTGCAGGAACGCATTGTAGTCGGACACGCTCCAGTCGTAGCGAGCGCGCAGGTTGTACTGCAGCTTCGGCGAGAATGCCGGGGTCGAACCGATCGCACCCAGCGCGTTCTGGACCACGACGTTATGGTCGGCCGCGCGCACCTGCGTGATGCAGGTACCCAGCGGCGTCGGATTGGTCGGCGTCGTCGGAGTCACGCCCGATGAGCGAATGCACGGCGAGGTCGACTGCTTGGAATCGTTGTACGACATATTTCCCGCCAGCGTCAGGGCCTCGGTCGCCTTGAATGCGAGCTGCAGCTCGCCTCCCTTGATCCGGTAGGTCGGGCCGGTGAGTCCGAAGGTCGTGTTGCCGTACACCGGCGGGTTGTAGATCAGCGTCTGCACGTCCTTCCAGTCCATCTGGTAAATCGAGGCGTTGACCAGCAGGCGGCGCTCCAGGAACTCCGACTTGAAGCCGATCTCATTGTTCAGCAGCGAGTCGGGAGCATAGCTGATGGGTTTATTGAACTGCCTCGCCCGGTAGTCGTAGATCGAAGGATCGCAGGCCGGAAGGGCGCAGCCAGACGGAGCGGGATTCGCCACAACACCGTTAGCCAACGGTTGTCCATTCGGTCCGACCCATATCTGCGTCCGACCACCCGTCACCCGGTTGAACGCGCCCGGACGATAGCCCTGCGAGAACGTGTAGTAGAGCATCGCAGCCGGCGTCAGGTGCCAGGTCACGTTGCCGCGGCTCTTGAATCCCGTGTAGGTCGTGTGGTGATCGGATAAGTTGATCGGCGTCGCGATGCATTGGCCGTTCGGTATGTTCGTGCAGCCGACCGGGGTGGAGTACTGCGAGCCGACTTCGTCTTCGGTGTAGCGGTACCAGCGCGTGCCGCCGGTCAGCGTCAGCACTTTCGGAATCAGGTCGAAGTCGACCGACGCGAACCCGGCGGTCTGCTTGTAGCCGCGCCGCAGATCCTCGCCAAAGTTGGTGTTGTCGGCGCGGGTGCTCGGGTCAAGTGCCGCCTGGACCGGGGTCACGTTCCCGAGGCAGGGCGCACCGCCGGCCAGCGCCACCGCGAGATTCGCGGGCGTGCAGGACGGGATCGTCTTCTGCAGGAAGTTCATGTCGTCCTTGATCTCGAACTTCTCCCAGTACACCCCGGCCAGGCCGCGGATGCGCCACTCGTCCGGCGTCGAGAGCCGAAACTCGTGGCTCATGTGCGTGTTCTCGAAGTAGTCATTCCAGCCCATGACCGGCGAGTAGCAGATCGGCGGGCCGTTGGGGCCGTGGCCCGACCCGCCGCCGCCGGTGCACGAGTAGTAAAACCCACCCGCGGTGCGGGTGTAGTTCGAGTAATCCATGTTCGCATCGACGTGGCGGCTCAGGTACGCGCCGGCGTAGATGGCCCTGAGGTCGCCGAACTTGCCGTTCACGGTCCAGGCGGTGCTGTTGAACTTGTCGCGGTTCCACGCCGGCATGAACGAGCTTTCCTCGAGCGGCTGCAGCGGCGTGAGACCGAGACTCACCGG
The DNA here is from genome assembly GCA_005877965.1 of Gammaproteobacteria bacterium. Classification (GTDB taxonomy): domain Bacteria; phylum Pseudomonadota; class Gammaproteobacteria; order Steroidobacterales; family Steroidobacteraceae; genus 13-2-20CM-66-19. The sequence continues at coordinate 11,180 of VBNP01000113.1, read as the reverse complement.
GAGCTGCACCGGCATGCCTTCTGCATCCAGGTACTGGTAGCTCTCCTGGACCAGGACGTTCCAGTCGTCGTTGATCTGATAGAGCCCCGCCAGGCGCAGGCCCTGGTAGGTAGTCGGGTTCTGCGCGCGCTCGACGAGATTGTAGTTGTAGTAGGTGGCGAGCTGGGCGGGGTACGAGGAGCCGTAGGCGATCGGGCCCCGATCGACGTTGGGGTTGCGGGTGAACGCGGTCGGAACGTTGTCGATGTAGCCGCCACGACGTTCGCTGTAGAAGACGCCCCGGACCGCGAGTTTCCCCGTGATCAGCGGCAGATTCAGCACCGCATTCGCGCTCGAGCTCGGATCGCCATGCGCCGTCGAGCCGTAGCCGGCTTCGGCGCGACCCTCGGTGACCTCCAGCTTCGGCTTGTTCGTGATGTAGCGAAGCGCGCCCGCTTCGGCGCCGCCGCCGAAGAGTGTGCCCTGCGGGCCCTCGAGCACCTCGATGCGCTCCATATCGATCATGTAGACGTCGAGGTTGCGGCCCGGGAAGGTCAGCGACTGCTCGTCGAGGTAGGTCGCGACGTTCGGGAACGGGTTGATCGAAGCCGAGGATTGACTGCCAGCGAAGCCGACCGAGAGGCCGCGCATGTAGATGTTGCCTTGACCCGGGCCGTTGGAGCTGAAGGTCACGTTCGGCAGTAACTTGACGACGTCGTCAAACGTCGTCACCGACAGCTTACCGAGCTGGTCGCCCGTGATCGCCTGGATCGTGATCGGCACGTCCTGAATGGACTCCGAGCGGTGCTGGGCGCTGACGATCACCTCCTCCAGCTCAGTCCCGGCGGCCGTGGCGGTGGCCGTATCGGCTGGTGCGGCAAAGACAATCGCTGTGCCCGGCGCCCACAGAACTGCCGCCACGGCCGCAGAGATTCTCGGATTAGGCTTCATCGCGTCGACCCCCCAGGGTTAGTTGTGATTTTCTCACGCAAAAGCATTCCGCCTGCCCAGGCGGCTCCCCATATGGACTTCTATACCATCACGCGGTGAACTGCTTGAATGAACGCGTCATTCCCATGGTATCCGCCCGTTTGTGACAGTCACCACCCCGCAACGGTGCGTGCGGTTGTAGTGCATGCGCAACAGACCATTCACGCAACTCAGCTGCCGGCTAGCTCGCCGAGGGCGGCCTTCAGGGGTCCGAGCCACGGCTCGAAGTTTCGCCATTGGTCGATGCCCTCTTTATATATGGGCTGGCGTACCTGCTCGGAGCTCGCCGTGCGCACGCTGCGCTCGGTTTTGTAAAACTCCAGGCAGGCGGGGTCAAAGTCCAGGCCCACGAAGTCGAGGATCCGCCTCACCTGATGCTCGAGATCCTCTACCAGTTCCTCGTGCTGGACACGCAGGACCTTTCCAGGGAGCACCGCGTCCCAGTGCTCCATCAGCTCGACGTAGGTGCGGTAGTAACGGGCGACGTCCTCGAAGCTGTAGGTGAATTCCTGGCCCTCCGCGAACAGCTGCTTGAAGTTGCTGAAGCAGCACGCCATCGGTTCGCGGCGCGCGTCGATGATTTTCGCCTTCGGCAGGACCAGGTGGATCAGGCCAACGTGGCGAAAGTTATTCGGCATCTTGTCGATGAAGTATGGCTTGCCCTCGCGGAACATCCGCGTTTCCTCGAGGTATCTCTCGCCGAAGCCCTGCAGTTGCGCCGCGCCGAGCTCCGTCAGAACCGCCGGATACCGCGGCTTGGACTCGTCGGGCTCGCGACCCTGCAGCTGATACACGAGCCGCGGGACGTCCGCCAGCTCCATAGTGCCCTCGACCTGCGCGTGCGAGGCCAGTATCTGTTCGATCAGGGTCGAGCCGGCGCGCGGCAGCCCGACAATGAAAATCGGGTCCGGCCGATGGCAGCCGAAACGCTGCCGGGCTGCGAAGAATTCGCGGGTGCACACCTGCTTCTGCAGCGATGTATTGCGCTCGACCAGCTCGGCCTTGTATCGGCTGTCGCTCTTTTTGAAAGCGTTGCCGCGCGCGTAGTAGCGGAAGGATTCGGCGTACTCGCCGCGATCCTCGAGCGCCTTGCCGAGCGCAAAGCAGAGGTGATATCGGTCGACCACGCTGGTCGCTGTGGCGCTCTCGTGATCGCGCATGCGCGCGAGTTCGTCGTCGGTGAAGCGATAGGTCTTGAGGTTGGCGAGGCTCCAGTAGGCGTCGCCATAATCCGACCGCACGGCGGCGGCCTTGCGGTAGGAGTCGATCGCCTCCGCCTGCCGGCCGAGGGTCTTGAGCGCGTGCGCGATCGACAGGTGCATCTCGGCAGCCTCCGGACTGTCGACCAGCAGCTCGCGATAAACCTCCAGTGCGTCCTCATGGCGCCCGAGGCCGCTGCAGGCGTTGGCGTAGACGGTCCGGTAGGCGCGGTTGCCCGGCTCGAGCTGCAAGAGCTTCTGGCTCTCCTCGATCGCGCGCAGGTATTTGTGGCGCTGCGAGAGCACCGACGCGTAGTCAAGGCGCGCCGCACGGTAGTCCGGCGCGAACACGAGCACGCTTTCGAGCAGGAACTCGGCGTCCTCAAGAATCTCGAGTTTGACGCCGATCTGGGCCAGGAGGCGCATCGCCTCGACGTGGTCGCCGTGCGTCTGCAGGAAACGGCGGACCAGCCGCTCCGCGGCGTACAGCTCGCCCTCGACGAACAGGTTGGTGGCGAGCACGACCTCGGGCGGCAGCTTCGCGAGCGTTGCCACGTGCGCCGCCGCGTTGTCCGCGTCGATGCTGCGCCCGCGCGACCGATACAGGTCGCGCAGCGCCCTCCAGCTGGCCGACAGTGTGTGATTGCGGGCGACCGCCTGCTGGTAAGCCTCGATGGCCGCGTCGGCCTCGCCGACGGCGCGGTAGCAATGACCGATCTCCTGGAACAGGCGGCCGTAATCGGGATGCACGGTGGCGAACCGGGCGAGCGTCCTGAGGGCGTCCGCGATGAGACCGAGATAACGCTGGCTGACTGCGACGAGGTACAGCACGTCGCGGTTCTCGGGCACCTCGGGGAGCAGCGCCTGTGCGAGGGCAAGTGCCTCGGCGAACTGACGCTTCTCCACGAGCGAGCGCGCTCGCCGGACTTCGGCCTCGATCCGCGACGCGGGCGGCATCGGTTGCGCTGCTGCCATGGCGGTCCTCGTGAAACCCGGTCGCCGTCGGGCGAGATCCGGACGAGAAAAAGGCGGGCATCGCTGCCCGCCTCGGATTCTACGGAAACTCGAGCGGTCCGGGTGCCGTCTCTCGGCCGGCGTTACTTCGGACCCGAGAACCTGTAGCTGAACGTGAGGCCGAGGGTCCGCGGGCGGTTGACGGTCACCGCCTTGTACCATTGCCGCGCGTTCGCAAACAAGTCGGCTTTCTTGTCGGTCAGGTTCGCACCGTAAAACTGCAGGGTCCAGGCGTCCTTCGACAGACCGAGCGCTCCGTCCCAGGTCGTGTAGGCGGGGTTATCGTAGGCGATCGAATTGCCCTGCAGGTCCTTGGTCAGCCGGTCGGTGCTCGAGAGCTGGTGCGCAGTGTGCAGTGCCGCGAGCTGCCCGAACGCCTGGTAACTCCCGAGGTTGAATTCGTACCGGGCGCGCGCGTTAGCCTGGAACGGTGGTGCGCCCGCGAGCGGGTCACCCTTCACGCCTGCCGGATTGCTGAGCGGTTTGCCGTTCACGATAATTGAGCCCCAGTTGATCGGATTGCCCTGCAAGTCCGGAACGGCGGCTTCATCGACCAGCTCGGTCCGATTCCAGGCAGCCCCCGCGGTGAGCGTCAGTGAGTGCATCACACGTGCAACCAGCGTGGTCTCGAGTCCCCTGACCCGATACGTGCCGCCATTGGTGGTGAAGGTCAGGTTGCCGGTGGCACCCGGGTCAAACACCGCGATCTGCGCGTTCTTCCAGTCTTCCTGGTAAATCGCGCCGTTGAGCTGCACGCGGTGATCCAGCCACTCGGTCTTCCAGCCGATCTCCTTGTTGGTGAGCGTATCGGGGTTGAAGACGATCGGTGGCAGGAAAATCCCGGCGAGCGGCCCCGAAGTCACCGAGTTTGGGCGATTGAAGCCGCCGGCGCGGAAGCCCTGCGACCAGGTGAAGTAGACGAGCGCGTCCGCGGTGGCCTTGTATGTCAGGTTGGCGCGGCTCTTGAAGCCCGTATCGGTCTTGTCGAGGTTCAGGGAGTCGAGGTTGGTCTCGTTGGAATGATTGCGGCAGGGATTCGGCGCGGCCGGACTGAATATCAGCTTGCATCCGAAGCTGCCCACCACCGCCCCCTTCTCGGTGCTGTCGATCGAATAGCGACGGGTGCCGGCGGTCAGGGTGAGGGTCTGCGGGATGAGGTCGACGTCGACCGAGCCGAAGATCGCCTTCTGCGTGTAGCCACGCTTGATGTCGTCGAAGAACCCTACCGAGGGCGGCCGATTGTTCGGGTCGTTCACCGACGGGATTCCGCTGGCCACGAATTTAACCGGGCACTGCCCGCTGGGGTTAACTGAGATTGGACACGGGTAAGTACTATTGAATCTATACGGCCTGCCCTGGTTGCTCCCGGATGTCTGAATCACCGAGCCACTGCCGTCCACGAAATAGCCGTTCGGTGGGGCGACCGGATGGAATCCAGCGAAATCCGTCAGGTAGTTCCAGTCGACGACTTCCCCGACCTTGAGGTCCTCGTAGAACAAGCCGCCGATCGCGCGCACGCGCCAGTCGTTGGGCGTGCTCAGACGAAATTCGTGGCTCAGATGAGTATTCCTCTCGGTGTCGCGCCACGTCGAGGACGGCGATGCGCAGAACGCCTTGGTCGGATCCAGATGATAGCTATTCGCCTTGGTGTAGCTCGGATTGTCGCACTGGTAGTAGTCGACGTACGGACCGCGCGCGTAGTTCGTGTAGTCCTGGACCTGCTCCACGTTGCGCACCAGGTAGCTGCCGGTGTACACGGCCCTGAGCGCACCGAGTCGGCCGTTCAGGGCCCAGGACGTGTTCGTGAACTTGTCCTTGGTGAACGACGGGTTGTAGAGCTGCACCGTGAGCGAGGGCTGCGGGTTGCCGAGTGAATCAGTGCGCTGCTCGGCGAACACGCCGTCCGCCTCCATGTTCTGGTAGGACTGGGCCAGCAGCAGGTTCCAGTCGTCGCTGAACTTCACGAGTCCCTGGACGCGGATGCCCTTGTAGACGACCGGGTTGATCGCCTTGTCGGTGATCAGGCCGTTGTTGATCGTGACGCTGTTGGCCGGCACCGTTTGCGGGAGACCAGCCTTCCAGGTGCTGTGATATTGCGTGTACGCGTAATGGATGCCGAGGTCGGTGGCGCGGCGCGCGAAAGTCCCGGGGATGTTGTTGATGTAGCCACCGCGGGATTCGTTGTAGATCACGCCCCGAACGGCGAAATTGTCGCTCACTGGCAGGTTGAGGACCGCCTCGAGCGTGTTGCTCGGGTCGCCGTGCGCGGTGGTCGCGTAGCCGGCCGATACGTTCGCTTCGACGCCATCGAGCTTGGGCTTGTTCGTGATGTAGCGAACGACGCCGGCCTGCGCACCGGCGCCGAACAGCGTGCCCTGCGGGCCTTCGAGCACCTCGATACGCTCGAGGTCGGCGGCATAGATGTCGAGGTTACGCCCGGGCAGCTGTCCGGACTGGTCGTCGAGATAGACCGCGACATTGGGGAAGCTGCCGACCACCCCGGATCCCTGCAGGGCGCCGACGGCCGTCGACAGGCCGCGCATGTAGATGTTGTTCTGGCCGGGGCCGAGGCCTTGCGACGTGACGTTCGGCAGGTACTTGACGTAGTCATCGAAGGTGGTCACGTTCAGCTTGGTCAGGGTGTCGCCCGTGAGTGCCTGAATCGTGATCGGCACGTTCTGCATGTTCTCCTCGCGGCGGTTCGCCGTGACGATCACTTCCTCCAGTTCGATCGCCGAACCCGTCGCGGTCGCCGTGTCCGCCGGCGCGGCGAAGACGATCGCCGTTGCCGGCGCACTGAGGATCGCCGCAACGGCCGCCGAGATCTTCGAATTAAGCTTCATCGCGTTGCCCCCCGAGGGTTGGTTGTGATTTCCCCACTCGAACGCTCTACGCCCGCCCAGGCGGCTCCCCGTCAACGTTCTATACCACTCACCCGGGTCGCGCTTGAATAAACGCGTCATCCGGGCATTACGCAAGCGCTTCCCGCGCGCCTGATGAGAACGGCTCGCGGGCGAAACTCCGCTGATCTCTAGCTTTTCACACCTGCGTCGATGGTCATAGCGTCGTTGTTGCGCGGAAGCATCAGGGCTATGCTCGCTGGCTCTCAAGGGGAATGCCGGTGTAAAGCGCATCTCTGAGCGGCCCCACACGCCATGAGCACACCGCGACACGTCCTCGCCATCGACCAGGGCACCACTTCGACGCGCGCCATCGTATTTGACGCGACGGCACGCGCCCTCGCCAGCGCGCGTCGCGAGCTCCAGCAGCACTACCCCGCCTCCGGATGGGTCGAGCACGACGCGGAGGACATCTGGCGCGACACGCTCGCGACGGTGCGCGAGGTCATCGAACGCGTCAGTGGCGGCGTAGCGGGCATCGCGGCGCTCGGCATCACCAATCAGCGCGAGACGGCGGTCATCTGGGAGCGCGCCACCGGCAAGCCGATCCATCGCGCCATCGTCTGGCAGGACCGGCGCACGGCGGAGACGTGCGCGGCGCTCAAGGCCGCGGGCGCCGAGCCCCTGGTTCGTCGCAAGACGGGCCTGCTGCTCGACCCGTACTTCTCCGGCACCAAGGTCGCCTGGATGCTCGATCACGTGGCGGGGGCGCGCGCACGCGCCGAGCGCGGTGAGCTGGCGTTCGGCACCATCGATACGTTTCTCCTGTGGCGCCTCACGGGCGGGCGCGTGCACGCGACGGACATTACCAACGCCTCGCGCACACTCTTGTTCAACATTCACGCCCAGGCCTGGGACGAGGAGCTGCTCGCCCTCATCCGCGTGCCGCGCGCCCTGCTGCCGGAGGTTCGCGACAGCAGCGAGGTCTACGGCGCCACGGAGGCGGCGCTCTTCGGGCGCGCGCTGCCGGTGGCCGGTATCGCCGGCGATCAGCAGGCCGCGCTCATCGGACAGGCCTGCTTCAGGCCCGGCATGGCAAAGTCCACGTATGGCACCGGCTGCTTCCTGCTGCTCAACACCGGCGAGGTGGCGGTCACCTCCGAGAACCGCATGCTCACGACGCCGGCGTATCGCATCGGCGGTCGCATCGCCTACGCCATGGAGGGATCCATTTTCGTCGCCGGAGCGGCTATCAAGTGGCTGCGTGACGGTTTGAAGGTCATCCGCGAAGCGGCCGAGAGCGCCGCGGCGGCGGCGCGCGTGCCGGACAATCACGGTGTGTACCTGGTGCCGGCATTCGTGGGGCTCGGGGCGCCGCACTGGGAGCCGAATGCCCGCGGGCTGATCTGCGGCCTGACGCTCGATGCCTCGGGGGCCCATCTCGCCCGCGCGGCGCTCGAGTCGGTCGCTTTTCAGACCCTCGATCTGACGCAGGCCATGCAGCGCGATGGCGCGCGCCGTGCGGATGCCATCCGCGTCGATGGGGGCATGGCGGCGAACGACTGGTTCTGCCAGTTCCTCGCGGACGTGCTGGAAGCGAGGGTCGAGCGGCCGGTGGAGCTCGAGACCACCGCGCTCGGCGCGGCGTTTCTCGCCGGGCTCGCCACCGGAGTCTGGAGCGACCTCGCGGCCGCCGCCGGCACCTACGCAACCGCGGCGGTCTTCGCGCCGAAAATGCCGGCGGCCCGGCGCGCGGCGCTCATCGCCGGATGGCGCGACGCCGTGAGCCGCACGCTGCACGCGCCGCCGGCGCCTGACCGGCTATGATCCTGACCTCGGCGCGCCTCGGGGCCCCTTCACGGGTCGGGGAAGTCCAGCAGCGTCTCGCGGATCCAGAGCAACAAGTGCTCGGCATAGCCACGATCCACGACCAGCAGCGTCTCGCCTGCCCGCACGCATAGCGCCAGCACCGGCACGTCGGCCAGGCGTGAGCGGCGCGCCTCACCCGCGGCCGGAACGCAAGCCGTGCCGCCCAGGCGACGCAGAAGATCGGCGATCCGATCGCCGGTCAGGCGCAGCACCTGCACGCCGCCGGTCAGGTTCACGAGACAGCCCTCCCCCGCGCCCGCGAGCTGTTCCTCGATCTGCGCCAGGCGCGCGGCGCTCGGGGTCAGCAGCAGAGTCTCCCTGGGACTGCGCCAGGCAAGGGTGAGCTCGCCGGCGCCGGCCTCAACGGCCCCCAACACCGCCGGCAGCGCTACGCCGGTCGCAGCGTGCACCGCGCGCGCGAACGCTCCGCCGGCCTCGAAGTAGCGTAGCGCGGCGGCCTGCCGGGTCTCATCCAGGCGCAGCGTGAGTCCTGCGCCCTGGAGGGGCCCGATCTGTGCGCTCGCTTCAGCCATGAACGCGCGCTCCGGCCGGATCGACGAACGGCGGCTTCACGACCCGCGCGCCGATACTCGTTCCCAGATGGTGCACGCGCAGCTCCTCGCCCGTGCGCTGCGAGCCGCCTCTGAGCATGGCGAGCGCGACCGGGGTCCCGAGCACCGGGCTGCGGTAGCTCGAGGTGACGTGACCCTCGGTGAATGCGGGCGGCGGTCGAGGGGCAATCTGTGCGCCCACCGGCAGGGGCGTGCGTCCATCGAGCGGGATCAGTCCCACGAGCTGCAGTCGCGTCGGATCGCGCGAGGCCGGCCGCAGGAGCGAGCGCCGCCCCACGAAGGGCGCTGCCTTGCGCTCGATACCGCGCGCCAAGCCGACATCGCCGGGGAGCGTGGTGCCGTCGGTGTCGGTGCCGATGTGAATGTAGCCCTTCTCCACGCGCATCACCTGCAGGGCCTCGATGCCGTAGAGCGCCGCGCCGAGCTCACCGGCCTGCGCCCACAGGCGAGCGAGCAGCGCTGCGGCGTGTGCGGCGGGCAGGTTCACCTCGTAGCCGAGCTCGCCGCTGAAGCTCGCGCGCAGCACACGCAGCGGCATGCCCTCCCACGCGCTGTCGCGCAGCGTCATGTGCGGCATCGCCGCCGGGGCGAGCGCCGCCTCGAATCCGAGCCTCGCGAGCCACTCCCAGGCGCGGGGACCTGCGACCGTGATGTTGGCCCAGCGCGAGGTCACCGGTGTGATGAGGACCTTGAGGTTTACGTACTCGCACTGCAGCCATTCCTCGAACGCGGCCGTGGTGCGATCGAAGCCGGCGGTGGTGGTATTCACCCAGTAGCGCTGCTCGGAAAGGCGCGCCACGATGCCATCGTCCACGAGCGTGCCGTTCTCGTTCAGCAGCACGCCGTAGCGCGCCTGGCCGATCCTGAGCGTCGACATCGTGCCGACATACATGAGATCCAGGAAGCGCGCGGCATCGGGGCCGAACACTTCGAGCTTCCCGAGCGGCGAACCATCAAAGAGCCCGGCGCACTCTCTGACCGTTCCGGCCTCGCGCTGCGCGGCGGCCTCGAGCGCCTCACCGGGCCGCGGGTAGGCGGCCGGCCGGCACCAGTCGCCGAAGGTTTCGAACAGCGCGCCCTGCGCGGCGTGCCAGTCGTGCGCCGGCAGGCGCTTCAAGGGCCGGTACAGTGCGCCCACCCGCCGCCCGGCGATCATGCCGAGCGTCACCGGCGCAAACGGCGGCCGAAAGCGCGTCGTGCCGACCTGCGCGGGGGCCTGGCTGGTGTATTCGCCCATCAAAATGAGCGCGTTGATGTTGCTCGTCTTGCCCTGGTCGGTCCCCATGCCGGTGGTGGTGTAGCGCTTCAGATGCTCCACCGAGCGGTAGTTCTCGCGGGCCGCCAGTGCCACGTCCTCGGCCAGCACGTCGTTGTGCAGATCGACGAACTGCTTGCCACGGACGCCCGGCACGCGGGTGATGGCATCCGACCTCCCCGCCCCACCGACCGGCGCCTGGGGGGGCACGCGGCCGTGCGCCAGCGCCTCCCCCGTTTCACTCGCGTGGCTCACCGCCGGCTCGCGCGCCAGCACACCGGCGCACGCGCCCACGCTCGTAAGGCCCGGCGCCGCGCCGTCCGGCACGAACATCGCGCTCTCGGCAACCCAGCGCAGCTTGCCGCCCGCCTGGGAGTGCAGGTGCACGGCCGGCGCGTAGCCGCCCGCGTTCAGAATGAGATCGCAGTGCAGGCGCTCGCCGCGGCCGCCCGCGAGCGGCACCACCGTGCAACCGCGCACCGAGCGCGCGCCGTGCACGGCCGTGAGCGTCGCGCCTGTCAGGACGCGCATGCCCGCGGCACCCGCGATCGGCGCTGCTCCTTCGCGGCGGTCGACGACAGCGAGGATCTCAACGCCCGCGGCAGCGAGCGATGCGGCCACCCGGTAGGCGCCGTCGCTGTTCGCGGCGATGACCGCGCGCCGCCCGCACGCGACCCCAAAGGCCTGCACGTACTTGTGCGCGGCCGAGGCGAGCATCACGCCCGGGCGGTCGTTGTCCGGGAACAGGAGCGGGCGCTCGAGGGCGCCAGCGGCGGCCACAATGGCCCGGGCGCGGATTTTCCACAGCCGCTCGCGCAACACGCACCCGGGCAGATCGGTAGCGCCCTCGGAACTGACGCTCTCGGCGGCACACACCAGGTTGTGGTCGTAGATGCCGAACGCCACCGTGCGCAGCTGGATCCGAACGCCCAGCTGCCGCGCGCTCGCCGCGAGCGCGGCCGCTTGCGGATCGGCGTCCCAGGAGAGCGCGCCCCCCACCTGCGCACCGCTTGCGAGCAGCAGGGTGCGCGCACCCGCGCGCGCCGCCGCCACGGCGGAGGCCAGTCCCGCCACGCCCGCGCCGATGACGAGCACGTCGGCGTCCGCTGCGACTTCTTCATAGTGATCGGCGTCGGGCGCGGTGGGGGCCCTGCCCAGGCCCGCCATGCGCCGGATGGCCGGCTCGAACCAGTGCCAGTTCGGCCACTTGAAGGTCTTGTAGTAGAACCCCGCGGGCAGGAGCGCCGCACACGCCCCCGCGAGTGCGCCGACGTCGAACCCAACGCTCGGCCAGCAGTTCACGCTCTCGGCGGCGAGTCCCTCGGCGAGCGGCAGGAGCGTCGTGCGCACATTCGGCGTGCGGCGCGCCCCCTGGCCGATATCCACCAGCGCGCTCGGCTCCTCGACGCCGCACGACCAGATGCCGCGCGGGCGGTGGAGCTTGAAGCTGCGTCCCACCAGG
>VBNP01000206.1 GCA_005877965.1 Gammaproteobacteria bacterium | reverse complement strand
AGCGAGGCGCCACCGATCAGACCGCCGTCGACATCCGGCATCGCAAACAGCTCGGCCGCATTGCCGGCCTTGACGCTGCCGCCATAAAGAATGCGCGTGGCGGCGGAGATTCTAGCATCCCGGGCCCCGATACGGGCGCGGATGAACTCGTGCACATCCTGCGCCTGCTCGGGTGTGGCGTTGCGACCGGTGCCGATCGCCCACACCGGCTCGTAGGCCACCACGCCCGCCTCGAGCGCGCCGGCACCGCACAGCTCCAGCACCACCTCGAGCTGGCGGGCGACCACCTCGCGCGTGCGCCCGGCGTCGCGATCTGCCAGCTGCTCGCCTACGCACAGGATCGGCACCAGGCCCTTCGCGTGTGCCGCGCCAAACTTGCGCGCGACGAGCTGATCGCTCTCGCGATACAACAGGCGCCGCTCGGAGTGGCCCACGATCACGTACTCGCACCCCACATCCTTGAGCATGGCGGCCGAGACCTCACCGGTGAATGCGCCCTGCGCGTCCGCGCACACATCCTGGCCGCCGAGGCTGAGCACCGAGCCGCGCAACATCCGAGCGGTCTCCTGCAGGTACACGAACGGCGGACATACCACGCACGCCGCGGCCGGCTGTGCCGGGCAGTGCGCCAAGAGCTCCTCGATGAGCCGCGCGTTCTCGGTGCGCGACCCGTGCATCTTCCAGTTTCCGGCGACAATCGGGCGGCGCATGGACCGACCTCGAGCGGCGTGGCGGGCCGCCTGTGGGTACTCAAAAGGGCGCGGGATGATAGCGATGCAGGGGGGGTGACGCAAACGCCGCCGGCCGGGCCGCGGATCTCGGCCCGGAGGCGAGCAAAAGGCTCGTTTCGGGGCCGTCAAAAACAGGGACGTTTTTGCCGGAGCCTCCAGGGACGGATCCACGGCGTCCCCGAAACGAGCCTTTTGCTCGTCACCGGCTTATCGGCAGCGCGCGGCGCCGCTGCTGCCCTCAGCCGGCGACACCTCGGACCACTGCGGCGAGCTCGTCGGCGGCGGCGCGGGTCGCGCCCTCATCGCGCCCCTCGACCATGACGCGGATCACCGGCTCGGTGCCCGAGGGCCGCAGCACGACGCGGCCGTCGCCGGCCATGCGCTGCTCGATGCGCGCCACCGCCTGCTGGACCGCGGGCACGCCACTGGGGTCGAAGCGTTCAGCCACCTTCACGTTGAGCAGCACCTGCGGGAACTTACGCATCCCGGAGGCCAGCTCCGCGAGCGGCCGGCCGGTCTGCTTCATGACCGCGAGCACCTGCAGCGCGCTCACCAGTCCGTCCCCGGTGGTCGTCTTGTCGAGGCACAGGATATGCCCGGAGGTCTCGCCCCCCAGAATGCCGTGCGTCTCGCGCAACATCGACAGCACGTAGCGGTCACCCACCGCGGCACGGCGGAACTCGATACCGGCGGTACGCAGCGCAACCTCCAGACCCAGATTGCTCATCACGGTGCCGACGACCGGTCCACGCAAGCTGCCCGCCTGCTGCAGCGCGCGTGCGATGACGTACAGCAGCTGGTCGCCGTCGACGATGCGCCCCAGATGATCGACCATGACCAGGCGGTCGCCGTCACCGTCCAGGGCGAGACCGACGTTGGCGCGGACTCCGGGGACCGTGAGCTGCAGCAGATCGGGCGCCATCGAGCCGCAGCCGTCATTGATGTTCCTGCCGTTGGGCGAGCAGCCGATCGGCACGATCTCCGCGCCGAGATCGGCGAGGATGCGGGGACCGACCTTGTAAGCGGCGCCGTTGGCACAGTCGATCACGATCTTCAGTCCCGCCAGATCAAGACCCGGCGGCAGCGTGGACGCACAGAACTCCTGGTAGTGCGTGCGCATGCGGTCGGCGCGGGTGGCGCGGCCGAGATCGCGGGAGGTGCGCGTGAGCGGCGGCTGTTCGAGCTCGGCCTCGATGCGCTCTTCGAGCTCGTCGGAGAGCTTGCCCCCCGATGCATCGAAGAACTTGATGCCGTTGTCGTCATAGAGATTGTGCGAAGCGCTGATCACGACGCCGATGTCGCAATTGAAGCGGCGCGTCATGTAGGCGATGCCGGGGGTCGGTAGCGGCCCGATGAGCATGACGTCCACGCCCGCGGCGACGAACCCCGCTTCCAGCGCGGATTCGAACATGTAGCCCGACAGACGGGTGTCCTTGCCGATCAGTACCGTGCCGCCCGCAGGCGCGAGCACACGAGCCGCGGCGCTGGCCAGCTGCAGGGCGAAGTTCGCGGTCATCGGGTGCTCGCCCACCCGCCCGCGCACGCCATCGGTGCCGAAGTATCGCCGACCCATCCAGCTCCCCTACAACCGTCCCTGAAGCCTCGTTCCCGCCCGCTCGCCGCTACGCGGCTCGCCCTCCCCCTTGAACCGCCGCAGCCACCTTCAGAGCCTCGACCGTCGCCGCCACGTCATGGGCGCGAACGATGCGTGCACCGGCAAGCGCTGCGATCACCGCGAGGGCCACGCTGCCGTACAGGCGCTCCCCGGCAGTACGACCCGTGAGTGTGCCGAGCATCGATTTGCGCGACAACCCGACCAACACCGGCGGTCCGTCCGCCGCCAGCTCACCGAGGCGGCGCAGCAACGCGAGATTGTGCTCCAGAGTCTTGCCAAAGCCGAATCCCGGATCGACCGCCAGGCGCTCGGCGGCCAGCCCGGCGGCGACGCTCGCCGCCACGCGGGCGGCGAGAAACGCCCGCACCTCGGCGACCACATCCGCATAGCGCGGCGCAACCTGCATGGTGCGCGGCTCACCCTGCATATGCATGAGGCACACCGCGCAGCCGCTCGCCGCGGCGGCGGCAAGTGCCCCCGGCTCGCGCAACGCGCGCACGTCGTTGATGAGTCCGGCACCCGCGGCGCTCGCAGCCCGCATGACCTCGGCCTTGCTGGTATCGACCGAGACGATCGCGGCCGTGGCCGCGCGCAGCCGCTCGATCACGGGAATGACGCGCCGCAGCTCCTCGTCCGCGCTGACGGGCCCGGCGCCCGGACGGGTGGACTCCCCGCCCACGTCGATGAGCGCAGCGCCCTCGCCGGCCATGCGCACGCCCTCCTCCACCGCCGCCTCCACCGAGACGAAGCGGCCGCCGTCGGAGAAGGAGTCGGGCGTGACGTTCAGCACGCCCATGACCACCGGGCAGCTCAGGTCCAGCGTCTGTTCGGCGCAGCGGAGTACTGGCGGCGGGGATGGCATGGGACGCGGCGAAGTGGGTCGTGTGGCTGCGGGTGAAAGGGGATTTTCGGGGCCGTGAAAGACAGGGACGTCTTTCCCGGAGCCTCCATGGACGGATTTACGGCGTCCCCGGAAATCCCCTTTCACCCGCAGCCGTGCAGCCACGGGGAGCGGAATCAGTGCTGGCCCGCCGGTATCGGTCCGCCACCGGCCGCCGGCCCCTCCGCCGGCGCCTGCGGCGGCTTGTTGGACAGCGCCTCGTCCCAGCCCTCGGGCGGCTTGGGCGTCCTGCCCGCCATGAGATCCTTCAGCTGCTCCTCGTCGATGGTTTCATACTTCATGAGCGCATCGGCCATCGTGTGCAGCTTGTCGAGGGAGCTGGTGAGGATCTGGCGAGCGCGCTGGTAGTTGCCCTCGATGACCCGGCGAATCTCCTCGTCGATGGCGTGCGCGGTCACGTCCGAGACCTGCTTGTGCTGCGTGACGCTGCGACCGAGGAACACCTCGCCGGTCTCTTCCGTGTACGTCAGCGGCCCGAGCCGGTCCGACAGGCCCCACTTGGTGACCATGTTGCGTGCCAGTTCGGTGGCGCGCTCGATGTCGTTCGCGGCGCCGGTGGTCACGGATTCGGGTCCAAAGATCAGTTCCTCGGCGATGCGCCCGCCGAACAGCGTGGTTATCGCGCTCTCGAGCCGGCGCTTGGAGAAGCTATAGCGATCCTGCTCGGGCAGGAACTGCGTGACCCCCAGCGCCCGGCCACGCGGAATGATCGTGACCTTGTACACCGGGTCGTGCTCCGGGACCGTCATGCCGACGATCGCATGCCCGGCCTCGTGATAGGCCGTCATGCGCTTTTCGGCCTCGCTCATGACCATGGAGCGCCGCTCGGTGCCCATCAGGATCTTGTCCTTGGCGCGCTCGAACTCGTCCATGCCGACGATGCGCTTGTTGGCGCGCGCGGCGAACAGCGCCGCCTCGTTGACGAGATTGGCGAGGTCCGCGCCGGAGAAGCCGGGTGTGCCGCGCGCGATCAGCGCCGGCTTAACGTCATCGGCGAGCGGCACGCGGCGCATGTGCACGCGCAGAATCTGTTCGCGGCCGCGCACGTCGGGCAGCGGCACCACCACCTGACGGTCGAAGCGCCCCGGGCGCAGCAGCGCCGGGTCCAGCACATCGGGACGGTTGGTCGCCGCGATGACGATGATGCCATCGTTGCCCTCGAAGCCATCCATTTCCACCAGCAGCTGATTGAGCGTCTGCTCGCGCTCGTCGTGACCGCCGCCCAGTCCGGCGCCGCGGTGCCGGCCGACGGCGTCGATCTCATCGATGAAGATGATGCAGGGAGCGTGCTTCTTCGCCTGCTCGAACATGTCGCGCACCCGCGAGGCGCCGACGCCGACGAACATCTCGACAAAGTCGGAGCCGGAGATGGTGAAGAAAGGCACCTTGGCCTCACCGGCAATGGCGCGCGCCAGCAGCGTCTTGCCCGTTCCCGGCGAGCCCACCATCAGCACGCCCTTGGGGATCTTGCCGCCGAGCTTCTGGAACTTGCCCGGGTCCTTGAGGAAGTCGACGATCTCGGCGACTTCCTGCTTCGCTTCCTCGACTCCCGCGACGTCCGCGAAGGTCACGTTCACCTGATCCTCGCCCAGCAGGCGCGCGCGGCTCTTGCCGAAGGACATGGCCCCGCGGCCGCCGGATGCGCCCTGCATCTGCCGCAGCATGTACAGGAATACCAATATCAA
>VBNP01000205.1 GCA_005877965.1 Gammaproteobacteria bacterium | reverse complement strand
AACGCGCTGTTGCAGCGTGTGCGCGCGCTGTTCCTGCGGCAGAAGGCGGGGCATGTCGGGAGCCTCGACCCGCTCGCCACCGGCATGCTGCCGATCTGCCTGGGGGAGGCCACCAAGATCGCCGGGCAGATCCTCGCGGGCCGCAAGCGCTACCGTTTCACGCTGGCACTCGGCACCGGGACCGCGACCGGCGATGTCGAAGGTGCGGTCACGAGGACGGCGCCGGTGCCGCCCTTCGAACGCGCGGCGGTCGAGGCGCTCCTGGCGCGGTTCCGCGGCCCTCAGACGCAGATTCCGCCCATGTACTCGGCCCTCAAGCGCGCCGGACAGCCGCTCTACAGGCTCGCCCGCGCGGGCGTGACCGTGGCGCGCGCGGCGCGCGACATCGAGCTGTTCGAGCTCGCGCTGCTCGCGCTCCGGCCGGCGAGTCTCGAGCTCGAGGCACTGTGCTCCAAGGGCACCTACATTCGAGTATTGGCCGAGGATCTGGCGGCGGCGCTCGGCACCTGCGGGCACGTCGTGGCGCTGCGGCGCCTGTACGTGGAGCCCTTTGACAACGAGCCGATGCATACGCTGGAGTCACTGGCCGAGACGCGTGCGCGCGGGGACTGGCCCGCGTTGTTGCCCAGCGACTGGCCGCTCGGCCACCTGACTGCGGTTCGCCTCAGCGCGAGGGAGGCGCAGCGCCTGCGCAGCGGTCAGAGCGTCATGGCGGAGGTGGCCGGCGCCGCGGCGGCGGTACGCCTGTACGACGAGGCGGGTACCTTCCTCGGCCTGGGCGAGACCGACGGGCGCGGCGCGGTACGACCGCGCAGACTCCTCAACCTAAGCGTTCAGAGCCTCAGTGGCCGTGCACCGTGAGCGCGGGATCGAGCAGCCGCAAGGCCTGGCCGGTGTCGGCCGCGCCGGTGCGCAGGAGGTCCTCCTGGGTATAAATCCGGCCGAATCCGGCGCAGTCTCCCTGCGTCATCGGAATGCGGGTGGCCGTATCCGGGACGCAGCCCGGGGTGCGCGCGGGCGCGAGGAAGGCGCTCGTCGGCGGCTCACGGGTCGCAGACGGGGTCGTGCACGCCGCGAGCGGCAGGACGAGGCAGGCGCCTATGAGGAGTTTCTTCAGCATGGGACCTCGCCAAGGATCGTAGGCCGGGCCTGAAGCTCGCGCAAGCGGCCCCACCATTCGACAGCCGTTCCCGACTTAAGTGTCGGTCAACCGCGCTGCCGCCGTTGCGCCGCCGTCGATCCTTCCGCCGGCGCCAGGAACTGGCGCTCCAGTTCCGCCGCCGACAGCGGTCGGGACAGCAGAAACCCCTGCGCCTCGTGGCAGCCGCGCCCGCGCAGCCACTCCAGTTGCCCCGGACGCTCGATGCCCTCGGCCGTCACCGTGATGCCCAGACTCTCGCCCAGCGACAGGATGGCGTTGGCGATGGCGGCATCGCTCGCCGAGCGGTCCACGTCGCGCACGAACGCCTTGTCTATCTTGATGCGGTCGGGGGGGAAGCGGGTGATGTACGCGAGCGAGGAATAGCCGGTGCCGAAGTCATCGAGCGCAATGCGGCAGCCGAGCTCGCGCAGCTTCTTGAGCGCGTTGCGCCCGGCGGCGGAGTCCTTCACCAGCAACGACTCGGTGATCTCGATCTCGATCAGCGAGGCGGGAACGCCGGCCGCCGCCGCTTCGCTCTGGATGACGCGCGCCGGGTCGCCGTGCAACAGGTCCTTGCCGGACACATTGATGGCCACCGGGACCGTGAAGCCCCGATCCATCCAGGCGCGCAGCTGCCGGCATACCGCGCGCACCACCCAGCTGCCCAGGTCGAGGATGAGGCCGCTGTCCTCGGCGATCTCGATGAAGCGCAGCGGCGGGATCTCACCGTGCTCGGCATCGCACCAGCGCAGCAGCGCCTCCACGCCCGCGAGCTGATTGTCGTGCAGGCGGAACTTCGGCTGAAACACCAGGTTGAGACGATCCTCCACCAGCGCGCGGCGCAGGCGCCCCTCGAGCTCGAGCCAGTTGGCGAGCCGGCTGCTCATCGCGGGGGTGTAGACCGCGACGGGCTCCGCGGCGCCGGCCTTGGCCTGGTACATCGCGGTGTCGGCGTGCTTGAGCACCGTGGCGACGTCGCCGCCATCGTCCGGATAGACCGCCACTCCGATGCTAGGCGCCGGGTAGAACTCCAGGCCGTCGTAGACAGTGGGCTCCTTGAATGCCGCGGCGCACGCATGCGCGATGCGCGTGGCGAGCGCGCGCGCCGCCGGGTGCCGCAGCAGGATGACGAACTCGTCTCCGCCGAAGCGGGCCACAGCCAGCTGCTGGTCTTCGGCCTTGAACCCCTCGAGCAGGGCGCTGAGCTTGCCGGCGACCTCGCGCAGCACCGCATCGCCCACCGAGTGCCCGAAGGTGTCGTTCACCCGCTTGAAGCTGTTCAGGTCCAGATAGATGATCGCGACCGATTCCCGCAGTTGCGCCGCATCGCGCACCAGCCGCTCGGCGGTCTCGATGCAGCACTGTCGATTGGGCAGCCCGGTGAGCGGGTCGAAGTAGGCGAGCCGCTCGATGCGCTCGGCGGCGGCGGCATTGCGCAGGATGTATTCGAGCCGCCGCGGCAGCAGCGCCCAGTTGACGGGCTTGGAGATGAAGTCCGTCGCGCCCGCTTCGAAGGCGCGGGTGATGGCGGGGGAGTCCTCATGGCCGGTCACCATCACGATCGGCACGGTGGCGAAGCGCGGCTCCGCGCGCAGGCGGCGGCACACCGAGTAGCCATCCATGCCGGGCATGTCGACGTCGAGCAGCACGATGGCGACGTCCTGCGACAAGGCGGCCTCGAGCGCGGCCGTGCCGTTGTCGAAGGCGAGCGGCGTCAGGCCGCTCGCACCCGCGGCTTCGGCGAGCAGCAGCCGGCCGAGATCCTCATCGTCGGCGAGGATGGCGATCGGCGCCGTGGCGCGCGCCTCGCTCATGCGCTCGCTCGCAGACGCAGCGCCGACAGCTCTTCGATCAGGGCCGGGTGCGCCGCCGCGAGCCGCTGGTGCAGCTCCCGGGCGCCTCGCGCCTCGCCGGCGGCGCACAGCCGCTCGAGCTCGCGAACGTCGCGGGCGAAGGCGGTGGCGCCGACGTTGGCGGCGCTGGAGGCGAACTTGTGGCAGACGGCGGCGGCTGCGATGAGGTCCGCCGCCTCAAGCGTCGCGGCGAGCTGCGCCAGCGCCTGCGAGGAGCCGGCCTGAAACAGCTCGACGAGCTCGGAGTACAGGTCGACCCGCTCATCGCCGCGCAGGCGGCGCAGGGTCGCCACCGCCGCGGCGTCCACGCTCGCGAGCGGATCGCTGCGCGTACTGTTCCTGGCCGCCACGGCGGCGCGCGCGCTGCAGCGGCGCACCACCTGTGCGCACTCCTGCAGCGTGTACGGCTTGCTCAGCATGTCGTCCATGCCCGCCGCGAGGCACGCGTCCCGATAGTTGGCCGCATCGTGCGCCGTCAGCGCCACGATCGGCACCCGCGCGGTCGCGACGCCGCGCTGGCGTATCAGGGCGGTGGTCGCGAAGCCGTCCATGACCGGCATGCTCAGGTCCATGAGGATCAGGTCGAAGCGCTCGGCGGCATTGCGGGCCACGGCCTCGGAGCCGTCCTTGACCCACACCGAGGTGCACCCCAGAGCCGTGAGATAGCCCTGGGCGACCGCCGCATTCACCGGCTCGTCCTCCACCAGCAGCACGTGCGCGCTCAGGGCCGCGGCGCCGGGCGCCGCAGCCGGCGCAACCACTGCGTGTGGCGCGCGGCCGCTCGCCGCGACGAGGGCGTCGTAGAGTGCGCCGCGCTGCACGGGTTTGAGAACCACCGCTTGGCTCTCCAGGCCCGCCAGGTCCGGTGAATCGAGCTCGGCCGCGGTAGCGAGCACGATCAGGTTCCGATGCCCCGCCTGGCCGGCGCCGAGGCGCGTCCTCAGGTAGTCGCGCTGACTGCTTGCGTCGGCGAGGACCAGGTCCTCATCGTTGGTCGCGTCGTCGGCGAGTACCAGACCGAGCGCGCGGGCGTGGCGCGCGAGGGATTCGGCGAGCGCGGGGCGCCGCGTGAGAATGCGCACGCGGCACTGCGGCCACGCCGGCGCCGCAGTTGCCGGTGCCGGACCGGCCGGAAGCTGCAGCCGCAGATGAAACGTCGAACCGACCTGCGGCCGGCTCTCGACACCGATGCTGCCGCCCATCAGCTGGGCGAGTTCGCGGCAGATGGCGAGCCCGAGCCCGCTGCCGCCGAAGCGGCGGGTGGTCGACTCGTCCGCCTGGGTGAAGGGCTCGAAGATCTTGCCGATCGTGGCCGCGTCCATGCCGATTCCCGTGTCGCTCACCGAGATCTCGAGGCTCGCGCCCCCTGGTGCGGCGGCATGGACGTCCGCCTTGACGATCACCTCGCCCCGGGCGGTGAACTTGACGGCGTTGCCGATCAGATTCATGAGGATCTGCCGCACGCGCAGCGCATCACCCAGGAGCGAGCAGTGCTCGCGCGCCGGCGGCCATACGATCAGCTCGATACCCTTCGCCTGGGCGGCGCCCGCGAACAGGCTGGTGCACTCCTCGAGCACCTGGCCGAGATCGAACGGCAGCTCCTCGAGCGCGATCTTGCCGGCGTTGATCTTCGACAGATCGAGCAGGTCGTTGACGATCTGCAGCAGCACCCGGGCGGAGGAGCGGATGGTGTCGGTGAGCCGCGCCTGCGTCGAGGAGAGCGGCGTGCGGGCGAGGAGCTCGGTCATGCCGACCACGCCGTTCATCGGCGTGCGCAGCTCGTGGCTCATGCGATCGAGGAAGTTGCTCTTCGCCTGCACGGCGTCGGCGAGCTGGCGGTTGCTTTCGGTGAGCTCCCGGGTGCGCAGCTCGACCTGCGACTCGAGACGGCGCCGCGCGCTGACGACGCGCTGGAACTTCAGCCGCTGCAGGCGCATCCGGTAGCCGAGCGCGGCGAGTGCCGCGAGCGCGTAGGCGATGCAGGCCCACCATGATTTCCACGGGGCCGGCTCGCGATGGATGGTCAGCCGCAACGGTGTCGCGCTCCAGACCGAATCGGAATTCGCCGCCCGTACTTCCAGCACGTGATCGCCGGCCTCGAGGTTGGTGAGCGTGATGCGCCGCTGCGCGCCCAGGTCGAGCCAGCGGTCCGTCAGGCCCGTCATGCGGTAGGCGAGGCGGTTGCGCTTTGGTGAGGCGAAGTCGAGCGCGCCAAAGTCGAGTGACACGATGTTCGCCCGATAGCCGAGGTCGATCCGCTCCAGCAGCCAGTACGGCCGGGGGCCCGGCGCCGGCACGCCCAGGACTTCGACCCGCGTCAGCGCCACGTGCGGGGGCTGGCGGTTCTCGGTGAGTCGCGACGGATCGAAGATGTTGAATCCGCCGGGCCCGCCGAAGCACACACGCCCGTCGCGCAGGCGATGGTAGGCGCCGAAGTTGAACTCCTCGCCCTGCAGACCGTGCTCGCGGTGGTAGGTCTTGAGACCGCCGTTCTCGGGATCGTAGCGCACCAGGCCGGCGTCCGAGCTCAGCCAGATGCGGCCGCCGGCGTCCGCCACCACCCCGTACACGGTGTCGCTCGACAAGCCCTCCTCGCGCGAGAGTACCTTGAAGCGGATCGCATCCGGTGCGGCCGCGGAGCCCTGCGCCAGGGCGAGGCCGCCGCCGTCGGTCGCCACCCACACCCGGTCGCGCGCATCCACCGCCAGCGCGTAGACCGTGTTCGCGGGCAGCGTCCCCGGGTCGCGCGCGTCGTGACGAAACACCCTGAGGACCGTGCCGTCGGCCCGCGCCAGGTCCAGCCCGCCGCCGTCGGTCCCCATCCACATGTTGCCGTGCGAGTCTTCCGCGATCGCCGTGACATGCGGGGAGCTGAGCGCGCCCGGCGCGGTCGAACCGTAAGGCAGCTGGCGGATGCGTCCGCTCGCGGGGTCGAGCACGTTCGCGCCGCCGCCGTGAGTGCCGATCCAGATCGCGCCGTTGCGCGCCTCGAAGATCGTCATGATGCCCGCGGCGCTCAGGGAGCGCGGATCCCCCGGCTTCACTGCGATGAATTGCAGCCGCCCGTCGGGCGAGAGTCTGCGCAGTCCGCTCTCGCGGGTGCCGATCCACAGCGCGCCCTGGTGGTCCTGACGCAGCGACATCACGCGCGCATCGCCGATGGCATTGTGCCGGCCGGTGATGGCGTCGATGTCGGTGGTCTTGCCGCTGTCATCGTCGTAAAGGGTGAGGCCGCCTCCGAGCGAGGCGATCCACACCCGCTTGTCGGGGGCATCGGCGAATGCCGTCACCAGCTTGTCTCCGAGCCAGTCGGGGCGGTGGCCGCCGAGCTCCCAGCTGCGGGGATTCCAGCGGCTGACACCGCCGGCGCGCGTTCCGATCCACACCAGGCCGGTTGCATCCTGGTACAGCGACATGATGAAGGAGTCGCGCAGCGAGCCGGCATCGCTCGGGTCATGGCGGTAGTGGCTGAACTGTCCGGTGGCGCGGTTCAGCATGTCCAGCCCGGCCGCGGTTCCCACCCACAGATGGCCCGCCTGATCCTCCAGGATCGCGCGCACGTCGTCGTTGGCGAGCGAGGCCGCCTGCGCCGCATCGTGACGGAAGACCTGCGTCACCTGGCCGTTGCGGTCCACGCGATCAAGTCCCGCATCGAACGTGCCGACCCACAGGGCGCCGCTGTGATCCTCGAGGAGCCGCGAGACCTGATTACCGCTGAGCGAGCGCGCATTGCCGGCCTCGTGACGAAAATGGATGAACGCGCGGTGCTCGGGCTGCCAGCGGTCGAGCCCGACCTCGGTCCCCACCCACAGCGTCCCTGAACGGTCGAGCGCCAGGGTGAAAATGCGGTCGTCGATCAACGAGCTCGGATCGCCGGGATCATGGCGCAGATGCTCGATGCGTCCGGATGCCG
>VBNP01000204.1 GCA_005877965.1 Gammaproteobacteria bacterium | reverse complement strand
ATCCTCGTCCAGACCATGCGGTCCGGAGTGAGCCGTTTTGAGGGGATATTCCTTGAAATGGCCAGTCTTCGGATCGAGCCGGCCAAGCACATTGTTCATCTGTCCCGTGTACCAGAGCGATCCGTCCGCCGTCGCCAGCGGATCGTGCGGCCGCGACCCGGGCGTAGGCACCTGCCACGCCTTGATCGAGACCTTCGCGGGCCCTGGGATCACCACGCCGGCTGGCTTCCCCTTTTCCGGGAAGTTCTTGGTCAAGTACGCTGTCATCGTCGCAAGCTGATCCGGCGGAATCGACACGCCATGATTGGTCATCATCCGCATTACGGTGCCCCATCCCTTCGCCGTGTATCCGGCGCCGACGCGCGCGTAGAACGGGTGGCAACTATTGCAGTGGGCGGCGACCAATTCCTTGCCCTCCCCATCGGGCAACTCCTGGCCCTGGGCGGGAAGCGCGGGGCACAGCAGAGCGGCTGCCATCAAGGACACAAGTGATCTTCTCGAC
The DNA here is from genome assembly GCA_005877965.1 of Gammaproteobacteria bacterium. Classification (GTDB taxonomy): domain Bacteria; phylum Pseudomonadota; class Gammaproteobacteria; order Steroidobacterales; family Steroidobacteraceae; genus 13-2-20CM-66-19. The sequence goes on along the minus strand of VBNP01000204.1, from coordinate 4,424 downwards.
ATAGGTCCTCCGTCAAGAAAGGCAATCGGCATCGGCGGAGTGCCGAGGCCGAGGCCACCACGATCAGGCGACGTTCGGAGTTCACGTTGGCGATCACACCCGGCTCAGCGCCTCCTTCACGCGCTCGGCGGTGAACGGCACCGTTCGCAGTCGCACGCCCGTCGCATCGGCGATCGCGTTCCCTATCGCGGCGGGGACCGTGCAGGCCGTCGGCTCACCGGCGCCCAGTGCGGGTCTCTCGGGATGGTTGATTAGGGCGATCTCGATACGCTCGGGTACCTCTGGGAAGGTGAGGATGGGATACGACCTCCAGTCCACACTGGTGACACCGGACCCGTCGAACGTGACCTCCTCCTTCAGCGCCCGGCTGATCGTTTGCACGACGCTGCCCTCGATCTGGTTCCTGAGGCCATCCGGGTTGACGATGAGGCCGCAATCGTGAGCGACGAAGACGCGTGCGACCCGGACCTCGCCGGTCGCGTGGTTGACGTCGACGTCGGCGACCGTGGCGACGTAGGCGAAGGCGTTCTCGTACTGGGCGAAGGCGATGCCCCGGCCTCGGCTGACGCCGGAACCCGGTGGGCGCTTGCTCGGCGCGGGACGCGGGACCCACCCGGCGAGCTTCGCCACGGCGGCGACCACGGCGTTCGCCTGCGGGTCGCTGAGGTGGCGCTGACGGAACTGGACGGGGTCGGCCGCCGCCGTGGTGGCCAGTTCGTCCATGAACGACTCGTTCGCGTACGTGTTCTGCGGCGCGCCGAGGCCCCGGAGGGCGGAGGAGCGTAAGAGCGGGGCGGCGAACCACCGCGCCGTCACGCGTTCGTTCTTGATGACGTACGGATGGCGTGCGTTGCGATCGCCACCGATGAACGGGTTCTTCGCCTGCGCCGCGCCGGCGAGCTGGCCAGCGAGGAGGTTGCCCGCTTGGCCGTCGGGGCGCGTACTGTGCGTCGGCGTCCACACGGTGTAGTCCCAGGCGACAACGTTTCCGCCGCCGTCGAGTCCTGCGCGTACCTCCATCACCATTGCCGGGCCCTTCGGCTCCCAGCCGTGCTCATCGTAACGCATCCATTGCACGCGCACGGGCTTGCCGACGGCCCGCGATAAGAGCGCCGCGTCGGCCGCGGCGTCGTCGGCGCCGTTGTGGCCATAGCACCCAGAGGCTTCCACGAAGATCACGCGGACCTGCTCGGCCGGCATGGCGAGGAGGCTCGCGAGCGACGTCCTCAGCGGGTAGGGACCTTGCGTGCCGGACCAGACCGTCGCGCCATCCGGGCGGACATCGGCGACCGCGCAGGACGGGCCGATGGCGGCGTGCATCTGGAACGGGTACCGGTACGTCGCGTGCAGCACTCGGGCGGCGCCCGCCAGTCCGGCGTCGACGTCGCCGGTGTTCACGAGCGCCTTCTCCGTCGTCGGCGCGTCCCGTATCGTGTCCCAGAGCGCCGTCATCGCGGGAAGTGGCCGTGGCGTCTGCCATGTCACCTTCAGGGCGCTGGCCGCCTGGATGGCCTGCTCCTCGCGCTCGGCGACCACGCCAACGAAGTTCCCCTGGGTCACGACCTTCACGACGCTGGGCATTCCGGCGACGGACGCCTCGTCGACGCCCCCGAGCACGGCACCGATGGCGGAGGGCCGGACGACGCGGCCGTGCAGCATCCCACGCACACGCACGTTCTGCACGTAGACGTGGGTGCCCGTGACCTTGGCCGGAATGTCGACGCGCCGGACCGGTTTGCCGACGATCGAATAGCGGCCAGGCGCCTTGAGTGGGGCGTTCTTCGTCACCGCCCGCTCGAACCGCCGCCCTCCGATCAACCGCTCGTAGGAGACCTGCTTCGTCGAGTCGCCCTTGACGCTCACGACGCCGTCGCGGACCACGAGCTGCTCCGCAGGCTCGCCGAGATGCGACGACGCGAGCGACAGGAGCGTCTGTCGGGCTTCCGCGGCCGCCTGACGGATCGGGGGACCGCCCACCTGGATCGTCTTGCTACCGACCGTGTAGCCCTGGTCTGGCGTCCGGCCCGTGTCGCCTTGAACGATCGTCATGCGCCGGAAGTCGACGTCCAGCTCCTCGGCGACGATCTGCGAGAGCGCCGTCTCGACGCCGGTGCCCAGCTCCACCTTGCCGCAGTAGAGGGTCACGCGACCGTCCTGGCCGATCGCAAGCCAGGAGTCGATCTGGTCGGCGGGCAGCGCCTTGACCGAGCGCGCTGGGGGCACCGACTGGGCCGCGAGCTCGGAGGGAAGGCTGAACGCGACGACGAGCGCGCCGCCGCCCTTGAGGAACGTTCGCCGTGAGACTTCTGCCGTGACCATGCCCGCCTCCTTCACGCCCGCGCGACCCGCCGCACCGCGCGGAGAATCCGCATGTGGGTGCCGCAGCGGCAGAGGTTGCCCGCGAGCGCCGAGCGAATCTGGCTCTCGGTCGCGCGTGGGTTCTTTGTCAGCAGGGCCGCCGCGGTCATGATGATGCCGTTGATGCAGTAGCCACACTGCACCGCCTGCTCCTCGAGGAACGCCTGCTGGAGCGGATGGGGCTTCTCGACCGTGCCAAGTCCCTCGAGCGTCGTGACGGCACCGCCGACCGCTGCCGACACTGGGGTGACGCAGGAGCGGACGGCGTCACCGTTCAGGTGGACGGTGCAGGCGCCGCACTGTGAGAGGCCGCAACCGAAGCGCGGGCCGTTGAGCTGCAACTCGTTGCGCAGCACATAAAGGAGCGGCGTGTCATCTGACGTGTCGACCCGGTGCTGCTTGCCGTTCACGGTGATCCGGAGATCGCCAGCCATATGAGACTCCTTCCACGCGGCGTCAGCGCTTTCTGACGTAGCGGCGCTCGGGTGTCGGCAGGGTAGTAGGCACCGCGGCCGTGGTCAAGAACCCCGGTGCGTCACCCGGCGTAGCGCTCCTCGACCGTCGCTGCGAACACGAGCACGCCGACGAGGCCAATCGCGCCCGCCACCCAGAACGGGCGCGCGGGCGAGAGCTGCCAGAGCAGGCCGCCGATGAAAGCGGCGGGCGCGATCGCCAGACTGCGGATGAGATAGTACAGCCCGATGGAGCGGGCGCGGATCGCCGGCTCGGAGAGATCGACGATGAGCGCCTTGCGCGCTGGTTCCCCGAGCTCACGGAGGCCGCCGACGATGAAGGCGAGCACGAGGGCGGAGAAGCTCCCGGCCAGGACGACGGCGATCGGGAACAGGGAGAAGGCGACGAACGTCGCGATCACGAACGGCTTCCGGCCGAACCGATCGGTGAGCTTCGCGGCAGGGAAGTAGCTGAGGATCGCGGTGGTCATCTGAACGGCGATGAGGACACCGTAAGCCGGGGCGCTGATGCCGATCACGTTGATGGCGTAGAGCACGAGGAAGACGTCGACCAGCCCCTCACAGGTGCGGATGAAGATATCCGAGGTGAGCAGCCACCGAAGCGGACTGGGGAGCGAGCGCCATACCGCCACGATGTCCGTCGGGACTGGGTCTCGTGTCACCGGGATATTGACGTGGCTGACAACTCCCAGCGTCACGACCGCGAGCAGGACGGTTGCAGCGAGCCCGAGGTGGACACCGCTGCGCAGGCCGTACGTGGCGATCGCCAAACCCCCGAGGGTAGGCGCGACGGCGATTGGCACGCGCCTCAGGATCGACTGTACCGTGAACCCCAGCGCCCTGCGATCCTTGGGCAGGGCGTCGCCGACGACGGCGAAGAGCGTCGGGCTGGCCATGCTCGACCACGCCATGACGAAGACGAGGCCCGCGAACACGAACGGCCAGGACGGGGCCAGCCAATAGAGGGCATAGCCGACCGCCGCCAGCGCGACGAAGAGCAGAAGCGCGCGGCGACGACCGTATCGATCGCCGATCCACCCGCCAGGGTACTGGTAGACGCCGTCGAGGAAGTCCTCACACGTCCCGAAGAACCCGAAGGCGACGATGGGTGCGCCGCGCATCTCCAGGTACTTCGGCAGGAAGCGCTTCCACAGGTGCTCGCCGAGCGCGAGCAGGAACATCGCGATGGACACCGCGACGATATTGCGCTCGAGGCCGAGCGCCTCTGCCACCGAGGATCGCCGGGTCGTCACGGCGGGAGTAGCAGGTGGGTGCGATCGCCGCCGACCCGCGCCGATCCTCGAAGCACTCACTGGGACCTCCCCTGAGAAGCGCCAGCCACCGCAATTTCGTCATTTGCTAGCTCTCGGATCGGCACGATCCGCATGGTACAACGGCGGGGTCGTGACCACGAGGCCACCAGTCTGAGTCAGGAGGCTCCGATGAACGTAGGTGTGTGGATTCCCAACTGCCGACACCTTGCGACTCCAGAGATCATCCGCAGCACAGCCGTTCGCGCCGAGCATCTGGGCTATGACTCCATCTGGGTTAGTGATCATGTCGTCGTGCCGCACGCCAATGTCGTCAATTTCG
>VBNP01000203.1 GCA_005877965.1 Gammaproteobacteria bacterium | reverse complement strand
GTCGCGGCACAGTTGCGCGAGGCCATCGACGCCGGGCGTCTGCATCTTTACGCACAGCTCATCCTGCCCTTCGCCACAGCCGACAGCGCCCGGCCGCACTATGAGCTGCTGCTGCGCATGACGGATGAGGACGGGCGCACCGTCGGGCCGGACAGCTTCCTGTCGGCGGCGAACCGCTACCAGCTGATGCCCACCATCGATCGCTGGGTCATCAACCATGTCATCGAGGCCCTCAAGCCGCGCGCCACGGTGCTCGAGGGCAACGCGCTTGGTTTCGCCATCAACTTCTCCGGCCAGTCTCTCAGCGACGATGAGTTCTCGGACTTCCTGGTGGAGCGCGTCGCCGGGAGCGGCCTGGATCCGGAGCTGTTCTGTTTCGAGCTCACCGAGAACGCCACGGTCTTGAGCCTGCCGCGCGCCGAGGCGCTGATGCGGCGCCTGCGGCAACTGGGGTGCGGCGTGGCGCTCGATGACTTCGGCACCGGCCTGTCCTCGCTCTCGTGCCTGCGCCAGCTGCCCGTGACCATGCTGAAGATCGACGGCAGCATCGTGCGCGAGGTGCTCACGGATGCACGCGCCGAATCCATGGTGCGCGCGATCGCGCAGCTCGCCCGCGGCATGTCGATCATCACCGTGGCCGAGTACATCGAGACCGAGGCCATCGGCGCGCGCATTGCGGAGCTGGGCGTCGACTACGGCCAGGGTTTTGCGATCGGCCGGCCGATTCCGCTGGCCGAGCTGCTGTTTGAATTGCCGCTCCCGAGCGCGCCAGCCAAAGCCGCGCCTGCCGGCGCAGACCCCGAGCGCGACCCGGGCTGGCTCACCGGGGCGGCCGGGTGATGCTTTCCGGGAACCGCCGGGCGAGTCACGGCTCACCAGGCGGGTCCGCGAGCCTGTCGACGCGCCGGCGCACGCTGGTTGCGCTCATCGCCGGGGCCGTGCTCGGCTTCGGCGGGGCCCTGACCGGCGGCGTACTGGCCGACCGCCCCGCCGAGGCCGCACTCCCGGCCCATCCCGCGCGCCCGGTCGCTGGCACGGCCCTGCCCTGGCAGGAGGCGAGCCTGTTCGCGGAGGTGTACGAGCGCATCAAGCGCGACTACGTGGACGACGTCGACGATCACGCCCTGATGGAAAAGGCGCTGCGCGGCATGGTCGCTGCGCTCGATCCGCACTCGGCCTACCTCGACAGCGAGGAGTTCGAGGAGATCCGCCTGAGCACCATGGGCTCCTACCCGGGCGTCGGCATCGAGGTCGTCGCCGAGGACGGGGTGGTGAAGGTGCTGCGGCCCATCGAGGGCTCGCCGGCTCAACAGGCCGGACTCGAGCCCGGCGACGAGCTCGTGAAAATCGACGGCAACGACATCGGCGCCGACCTGGCCGGCGCCATTGCACGCATGCGGGGGGCTTCCGGAAGCCTGGTGAAGCTCACCATCCGGCGCGACGGCCGGCCCGGCTTGCTCGAGTACGCGCTGCGCCGTGCCCAGGTCGAGGTGCACAGCGTCATGCAGCAGAGCCTTGAGCCAGGCTACGCGTACTTGCGGATCACGACCTTCAGTGAGACCACGCCGGCTGACGTCGGCCGGGCCATTTCCCGCTTAAAGCGAGACAATCCGGCGGGTCTCAAAGGCATGGTGCTCGATCTGAGAAACAATCCAGGGGGTGTACTCGAGTCCGGCGTGGCCGTTGCCGACGATTTCCTCGACCGCGGCGTCATCGTGTCGGCCGACGGCCGCACCCCCGAGGCGCGCTTCCGAATGGAGGCGACGCCCGGTGACCTCCTCGACGGCGCACCGCTCGTGGTGCTGGTGAACGGCGGCTCGGCCTCCGCCTCGGAGATCGTGGCGGGCGCGCTCAAGGATCACGGCCGCGCCCTCCTGGTCGGCCGCCGCACCTACGGGAAGGGCTCGGTGCAGACGGTCATGCCCCTGACTCACGGGGGCGCGGTCAAGCTCACGACGTCCCGGTACTTCACGCCCTCCGGCACCTCGATTCACGGCAAGGGCATCGTTCCGGATATCGTCCAGGAGGGCCCCGGGGGAGCGCCCGCGGAGCTCTTGACGGGCCGGGGCTCACCGCCCCTGACCGATCGCGACACCGACGTGCGCGTGGCACTCGACACCCTGAAGACCCGTGCCGCCCTCGCGCAACGCGCAGCGCTGCCGCCGGCCCTGCGCGCGCTCGTGCCCTGAGGATTCGCCCGGGCCGAGTGCGCCTCGCGGTGCGTACCGCCGGCGGACGCTTCCCGATATCCTCCCGGCCACATGCTCGCGTGGCTCATCGACGTGGTCCTGCATCTTGATCGGCATCTGCTCGAGCTGCTGACCCGCTATGAGCTGTGGATCTATCCGATCCTGTTTGCGGTAATTTTCGCCGAGACCGGGCTGGTGGTGACGCCCTTCCTGCCCGGGGACTCGCTGCTGTTCGCGGTGGGTGCGCTGGCGGCGGTGGATCGCAGCGGCGTCCTGCAGGCGCCGCTCGCGAGCGTGACGCTCGGGGCCGCGGCCGTGCTCGGCAACACCGTGAATTACAGCATCGGGCGCGCCATCGGCCCCCCGGCCTTCAGCGGCCGTTACCGCCTGCTCAAGGTGCAGTACCTGAGGCGCACCGAGGAGTTCTTCCGCCGCCACGGCGCGATGGCGATCCTGGTGTCGCGCTTCCTGCCCATCATCCGCACCTGCGCGCCATTCGTGGCCGGCGTCGGGCGCATGCCGTTCGCGCGCTTCCTCGCGTACACCCTCGCGGGGGGCTTCGCGTGGGTGCTGCTGTTTGTCTGGGGCGGCTACCTGTTCGGCAACATTCCGCTCGTGAAACGGCACTTCGGAGTGGTCACGCTGCTCATCGTCGCCGTGTCGCTGGTGCCGCTGGCGAGCGCCCTGTGGCGCCGCCCCGCCGCGCCCGCCGAGTGACCAGGCCGCGCCGCGGCGCGGACCTCAGGGGCGCGCGCCGAGCGCGACGATCGCGCCGATGATCGCCCCGATCAGCAGCGCGAGGTTCGGAACCGCGCTCAGGATGAACCCGATGTGACGCGCCTGCGGCGCCTTCACGTAGCCCTGGAAATACAGCGCCCGCCCGATGAGGAACACGACGCCGAGCGCCGCGGCCGCGTAAGCGTTGACGTAGCGCGCGAACAGCAGCACCGACGGCACGAAAATGACCAGCTGCTCGAGGGTATTCATCTGCACCCGGAAATAGCGCTCGAACACTTCGTTGCCGATCGTGGCCGGAGCGGGGATGTCGTAGCGGGCGCGCGCCCGGGCCACCGCCACGCCGAACAGGAAGAACTCGACCAGGGCGAGGGCAATCACCAGGTGAACGAATGGCATGAGACCTCCGGCTTTCGAGCCAGAGTGGCACAATGCGCTCATGAGCGACAGGGAGCGGGGCTACGCGCACCGGGTCGATGTGCGCGCGGACATCCAGCAGGTGTGGCGTGCACTCACGGAGGTCGGACAGCTCACCCTCTGGTGTTCGCCGGGTGCGGAAATCCGCCCGTGCAAGGGCGGCCTGTTTCGCGCCAGCGTCGACCGGGTGACGGAGTTCGAGGCGCACATCGACGTGTTCGAGCCGGGCCGGCGGCTGCGCCTGATCTACCTGCGCTCGCCCGCCCTGCCGCCCGCAGACAGCGTTCTCGTCGATGATTTCCTTCTCGAGCCGGTGGCCGGCGGGACCATCGTGCGGCTGCTGGGCTCGGGTGTGCCGGCGACACCGCAATGGGATACTCAGTACCGGCGGCTGCGCACCGGCTGGCAGCAGGCCATGACCCGGCTCAAAGTGCTGGTCGAGAAGCAGGGAGCAACGCCATGAGGGGATTCCTGCTACGCGCGGTGATCACCGCGATCGGCCTGTGGCTCGCGACCGTGTGGGTGCCGGGCGTGCACATGCGCGGCGTCGGGACGCTGCTGCTCGCCGCGGTGCTGCTCGGGGTGGTGAATGCCATCGTGCGGCCGATCGCCTTCATCCTCACGCTGCCGCTCACCCTCCTGACGCTCGGCCTGTTCCTGCTGGTGCTGAACGCGGCGATGGTGGCGCTGGTGGCGGCCATGCTGCCGGGGTTTCACCTGGCGGGTCTGCGCGCGGCGCTGCTGACCGCGCTCATCGTGTGGCTGACCGGCTGGGTCGGCTCCTGGTTCATCGGCCACCACGGCTTCGAGCGCTACGCCCGCCGCTGAGGCGCGCGCCGCCGCGGAGCAAGGCAGCGCTCAGACAGTGCGCGGGCGCTCGTGACGCTCGCGCCTATCGTGCCGCCGGGCACGCGCGCATCGGAACTAGCTGCTCGCCGGCAGCATCCGCCCCACCCAGCGGTAGAGCGCGTAGATCACCAGCACGAAGGCGATGCCGCCGAGCCACTCCGAAGCGGTAGAGAACGAGTCTCCGACCACGCCGATGGGAAATTGGTTATTGGTGAAGGCGACCAGGGCCGTGAAGATCACCGCGAGCACGCTCTCGCCGACGATCAGACCGGAAGCGAGCAGCACCCCCAGTTGCTTCATGGCCTCTGGTTTGGCGGTCCTGTCGGCGCCTCTGTCAGACCACCAACCGACCAGCGCGCCCACGGTGACCATCAGCGTCGATGCCGTGGGAAGGTAGATGCCGAGGCCCACCGCGAGCGGCGGCACACGCGTGGAGCGGGTGGTCTTCGAGAGCAGCCAGTCGAGCGTGATGATGGCGGCCCCTATGAGGACGCCCCAACCCATCAATTGCCATTTCTCCGGGTCGTTTTGGAT
>VBNP01000094.1 GCA_005877965.1 Gammaproteobacteria bacterium | reverse complement strand
CCGGTGATTTCCGCCGAGACGCTCTCATTCCACTACGGCCGGCATCACCAGGACCATGTCGTGAAACTCAATCAGCTGGTGGAGGGCACGCGCTTTGCGGGTCTTTCTCTGGAGAGCCTGATCGTGCGCACGGCGGGGAAAGCAGAGCACGCAGCGATCTTCAACAACGCGGCGCAGCTCGCGGAGGCGGCAATCGAGCATTTCGGTTCCGGCTGGGCGTGGCTGGTCGTCGATGGGTGGGAACTGCGGGTCATCAACACCGGCAACAGCGATGGCCCGCTGACGAAACACCTCAAGCCTCTGCTGACCATCGATGTCTGGGAGCACGCTTACTATCTCGACTACCAGAACCGGCGCGCAGACCACGTGCACGCGGTCCTGGACCGGCTGATCAACTGGGAGTTTGCCGCGCAAAATCTCGGCTGAGCGCAGCGCCCAGAGCGTGGGCGGCATTACCCTCCCGTTCTGTAGCTCGAATCCTACATTTCTTCAGTCGCCCCCCCGACCGACGACTATCCCTGCACGGTGGATAGTCGAAACCGCTGTCAAACGCTGCTTTGGGCGCGGCAGTTCGGCGGCGCGAGTCCATCCGCAGGCAAAAAAGCGAGGCTGACACGCTTCACTCGGTGCGGTGATCGCACTGCTTGTGGGTGGGCCGCGGGCCCAGGGAGCAACGCTCAAGGCCCGAGGAGGAACCGGCGCATGGAAATCACTGCGGATGATCTCGATCGTTGGACGTGGCGCGTGGTACGCGGGCCGGCTCAGCCGTAATGCACGCGCGCGCCGGCACCCACGCGAGGAGCTTGAGCGCTGGAGAGGCGAAGGTGGTGCAGCGCCCTGAGTGGCTGACCCGCCCGCGTCGGGGTGCCTGGACCTGGCGGGGGAGCGACCGCGGTATGATGCGCTCGGTATGGAGGATGGCCTGCGACGCGGTGTCGCGACAGCGGCAGCCATTGGGTTTCAGGGACGTGCCTCGGTCATTGAACATGAATTCCGCCGCTGCTCGCCAGATGATGCTGGTCGCGCTGCTGCTGGTGACTGTGCTTGGACTGTTCGTCGCTGCCGAGCTGGGACAACGCAAGCTGGAAGAGGTAAGGCGACAGGTGGAAAGAGGCGCGCAGCGTGAGCACGCGCTGGCGGAAGTGCTGCAGCTGATGAGTCAGGCGGAGAGCAGTCAACGCGGCTCCATACTGCTGGGCGATGCCGGATACCTCGAGCCCTACCAGGAATCCGTTGGCAAAATCCCTCAGGCGCTGCGTCAGCTCAACCAGGCGTTCGCGCACGCCGACGGGCGGGCACGGGCTGACGTCGGGGAGGTCGAGTGGCTGAGCAATGCCAAGTTGGTCGAGATGGCGGAGACGCTGAGTCTCTACCGCCAGCACGGGCCCAGCGCAGCCCTTGACCTGATCCGTACCGATATCGGCAAGTGGACCATGACGCAGCTCGCGCAACGGGTGCGCGAGATTCAGGCCCAGGAAACGGACAACATCCTTGCCGCGAGCCGCTCGTGGCAAATCAACCGGTGGACAAACCTTGCGACTACCAGTACCGCGCTGGCAGCCAGCGTGTTCCTGGTGCTGCTGCTGTGCCGTCTGGTCGTCAGTTACATACGCTCCAAGGAGCGCGAGACCGAGGACCTCGCCGAGCGCGGCACGGAGCTGGAGCTGCTGGTGAAGCGGCGCACCGAGGAACTGTCGCAGCTCTCGACTCATCTTCAGTCGCTGGCGGAGCAGGAACGCTCGGCTCTGTCGCGCGAACTGCACGACGAGCTCGGTGGGTTGCTGGTCGCCGCCCGGATGGACGTCTCCTGGCTCGAGGATCGCGTGGCCAGCAGCGATCCGGAGGTACAGACGCATTTCAAGCGCGTTCATGAGGCTCTGCTGTCCGGGGTCGATGTCAAGCGCCGGGTCGTCGAGAATCTGCGCCCGACCCTGCTCGACAACCTCGGGCTGTTTCCGGCCTTGCGCTGGCAGGTGGCGGATACCTGCGGACGCGCGGGATTGCACTGCACCGAGCGGTATCCCCCGGAGGAGCTCAGCCTGACTCCGGAGGCGTCGATTGCCATATTTAGAATCGTGCAGGAGGCGCTGACCAACATTCTCAAGCATGCACAGGCGCGCAACGTCGAGATTTCCATCGAGTCGCGGCACCAATCGTTGACGGTCCGCATCCGGGACGATGGTGTCGGACTGCCGCTCGAGGGGCGTCAGGCGCTCAGATCGCACGGCCTGGCGGCGATGCGCCATCGTGCCATGGGGCTCGGAGGTCAGTGGCACGTGTTTCGCGCCACGGGTGGCGGCACGGAGATCGAAGTCCGCCTGCCGCTGGAAAAAATCCTCGCGACGACTTCAGCCCTGACTTCGGCTCAGGGGACGACCGCCGCGGCGGGTTAGGTGTCACCGGCTGCGCGGTCTCTGGCGAAGCCACGCAGCAGCGATGGCAGGCGGAAGTAGTCGCGCGATTTGTCGAGGAACGCCTCGACCCCGAGCGACTCGGCCTCATGCCGATATTCCGGCAGGCCGAAGTTGGTCAGAACTACCACCTTGGGTCGATGACCGGCGCGCGCCAGCGAGCGCAACACGCCGAAGCCCGAGCCGGTGCGCAGGTGCAGGTCGAGTATCAGCACGTCGGGCCGCGATCCCGCTATGCTTCCGAGCGCGCCGGCTTCCGTATCGACGGTCTCGATCAGGTCCACGTCCGGCAGGCGTCGGATCAGCTCTGCCAGCCGCGCGGCGAGCAATGACGAGTCCTCGGCAAGCAAGACCCGCAGGGAGGGGTTATTCGGCATGATTGAAGCGACGGGGTAAAGAAGGTAAGCCCTCGGGCACCGGATAGTCGGTCAGCCCAGAAGGGTAAGCAGCCGGGGCGCCGGCGGCTACCGGCGATCACCTTTGAAGCGTGTCAGTGTCCGCCCACGGGACCGCCGAGCTACTGAACCAGGCCGTTACGCAGGGCGTACGCGGTCAGGTCGGCATTGGTGTCGAGATTCATTTTCTCGAGCACCCGCGCCCGGTAGGTGCTGACGGTCTTGACGCTGATGAAAAGCTCCTGGGCTATCTCCGACACGCTGCGTCCCACGGCGAGCTTGCACAGAATCTGAAACTCGCGCTGTGAGAGCGCGGCGTGCAAGGGCTGGTCGGTCGGCTCATCGAGGGCGCTCACGAGCATTTCGCTCAGTGTGGCACTGACGAAGCGACGCCCGGAGAGTACGGTGTGGACGGCCCGCATGAATTCCTCGGGCGCCTGGTCCTTGGCGAGATAACCGAACGCGCCGGCGCGCAACACGTTGATGGCATACTGTTTCTCGGAGAAGCCACTCATCACGAGAACCCGAGTGTTGGGATGGCCCGCGCGAATGTGCCGCAGGATGTCAATGCCACTGCGATCCGGCATATTGATGTCGAGGATGACGAGGTCCCATTGTCCGTTGCGCAGCTCCTGCAGCGTCTCCTCGCCGCTGCCCGTCTCCGCAATCGGGTCGATCGAACGGTCCTGCTCCAGGTAATGCCGGAGCCCGGTCCGCATCATCGCGTGATCGTCCGCAATAAGTACGCTTGGCATTCAGCCTCCTTTGGCGGGGGCGCCGGGGGCGGAATCTCGGCCATCAGTATCAGCTCCCCTGAGAGCGGCACTGTACGCCAGCCGCCTGATCGTCTGTAGGCGAAATCCTACAGAGTCCTACGGGTCCAGGTCCACTCTGCATGGTGAAGCTCAAGCTCAGGCAAGCGCAAGCTCGTTGCGGGTCTCTTCTATGTGGGCGCGCAGCCGGCGCCCGGTCTCCTGGGCGTCCTCATCCGCCCATGCCCGGTAAATGGCGATGTGCTCCCGTGCCGCGCGTCTGATGCGGCCGGCGGGTTGCAGGTGCAGGCGCACATAGCGCTGCGAAAGGGTATGCAGGCGGTAGAGCATCTCGCTGGTGATCGGGTTAAGGCGCGGCACGACGAGCGCCAGATGGAAGCTGCAGTTGAGATCCCCTGCGTTGCCGAGTTCGCCGGCGGCCAGAGCCTCATTGAGTGCGCGCAGCGCCGCCTTGGCGGCCGCGCGGTCCTCGGGCGAGGCCGCGAGCGCGCCCTTGGCCGCCGCCGGGGGCTCGAGGTCGAGGCGCAAGCGGAACACCTCCGCGACTTCGGCGTTGCAGAGGGGGCGAACCTGGAAGCCGCGGTGCGCGAAGATGTCGACCAGGCCTTCGGAGCGCAATTGCAGCAGCGCCTCGCGCACGGGGATCTTGCTGGTGCCAAACTCCGCGGCGATCGAGTCCTGCAGCAGTTGCGACCCCGGCGCGTAGGCGCCGGAGAGGATCTTTTCCCGGATGCGAACCCTGATTTGCCCGCTGACCGTGCGCGCCAGCGGTTCGACCATGATGGTCACGCGCGAATGCCCCAGCAGTAGGGGTCGGCCGGATCGAGTCGCAACCGCGCTTCGCCCGTGACGTGCGCAGTGCCGGTGATGATGGGGGTGATCTCGCCCTTGTCGCGGGCGTGCCAGCGGTAGCGCGCAGTGAAGGTGCTGCCGATCAGACTCTCCTGAATCCACGGCTCGCCTTCCCGAAGCCCGTCGTCGGCGGCGAGACATGCGAGCTTGGCGCTGGTGCCCGTGCCGCACGGGGAGCGGTCGTAAGCTCTGCCCGGACAGAGCACGAAGTTACGGCTGTGCACGCCGGCGCGGGTCGAGGGCGCAAAGAGCTCGACGTGATCCACTTCAGGATAGCCCTGCGCATTGACGGCCTGCCGTACGCGCCAGGCAAACTCAGTCAGCGCCTCGAGGTTCTGCAGTTCGATGTCGAGGGCGTGCCCGTCGGCAAGAAAGAACCAGTTGCCGCCCCAGGCTACATCGCCCCGGATGCTGCCAACACCCGCCACCGCGATGGGGATCTGGCGCGCCTTGCGGTAGCTGGTGACGTTCTCGACGTCGATGCGGCCGTCGGGATGCAGCTGCGCATTCACCGCCCCGACGGGGGTATCGATACGGAAGCTCCCCGCTGCGCATCTGCCCGCGTGGGCAAGGGATGCGATCAGGCCGAGCGTGCCGTGGCCACACATGCCGAGATAGCCCACGTTGTTGAAGAAGATCACACCCCAGTTGCAGTCGGGACGATGCGGCTTGCACAGCAGGGCGCCAACCAGCGTGTCGCAGCCGCGCGGCTCGTTCACTATGGCGGACCGATACGCATCGAAGTGTTGGCGAAAGCGCTCAACGCGCTGCGCCAAAGGGCCGGCGCCCAGATCCGGACCGCCGTCGATCACCAGCCGGGTCGGCTCACCGGCGGTGTGGGAGTCGATGACCTGGATCGCCTTGATGAGCGTACCCTCACGCCGGGCGCGCCGCGCGTGCGCGTTCCACCCGCTCCATCACTGCGGTGCGCCGCTCGCCGGCGAGCGGCAGCCGCGGGGGACGCACGCGCTCGCATCCCCGTCCCATGAGGGCCTCGGCGAGCTTGATGGACTGTACCAGGTCGGGCTCGGAGTCCAGGTGCAGCAGCGGCATGAACCAGCGATAGATCCTGCGGGCGCGCTCCAGCTGCCCGCTGCTGATGGCTTCATAGAGGGCCAGCGACTCGACGGGGAAGGCGTTGGTGAGCCCCGAGACCCAGCCCCGCGCTCCGAGTGTCAGGCCCTCGAAGGCGAAATCATCGAGCCCCGCGAACAGTACGTAGCGATCGCCCAGGGCGTTGAGCACGTCGGTGAAGCGCCGCGGGTCGGGTGAGGACTCCTTGAGCGCCACGACGTTCGCCTGCTGCGCCAGGCGCTCGAGACTGCCGATCTCGATGTTGACCCGGTAGGCCGGCGGATTGTTGTAGAGCATGACCGGGAGCGAGGTGGCCTGCGCCACGGTGCGCAGGTGATACTCGAGCTCGGCGTGCGTCGGCACGTAGACCATCGCCGGCAGCACCATCAGGCCGTTGACGCCGATGCGCTCAGCATCGCGTGCGTAGGCCACGGCGCTGTTTGTGGTCAGCTCCGAGACGCCGGCGATGAGCGGCACCTTGCCCCCAACGGCGCCGACGGCCGCCTTGAGGACCGCGCGCTTCTCCTCTGCCGTGAGAGAGTTGTTTTCCCCCACGGTGCCCAACAGCACCAGGCCGTGAACGCCATCGCGCACCAGGGCCGACAGCACCGTGCAGGTCGCCTGCAGATCGAGCGCGAGATCGGTGCCGAACTGGGTGGTAGCCGCCGGGAAGACTCCGGACCAAGAGCACGTGAGGGGCGTGGTCAAGCGGGTGCTCCGCTGCGACAGGTGGTGCAGGTGAGATCGTAGATCGTATACGCTCCGCGCATGGGGGAGCAAGACAGGGTCGCGGTGATCGGCGCCGGCATCATCGGCTGCGCCATCGCCTGCGGTCTGGCGCGCGCGGGCCGGCGCGTGCTGCTCGCCGATCCCGAGGAACCGGGCGTCGGCGGCGCGAGCTTCGGCAACGTGGGACACATTGCGGCGGAGCTGGTCGAGCCCCTGCCTTCCCCGGCACTGCTGTTCGGCTTCTGGCGGGAGCTGTTCGCGTTCGGAGGTTCCCTCGACATTCCGTGGCGCAGGCTCCCGCACGTCGCGCTCTGGGCCCGGCCTTTCGCCGCCGCGGCGTTCCGTCGTCGCGCCAACACGCGGCATCTCGCGCCGCTGGTCAGACCGGCGTGCGCAGCGTGGGAGCGGCTGCTGCGCGAGGTCGGCACTCCGGCACTCCTGCGCCGCAACGGCCACTACCAGCTGTGGCTGGGCGCGCCAGCCGGCGGGCGGGCGCGCGCCGAGGCGGTCAGAATGACGAAGCTCGGCATACCCACGGCCCCGGTGGCTGCGGAGCTGCTGCGCGCCGTGGCGAGTGCCGCGGGCGGTGAAACCATTGCGGGTCTCGAGTTCCCCGACAGCGGCCACATACTGGACCCGCGCGCCGTGTGCGAGGTCCTGGCGCGGGCAGCGGTCGAGCGCGGCACGACTCTGCATCGCACCCGCGTGCGCTCACTCGCGCTACGAGGCGAGCACATCGAAGTCCTCACCGACACCGGCGCCTTCACGGCAGCCACGGTGATCGTCTGCGCCGGAGCGTGGTCGGCACCGCTCCTTGCCCCGTTCGGATTGCGCGTTCCGCTCGAGGCCGTGAGCGGGTATCACGTCGAACTCCCGGGACACGCGCCGCTGGTCGATGCGCCGATCGTCTACATGGACCGCAGCATCGTGGTCACACCGATGGCCTCGCGGCTGCGGGCCTCGGGCTACATGGAGTTCTCGCGCCTCGCGGCTGCGCCTGATCCGAGAAAGCCCGCCCGGTTACGCGCAGACCTCAGGCGCCTCGGCTACCGCTGCGAGGGCGCAACCTCGAGTTGGGTCGGCCCGCGTCCGGTGCTTCCGGACTACCTGCCGGGGATCGGCCGGGCGCCCGGTGCCGCCAGGCTCTTCTACGCCATCGGCCACCAGCACCTGGGATTAACCCTCGCACCGGTGACGGCCGACCTCGTGGTCGCCCTGGTCTCGGGCCGCGAGCCCGCTCACGACGTGACTCCATTTGATCTTCGCCGTTTCAACTGACCGACCAGCCCTTGCACCTCAACGGCCGATACGCACTCCTGACAGCGTTCTTGGTCGCAGCCCTCGGGTACGCGTGGCGCTGGTTTGCCCTCGAGCGGGCAGCGGGTGGAATGCGCGGGCCACGCCCCGCGGATGTCCTGATCGGCTTCGGCACCAACTTCTTCGACACCCTGGGCATCGGATGCTTCGCGCCCACGACCGCCATCTTCAAGATGCAGCGGCGCATGGCGGACGAGGACATCCCCGGGACCCTGAACGTCGGCCATGCCCTGCCCACCATGGTCGAAGCACTGGTCTTCGTGGCAATCGTTACGGTGGACCTCACGACGCTGATCGCCATGATCGTCGCGGCGGTGGTCGGCGCCTGGCTGGGTGCGGGCATCGTGGCGCGTGCACCCCGGCGACTCATCCAGCTCGGCATGGGCGTTGCACTGTTGGTCGCGGCGGCGCTCATGCTGGCGAAGAATCTCGCCTGGCTGCCGGCCGGCGGCGAGGCCCTGGGGCTTCACGGGCCCACACTGGCGTTTGCCGTGGGCGTGAACTGTCTGCTCGGCGCGCTGATGATGCTGGGCGTGGGCCTGTACGCACCGTGCCTCATCCTGGTGAGCCTGCTCGGGATGAGCCCCTTGGCGGCCTTTCCGATCATGATGGGCTCGTGCGCGCTGCTGATGCCCGTGGGCGGTGCGCGGTTTGTGCGCACGCGCCGCTACAATCCCGGCGCGGCGCTCGGGCTGACGCTCGGCGGCATCCCGGGGGTACTGTGCGCCGCCTTCATCGTGAGATCGCTGCCCATCGGGTGGCTGCGCTGGCTGGTGGTGATCGTGGTCATGTACGCGGCGGCCCTGATGCTGGTGTCGGGGCGGCGCGCGTGGAGGGCCGTCGCTTGAGCAGCGCAATGACCGGCGCAGCGGCGGCGCCGGAAGGAGTGCTCACGGAGCGTGGAAGTCCCCGGCCACGGCCTCCAGCAGCGTCGGGCCCGGCCGCGCCAGGGCCGCGCGCAGCGCCTCGGCCAGAGCCGCTGCTTCGTGCACGCGTACGCCCGCGGCCCCGCAGGCGCCGGCGAGCGCGACGAAGTCCGGATTGCGCGCCACCACGCCGATCGGGGCGATACCGGCAGCACGCATGTCGTCGCGGATCTGCCCGAGGGAGCCGTTGTTCCACACGACCACCGGCAGGGTGAGATCGAGCTCCACCGCCGTCATCAGCTCCTGCAGCGTGAACTGCACGCCGTAGTCCCCGGCGAGCGCCACCACGGCCCGCGCCGGCTGCGCAATCTTGGCGCCGATGGCCGCGGGCAGCGCGTAGCCGAGCGCACCGTAGCCTGAAGGGTGAAACCACAGCCCGGGACGCTCGGCGGCGAACGCATAGTTGCCCAGGTAGGCGATCTGGGTCATGTCGGTGAACAGCACGCCGTCGCTGGGAACGACCTCGCGCAAGGCGCGCACGGCCGCGAGGCGCGCGCGCGCCTCGGGGTCAAACTGTGCATCGATGCGCGCGCGATAGGCCGCGGCGGCGCCCGCCGCCGTGCGCCAGCCCGAGCGCACGCGGCTCGCACCGGCCAGCATCTCGAGGCTCGCGCCCGCATCGCCCCTGACGAGCACGTCGGCCGCAAACTGATCAGACAGTTTCTGGTCGTCGATGTCGAGACGCACCAGACGGCCGCTCATCGCCAGGCGCGTCGTGGTGTAAACGTCGGTTTCGGACAACTCGGTGCCCGCCGCCACCACCACATCGGCGGCTGCCACCAGCTCCTGGGTCGGGGCATACGGCAGACTCGCACCGAGGCTGGCGGGGTGGCTCTCCGCCACCGCGCCCTTGCCGGCCACGGTGGTGATGAGATAGCCGTCGACCGCCTCCACCAGCTTGCGCAGCGCACCGCCGGCGCGGCGCGCGCCACCGCCGGCAATGATGAGCGGCCGCTGCGCTTCGGCGAGCAGCGCCTGCGCCGCCGCGAGCGCCGCCGGCGCGGGGAGTGGCGTGGCGGCGCTGCGCGCAAAGCGCTCCGGGCGCAGGGTGGTGGGCTCCGCCAGCAGGTCGAGCGGGATTTCGAGGTACGCTGGCCGCGCACGCCCGGCGTGCAGCGTGGCGAACGCCGCCCGCAGGTGATCGCGCACGTCCTGCGCGCCCCGGGCGCTGCGGGCGAGACCCGCGACCTCGGCAGCCACGGCACGCTGATCGTCGAGCTCATGCAACACGCCCCACCCCTTGCCGAGGGAGGCGCGCACCGGGCTGCTCGCGACGACCAGCAGCGGCACCGAATCCGAATACGCCTGCGCGACGGCGGTAAGAACGTTGGTCACACCGGGACCGGAGATCACGAACGCCGCCGCCGCGCAGCCGCTCACCCGCGCGTAGCCGTCCGCGGCAAAGCCGGCGTTCTGCTCGTGGCGCACCAGCACGTGGCGCAAGCGCGCGAATTCCAGGCCGCGGTACAACTCGATGTTGTGCACGCCGGGAATGCCGAACACGGTGTCGATGTCGTTGGCCGCGAGCGTCTCGACAACGTAGCGTCCGACGGTCCAGGGAGTCGCGCTCATGCGCTTGAAATGTTAACACCGCACACGCACAGTACGAACGTGAAATTCTCGGCACTCGTGAACCGCATCAGCGGCGCTGGCGCCGATGCGTGGCTCACGCATTACCAGGCGGTGGCGGCGCGCGAGCGCGGCGAGGACGTGATCGTGCTGAGCGTCGGCGATCCGGATCTCGACACGCCCGCGCCGGTCGTCGAACGTGCCATCGGGCAGCTGCGCGGCGGCGACACGCACTACGTGCCCGCCGCCGGGCGCCCGGGCCTGCGGCAGGCGATCGCCCGCGCGCACGCGGCGCGCTGCGGTCAGCCGGTCGGGCCCGACAACGTCGTGTACCTTGCCGGCGCACAGAACGCGCTGTTCGTGGCTTCCCTGTGCCTCGCGGGACCCGGGGATGAGGTCGTGACCTTCGAGCCGCTGTACCCGACTTACCCCGCCACCATCGAGGTGTCGGGGGCGCGTCTGCTGCGGGTGCGCGCCGCGGCCGGCTGGCGTCCGGATCTGGCCGCGCTGGCCTCGCTCATCACGCCCCGCACTCGTGCGATCTTCTGGGCGACCCCGAACAATCCCAGCGGTGTGGTGTTGAACGACGCGGAGCTGACCGTGATCGCGGAGCTGGCGCGCCGCCACGATCTGTGGCTCGTCTCCGACGAGGTGTATGCGGGCCTGGCGCCCGGTGGACGGGTACCGAGTCTGGCGGCGCGCCTGCCCGAGCGTGTCGTGACCGTCGGGAGTCTGTCGAAGTCACACGCCATGACCGGCTGGCGCGCGGGGTGGCTGGTGGGGCCCCGGGAACTGGCAGTCCATGCCGAACAGCTGGCGATGTGCATGCTGTTCGGCCTGCCGGGTTTCATCCAGGAGGCGGCGATCACGGCGCTCACGCTCGCACCTGAAGCCGAGGAGCGCATCCGCGGGCTGTGCGCGGCGCGCCAGCAGCGCTTCGCTTCAGGTATCCGCGACATTCCGCTGTTGCAGGCGTGGGCGCCCGAGGCCGGCATGTTCATGCTGATCGATGTGAGCGGCACCGGGCTTTCGGGTGAGGAATTCATGCGCGCCCTGTACGCCTCGCAACGCGTCTCGGTGATGGATGGCGCGGCGTTCGGGCGCTCGAGCGAGCACTGCGTACGCGTGTGCTTCGCCGCCGAGGAGGCGACGCTCGACGCCGCCTGCAGCCGGCTGCGGCGATTCTGCGCGGATCTGGCCCGCCGCGCTTAGCCGCGGCGGCCCGAGTCAGCCTGCGCCGCTGCGCGGCGCGCCGTTATATTATATTATTACGACGACATTAAAAACCCGGCCGGGAATGCGGGCGCGATCATGAGGCAGGTTGGAACGCTGGGTCTTCTGGGTACCGGAGTGATCGGCGGCGGCTGGGCCGCCCGCGCGCTGCACTTCGGCATCGACGTCCTGGCGGCGGACCTGCGGCCTGAAATGGAGGAGTGGATGCGCGGGGCAGTCGCCAATGCCGAAGGCGCGCTGGCGCGGCTCACGCTGGCGCCGCTGCCGCCGAAGGGCAAGCTGTCATTCACCACCGACCTGCACGCCATGGCGCGGCAGGTGGATTTCATCCAGGAGAACGTCCCCGAGCAGCTGGAGCTCAAGCAGCGGGTGCTCGCCGAGGTGAGCCGTCATGCGCCGGCCGATGTCGTGATCGCCTCCAGCACCTCCGGCCTCATGCCCTCGGATCTGCAGCGCGGCATGGTGGCGCCGGAGCGCTTCCTGGTCGCGCATCCCTTCAACCCGGTGTACCTGTTGCCGCTGGTGGAGCTGGTCGGCGGGGAACAGACCTCGAGCGCGGCCGTGGACGCCGCCAGCAGTTTCTTTACCTACATCGGCATGCATCCGCTCAGGGTGCGCCGTGAGGTGCCGGGCCATCTGACCGACCGGCTGCAGGAAGCGCTGTGGCGCGAGATCCTGCACATGGTGAATGAGGATGTGGCCAGCACCGGGGAGCTCGACGACTCCATCGTGTACGGGCCGGGGCTGCGCTGGGCGGCCATGGGCACCAACCTGATCTATCACCTCGCCGGCGGTGAAACCGGCATGCGCCATATGCTCAGGCAGTTCGGACCGTGCCTGAAATGGCCATGGACGAAACTCGAGGCCCCGGAGCTGACCGAGGCGCTGATCGACAAGATGGTTGCGGGCACGCAGGCGCAGGCCGCCGGCCGCTCGATCCGCGAGCTGGAGCGGTTGCGGGATGACTACCTGGTCGCAATCCAGCAGGTACTGAAGCCGTACAACATCGGCGCCGGCGCCACCCTGCGGGCGCTCGAGGAGCGTCTGTACGAAGCCGCGGCGGCCGGCGCACGCGAGCGCATCGCCGACGCCGGCGAGGGGCTGCGACTGGTGGAGACGTACGTGCGGCCGGAGTGGATCGACTACAACGGTCACATGACCGATTCGCGCTACCTGCAGGTGTTCGGCGATGCGACCGACGCGCTCTTCAGGTACGCGGGCGTCGATGCTGCGTACCGCAGATCCGGACGGGCGATGTACACCGTCGAAACACACGTCACCCACCAGGCGGAGGCGCGTGCGCTCGAACCGCTGTACGTGACGACGCGGGTGCTCGAGGTCGATGACAAGCGCGTGCGGCTGCTTCACAGCCTGCATCGCCGGCGCGATGAGGCGCTCATCGCCACCGCGGAGCAGCTGTATCTGCACGTGAATACGCCGCCGGGAAAAGCCTCGCCGATGGCGGCGGGGGTGCGCACGCGGCTTGCGGACCTCGAGGCCGCGCACAGGAGAGCCCATGCCCAAGATCGTCGATCATGAGCGGCGCCGCGATGAGATCGCGCTGGTCGCCTGCCGGGTCGTGGCGGAATATGGCTTCGAGCAGGCGACCATCGTGCGCATCGCGCGCGCGGCGGGCTACACGACCGGCATGGTGGCGCACTACTTCGACACCAAGCAGGACATCATCATCGCCGCCCTGCGGCTGATCCTGCGCCGGGTCGAGGAGCGCCTGACACGCAGCGGCGCCGGCGGGCAGCCGGATCTGCTGGCGCTGCTGGCCGAGGCGCTGCCGCTCGATGAGACGCGCTACACCGAATGCGCATTCTGGATCGCGTTCTGGGGGCAGGTGCCGGCCGACCGGCGCCTGAAACGCATCAATGCCGGGTTGCATCGCGAGTATCTGCGGCTGTTCGAGCGCTGCCTGGCGCGTGGCTGGCGGCAATGGCGACGGTGGCCGGCGGCGACCCGGGAGCAGGTGCTGCGCTCGGTGGTGACCTTCATCAACGGCGTGACCGCCAGCACCGTGGCGAGCCGCAACGAGTGGCCCGCCGCCGGCCAGATCGCACAGCTGCGGCTGCAATTGCAGCTGCTGCACGCCTGGGCGATGAGCGGCGCGCGCGCGGCGGCGGCGTTCAACAGCTGAGGAGCATCCGATGGACTTTGCGCTCACCGAAGAACAGCAGCTGATCATCACCACCACGCGTGACTTCGTCCGCCGCGAGCTCGTGCCCCACGAGCGCGAGGTCGAAGAGACCGGCCGGCTGCGCGAGGAGCTGCGCCAGGACCTCAAGGCGCGGGCGATCGCCGCGGGCCTGTACGCCGCCAACATGCCCACCGAGGTCGGTGGCGCGGGACTCGATGCGGTGACCTGGATGCTGTACGAGAAGGAGCTCGGCTATACCGGTTACGTGCTGCACTACGCCTGCGTCGCACGTCCCTCCAACATCCTGCTCGCCTGCCAGGGAGCACAGCGCGAGCGCTACCTGCTGCCGGCGGTGCGCGGCGAGCGTACCGAGTGTCTGGCGATGAGCGAGCCGCAGGCCGGCTCGGACCTGCGTGGCATGAAGACGACGGCGCTGCCGCAGCGCGGTGACTTCATCGTCAACGGCACCAAGCACTTCATCAGTCACGCCGACCATGCGGACTTCGTGATCCTGTTTGCCGCCACCGGCGAGGAGGATTCGGCGCGCGGCAAGCGTAAACTCATCACCGCGTTCCTTATCGACACCGGCACACCCGGTTTCGAGATCCGGCCCGGGTATCAGAACGTCTCGCACCGTGGCTACACCAACAGCATTCTGCAGTTCAGCGACTGCCGGCTGCCCAAGTCGGCAGTGCTCGGGGAGCTGCACCAGGGATTCGAAGTTGCCAACACCTGGCTCGGGGCAACGCGCCTGCAGGTGGCGGCCAACTGCCTCGGGCGCGCCGAGCGGGCGCTCGAGTGCGCCAAGCAGTGGGCGGTCGATCGCGTGCAGTTCGGACAGCAGATCGGCAAGTTCCAGGGCGTGTCCTTCAAGCTCGCGGACATGGCCGTCGAGCTGCGCGCCGCGGAGTTGCTCACCCTGGAAGCGGCGTGGAAGCTGGAGCAGAAGCTCGCGACCGATATGGACATGGCGATCGCGAAGCTGAAGGCGACCGAGATGCTGGCGATGGTCGCCGACGAGGCGCTGCAGATCCACGGCGGCATGGGGCTCATGAGCGATCTACCCCTGGAGCGCATCTGGCGCGATGCGCGCATCGAGCGCATCTGGGAGGGCACCAGCGAGGTGCAGCGGCACATCATCTCGCGCGCGCTGCTGCGGCCGCTGGGCGGCTGAGGCGACGCATTTTCTCGCCCGGGGAGCTGCAGGCCAGGGGGCTCACTTGCCCTTCCACACCGGCTTGCGCTTTTCGGCGAAGGCGCGTGCTCCTTCCTTCAGATCCTCCGAGCGGATGACCTTCTGCACGGCGCCGAGGCTGTCGTGCAATTCGAATGCCGGGTGCTCGGCCACCATTTCGGTGTGGCGCAGCAGCTGCTTGATGGCCGGGAACAGCAGTGGCGGACCCTCGGCGAGTTGCTGGGCGATCTCGCGTGCCTTGGCGAGACCCTGGCCCTTGGGCACGACATGGTTGGCCAGGCCCCAGTGCTTGGCTTCCCCGGCGTCCATCCAGCGGCCCGTCATCAGGAATTCGACCGCAACGTGGTACGGGATACGCCGCCGCAGTTTGATGGTGCCGGCGTCCGCGAGCACGCCGACGTTGATTTCGGGCAGCGCGAACTTCGCGTGCTCCTCCATCACGATGATGTCGGTCCCCAGCACGATCTCGAAGCCCCCGCCGCAGGCGATGCCGTTGACCGCGGCGATGAGGGGCTTGTCGAGGTTGCGCGGGTAGTTCAGGCCGCCGAATCCGGCCGCGCCCCAGTCCTCGTCGGACTCCTCGCCACTCGCTGCGCCTTTGAGGTCCCAGCCGGGAGAGAAAAAGCGCTCGCCCGCGCCGGTGACGATGGCCACGCGCAGCGCCGGGTCGTCGCGGAACTGCGTGAACACCTCGTTCAGGCGGCGGCTGGCCGCCAGGTCGATGGCGTTCGCCTTCGGACGGTCGATGGTCACCTCGAAAACCGCACCGCGGGTGGCGGTGTTGATGCCGTCGGACATGTCAGGGTTCCTCCAGGCGGATCAATGCGTCGACTGCCACGGCGCCGAGCCCGGCCGGGCGCACGATGACGGGATTGAGGTCCAGTTCCACCAGACGCTCGAGGTTGGCCGCGGCGTAGCGGGTGCAGGCGAGAGCGGTCTGCACCAGCGCGGCGACGTCTGCCGGCGGGCGGCCACGGTAACCGGCGAGCAGCTTTGCGAGCTTGAGTCTGCCGAGTGCCGCCTCGATGGCGGCGGCGGTGAACGGCGGCAGGAGAGTCACGCTGTCGCGCAGCAGCTCGGTCAGCACGCCGCCCGCGCCGAGCACCAGGAGCTGTCCGAATTGCGGATCGACGCTCACGCCGACCAGGACCTCCGCGACACCGTCGCTCACCATCTCCTCGACCAGCAGGGTCGCGGAAAGCGCGGCCAGGCGCTGCGCGGCGGCGGCGGCTTCGGCGGCGCTGCGCACGTCGAGCGCCACCCCGCCGACCTCGGATTTGTGTTCCAGCTGGCTGCCTATGGCCTTGATCACCACCGGAAACCCGAGCGTCGCGGCCGCGGCGCTCGCCTCGGCGGCGGCGACGAGCCGCGAGCGCGGCACCGCCACTCCGAACGCCGCGAGCGCGCTCTTGCCCTCGTGCTCGGGCAGCGTGCGCGCGGCGCTTGCGGCGGCGCGTGGCACCTGCAGCTGCACCGCGGCGCCGCGCGCCCAGGTCTCGCCGACCGCGCCGGCGAGATCGAGCGCCTCGAGCGCTTCGCGCTGGCCCTGCAGGGGCACGATGCCGGCCGCGAGACACTTTTCCCGCGTGGCGCGCGGCAGCGATTCGGGGAGCGAGGCAATCACCGCCCCACGGGTCGTGCCCCCGGAGAGCGCGGCCGCAAACTGCTCGATCACGCCGACGTAGGCGGAGTCGTCGGCCGCGCCCTCGGGCGGGCAGTCCACCAGCAAGGCGACCACATCGAACCCGGCGCGCTGCAGCACGCTGAACATGGCGTGCTGCCGGGGGCGATCGAACCACACATGGGTGTGAAAATCGAACGGGTTCGAGATGTGCACGCGATCCGAGAGAATCTCGCGCAGGCTGGCGGCAGCGGCGGCGGGAATCGGTGCGAAGTCCAGTCCCAGATGGCGCGCGGCGTCGGCCGTCATCGCCATGTCACCGCCCGAAGCACCCAGGGTGAGCACGCGCCGGCCGCGCAGCGGGCCGCCGCTGTGAAAGATCTTCAGCGTCTCGCACAGCGTGGCGAGCGATTCGCAGCGGGCGATGCCCGCCTGTGCGCACAAGGCTGCGAAGGCCGCATCCGCGCCGGCGAGCGCGCCGGTGTGAGTGCGTACGGTGCGGGTAGCCGCCTCGGTGCGTCCCGCCTTGATGAGGGCGATGGGCTTGCCGGCGGCGCGCGCCCGCTCGGCCGCCCGGGCAAAGCGCGCCGCATCGCGCACGCCCTCCAGGTACAGGCCGAACGCCGTGACGCGCGCATCCTCTGCCAGCAGCTCGATCAGGTCCTCGGCGGCCAGGCGCGTCTGGTTGCCGACCGTGAGCACATAACCGATCGGCAGCGAGCGATCGTTGAACGACAGGTCGAGGGCGATCGTGCCGCTCTGACAGATCAGGGCGACCCCGCGCTCGCACCGGCTCCCTATCACCTGGTCGGGCCAGAGCGCCGCAGCGTCGAAGAAGTTGATGAAGCCGTAGCAGTTGGGACCGAAGAACGGCAGCTCGCCGGCGCTGGCGAGCAGTTGGCGCGTGAGCCGCTCGCCCTCGCTCGTGCCGGTCTCGGAGAAGCCGGCGGCAAAGCACACGAAACCGCCGGCGCCGCGCCGGGCGAGCGCCGCCGCAATGGCCGGGACCTCGTGGTTGGGAGCGGCGATGAAGGCGGCATCGGGTGCGCGCGGCAACTCGTCGACCGAGCGAAAATAGTGCTCGCCGTCCCCGCAGGGGCGGTGCGGATGCACGCAATAGCCGATGACGCGGCTCGCCGCCAGCGCCGCATCCGCCCAGGTGCCGCCGATGAGCGCGAGGCTCCGCGGCGCCAGCAGGCGCTGCATCGCGGGAGCGCTCATGGCGCGCGGGTCGTGCCGCGCAACTCCATGCGCCGCGATCCCGGGACGGAGGAGGGCACGCCGGCGGTGGCCGCCTGCAGCTGCGCGATCGCGGCGCTCACTTCGGGCGGGAAGGGCGCGGTGGTCACCGGCTGCTGCTGGCGCACGTGCAGCAGCATCACTTCGGCGGCGGCGGCCGCCGGCGTGTGGCCGGCGCGCAGGATCTCAAACGCGGCGTGGATGCGCTTGTGATCCGCGCCCGCGATGCGCACGGTCACGATGACGGCATCGGCGGCCTTGACCTCGTGCAGGTAGTGGATGTGCATCTCCACGGTGTACAGGGTGCAAAGCGTGCGCTGCCGGTACGCGGCGTCCATCGCCAGTCGATCCATGAGCGCATCTGAGGCCAGGCTGACGATCAGCGCGTAGTAGGCATCGCGCAGGTGGCCGTTGTAGTCGATCCACTCGGGCAGGATCGCGCTCTGGTAGATGGGTACGCCCGACACGTCAGTGCAGCTGCAGCCGCTCCCGCGCCTGGGCCGGGGCCACAACCCGCGCGCCCATGGCCTCGATGATGGTGCGCGCCTTCTCGACCAGCTGCGCGTTGCTCGCATACACCCCGCGGCTGAGGTAGAGGTTGTCCTCCAGCCCGACGCGCACGTTGCCGCCGAGCAGTATCGACTGCGCGACCCACGGCATCTGCATGCGACTCAGCGCGAAGGAGCTCCACACGCATGGCGAGGGCAGCGTGTTCACCATGGCGAGCAGGTGCCCGACGTCCGCGGGCACCCCGTAAGGGATGCCGGTGCACAGCTGGATCATGGCGGGACCGGGGATCAGGCCTTCCTTGATCAGCTGCTTCACGAACGTCAGATTACCGCTGTCGAA
>VBNP01000202.1:1319-11443 GCA_005877965.1 Gammaproteobacteria bacterium | reverse complement strand
GCAAGGTGGAACGCGAGCCGCGCTCGAGCTCGCTTATTCGGTCGCGCAGCGGCACCAGATGAGCGTCGCGGTCGCCGAGATTCCCGACCCCTACCCCTTCGGGGGCACGCTCGACTTTGATGCGTCGAGGATGAAGGCTCTGTTCAGCTTCGGGGAACATTGCGCGTTCGTCGGTCAGCTGTGGAGCGATCCGATCGATGCGCTGGATCAGGCGCCGGTACGCGCTCTGTCCCAGCGCCCGGACACCGTTCAGTGTCCGGGCGCAGACGGGCACGGACAGTATCCACAACAGGCCTCACTCCCCTCCAGTCCGGCAGAGCGGATCCAACCTCAGCTACCATAGACGGGATGAGGGTTGCTACCTACAACGTAAACGGCATCAGCGCGCGCCTTCCCAGTCTGCTGCGCTGGCTCGCTGAGATCGCACCGGATGTGGTGTGCCTTCAGGAATTGAAGGCGCCCCAGGAAAAATTCCCGCACGGTGCGATTCGGGATGCCGGTTACGGAGTGATCTGGCATGGACAGAAGAGCTGGAATGGGGTCGCCATCCTCGCTCGGAATTCCGAGCCGACCGAGATCAGGCGAGCGCTTCCGGGCGATGCGGATGATGTCAACAGTCGCTATATCGAGGCGACGGTCAATGGCGTCGTAATCGGTTGCCTGTATCTACCCAACGGCAACCCCGCGCCGGGTCCGAAGTTCGACTACAAGCTGCGCTGGCTTGATCGCCTGATCGCTCATGCCGCCGAACTCATCTCCAGCGGCTCCCCGGTGGTCCTTGCCGGCGATTACAACGTCATCCCCACGGAGCGGGATGTCTACAAACCCGAGCGCTGGGTCGACGATGCCCTCTTCCGGGTCGAAGTACGTGAAGCGTTCGCACGACTGGTCGGCCAGGGATGGACCGATGCCATACGAGCCCTGCATCCGGATGAGCAGATCTACACGTTCTGGGATTACTTTCGCAACGCCTATGCGCGCGACGCCGGCCTGCGCATCGATCACCTGCTTCTCAACCCCCCGGTCGCGGAGCGACTGGTGAGTGCGGGCGTCGATCGAAATGTGCGAGGGTGGGAAAGAGCGAGCGATCACGCGCCCACCTGGGTCGAGTTGCGGGACCCGCAGGCATGATTAGAAGGACTAGACTCGAAGCGTGCGGCGTTGCCGGTCGGTGCCGGCGAAAATCCCCGAGCGACCGTCACGCTGGTTACCCAGTTCCTGGGCAAATGAGCGCCCGCCGCGCCGCAGCATTCCCTTTGCTCTTTTTGAACGGTGGCGTCGGCCGCGCCGCTGTCACTGCCGCAGCTGCCTCACCCGCGGCGACGTCGACGCGCAGGCGGGCACCATCAATGGTTACGCCCAAGCACACGCTTCAGGATGCCGTATCACATGACAGCCTGCGAGCCCTCCGGTCGCCGATTTATTTACCTCGCGGGCCTGTGCGCTGGCGCACACTGACGCCGGCGCCGCGGGGGCGGTCGAGGGTCTGCGCTTGGCCACTTGGGGTTGACGGATTGTGCCGATTCGCATTCTTGTGAAAACCACGATCGGTCCGGTCGCGGACGACTGGCATGTCGGCCGCTTCTCGCTGCTCACCGATCACCTGCGCTCGCTCAAGGACTCATCTGGCGGCTCGCACTACGATGTTGCCGCGCGTGACCGCCGCGTGAATCAGGAGGGCGACGATACCGACCTCGTGCAGCTTGCTCACGCGGCTTATGACCAGCTATGGCTGATTGGCGCAGATGAAACGGGCGCACTGACCTCCGGCGACGTCGAGAACGTGGCACGGTTCCGCAGAGCTGGAGGCGCAATCCTGCTCACCCGCGATCACCAGGACCTCGGCGCCTGTCTGGCACGACTTGGGGCGCTCGGGGCAACGCAGCACTTTCAAACGGCTAATCCCGATCCCGAGGAGTCTCACCGGAGGTGTGACGATCTCGAGACACCCTCGATCAGCTGGCCCAACTATCATTCCGGAGCCAATGGCGACTTGCAGGAAATCAGCGTCACCCGTCCCATCCATGCTCTGATGAAGACCGCCTCAGGGGCGGCCATCCGTCACCTGCCCGCTCATCCACACGAAGGATCCGTCGGTGTTCCGAGCGCGCTTCATCAGGTCGGGCGCGTCGTTGCCCAGGGGCGCAGTCTCACGACCGGCGCGACCTTCAATCTATGTGTTGCCGTCGAGGAGCGCGGCATGGGGCGCGCCGTCTCGGATTCGAGCTTTCACCACTTCTGCGATTACAACTGGAATCCACGCATGGGGTGTCCGAGCTTCGTGAATGAGCCCGCTGGCGAGGGTGTTCTCTCGAGCTCTGACGCACTGGACGGTACCCATCGCTACGTCGAGAACATTGCCGCCTGGCTTGCAGGACGGATCTGATGGAAGACCGGAGAACAGCAGCAGAGAAGATCTCGTGCGCAGACAGAGCGCTCCACTGGCGACGCCCACCGACCTGAAACCCGCCGCGACCAAGGACATCGCCGGTGCCATGAATGCCATCCTGGCCGATGTGTTCGCGCTTTATCTGAAGACCAAGAATTTCCACTGGCACATGAGCGGCCCGCACTTCCGTGACTACCATTTGCTGCTCGACGAACAGGCGGATCAGTTGTTCGCGATGACCGACGCCATCGCCGAGCGGGTACGCAAGATCGGCGGATCCACGCTCAAGTCCGTCGGGCACATCAGCCGCTTGCAGCGCGTACAGGACAACGACGTCGACTATGTACAGCCGCAGGACATGCTCGCCGAAGTGCGCGAGGACAACAAGGAACTCGCCGCGCGTCTGCGCGAAGTGCACAACGTCTGCGAGGAACATCGCGACATCGCCACCGCCAGCTTGCTCGAAGTCTGGATCGACGAGACCGAGCGACGTACCTGGTTTCTGTTCGAGGCTGCTCGGCAGGCAGACTCCGGCAAACCTTAAGCAATCCTCAGCGGCCGGGGGTTTGGCGCGAACGCCCGGCCGCCGCCGAGGCTGCCGGAGTCGTCGACTAGGCGTGGATCCGCTTCAACCCGGGGTCATAGAGTGGCCTGGCGGAAACGATGGCTGGATAGAGCCTTCCGGCGATATCCACTTGCCACTCTCCGCTGTTGAGGAAGGCCTCATCGACAGGCACCTTCGGCTCGATCATCGCCAGGCCCACGGCGCCGCCCAGGGTATGGCCGTACGATGCCGCGCGAACGTAGCCGACTGGAACGCCGTCGCGGCGTACGACCTCGGCGTGGAACATGAGCGGCTCGGGATCCTGCACCAGCACCTGGACGAGGCGGCGAGTCAGCGGGCCCTTGGCCCTGCGAGCGAGCACCGCCTCCTTGCCGATGAAGCCGCCCGGTTTCCTGAGGTCCAGGGCAAAGCCGAGGCCGGTTTCGTCCGGCACATCGGTATTGTCGATGTCGTGGCCGTAGTCGCGGTAGCCCTTTTCCATGCGCAGACTGGAGAGCGCCTTGAGTCCGGCGTGCACGAGTCCGAATTCGCGTCCCGCTGCGACGATGCCGTCATAAACGTGCGTCGCCTGCTCGGCGGGGATGTAGAGCTCGTAGCCGAGCTCGCCCACATAGGTGATGCGAATGCACAGTACCCGTGCGAAACCGATGTCGATCTCGCGCGCGGTGCGGAACGGGAATGCCGCGTTCGAGAGATCCGTGGTCGTAAGTTTCTGCAGGAGCGCGCGTGAATTGGGGCCCTGCAGATTGAGCTGGCCGTAGGCCGAGGTCACATCCGTGATGACGGCGTGCGCCCCATCGGGAATATTGCGCTTCATCCAGGTTTCGGCATGACGCACCATGGTGTCGGTGACGACCACCAGATATCTTTCACTGCCGAGCTTGGTCACCGTGAGATCGGCTTCCAGCGTGCCGGCCTCGTTCATCCACTGTGTATAGGTGATCACGCCCGGCGCGCCGTCGACCTGGTTGCCTGAAATGCGGTTGAGGCAGCGGCCGGCATCGCGCCCCTGGACCAGGAATTTCCCCATGAACGACATATCCATGAGGATCACGTTCTGGCGCGCGGCGTGATGCTCCTGCTGCCAGCGCGAGAACCAGCTCGGCCGGCCCCAGGTCAGGGCACCAGGGTCGGGTTGCGTACCGGGCGTGCCGTACCAGTCCGGGCTTTCCCACCCGCTCACCTCCTTGAAGTACGCGCCGGCCGCGGCCAGGCGATCATGAAATGGGGATTTGCGCACGCCCCGCGCCGTGGTCAGCGACATCCCCGGGTAGTGGCACTTGTAAACCATGCCGAGCGATTCGACGGTCCGCTGGCGACGGTACTCGGGATTCGCCTGGTAGACGTGCAGGCGATCGATATTGAAGCCGGTGACGTCAACATCGGGATTTCCCGTGACGATCCAGTTGGCCAGCACGCGGCCCAGACCACCGCCCGTCAGAACGCCGATGGAATTCAAGCCCGCCGCAACGAAGTAACCCTGGAGCTCCGGCGCTTCGCCGACGATCGGGCGTAAATCCGGCGTAAAGCTCTCGGGACCACAGAATAATTTCTTCATGCCGACTTCCGCGGTGATCGGCACGCGTGACGTGGCGCGCTCGAGAAAGGGCGTCATGCGCTCCCAATCCGGCGGCAGCTCGCCGAAGGAAAAGTCTTCGGGAATTCCTGCCACTCTCCACGGCGCACAGAGCGGCTCGAACAATCCCACCATCAACCCACCGCCCTCCTCGCGGTAGTAACCGTAGGCGCCCGGATCCTCGAGCACCGGCATGTTCGGCGGAAGGTTCCTGATCGGCTCGGTGATCAGGTAGTAATGCTCCGCCGCTTGATTGGCGATCGTGACGCCCGTGAGCGCACCGAACTGACGCGCCCACATGCCGGCGCAGTTGACGACGACCTCGGTCTTGATGTCGCCCAGCGAGGTGCGAACGGCGGTTACG
Organism: Gammaproteobacteria bacterium; assembly: GCA_005877965.1. GTDB lineage: Bacteria > Pseudomonadota > Gammaproteobacteria > Steroidobacterales > Steroidobacteraceae > 13-2-20CM-66-19. Next base: position 6,549 of record VBNP01000202.1, on the reverse strand, counting down.
TGCCCGTGGTCGTGCAGGACGCCGGTCGCAGGCACACCCTCGGACGTCTACCGGATTCACCCGGCCGTCCTCCTTCACGTAGAAGCCGGCCTCGATGTCATCGACTTTCGCGAGCGGAAACAGCTCCTGAACCTCGCGCGGCGAGAGCTCCTGTACGTCCACGCCACAATAGCGATTGAAGGCCGAGACACGCCGATATTCCTCGAGCCGGTCCCGGTCGGAGGCGACTTCGATGAAACCGATGGGCGCGAATCCGGTGGCCTGGCCGGTTTCCGCCTCGAGCCGACTGTAAAGAGCGCGTGAGTATTTGCGCATTTCGGTCGAGGTCTCGGAGGTTGAGCCGAAGGTCACCATCAGACCCGCGGCGTGCCAGGTCGTCCCGCAGGTGAGCCGGTCACGTTCCAGCAGGACGATGTCCTTCCAGCCCATCAGAGCAAGGTGGTATGCGACGGAGGTGCCGATGACTCCGCCCCCCACAACGACCACGCGGGCGTGGGCGGGAATGCCGGCGCGGGTCGAATTGGCGGCAGTCACGGGCGGTGGAGGTCCGGGTGAAAATGCGATCTTGGCATCATCCTACGGATGGCGCTCATGGTTTTTAACGGCCGCGCCGTAAGATCCTGTTGGCATCGAGCTACCACCGCACGCTCACGTCGACGACGGGTCCGGTGCGCGCCGAAGGCAGGGTTGTCTCGATTGGCAAGCGCGTGGCATTCGCCGAAGGTCGGATCACCGACGCCGCCGGGCAGCTCTACGCATCGGCCACCTCGACGTTGCTGGTGTTCGACCGAAAGACCTGATGCGAGCGAACACGCGCTCCGATCCTGCCGCTGGGCGTGACCGATCGTCCCCTGGACGCAAGCTTGGGCCTGTCCAGGAGAGGTCCAGTGCCCGCGGCCGAAACGCCTTCAAAAAGCCCGTCTGGTGCGGTGTCCTACACCCTGCTGTGCCGAGCATCACACAATCGCGCGTGACCTCGTGCTTGATTTCACGGACTGTTCGAGAATGGGAGGATTAATGTCACACCACCGCAACGGGAATTTAACATGTTTGCAAACATGCAGTTGCTGATCGTCGAAGACAACGTGTCCGACGCGGAGCTGACGGTACGGCAGTTGCAGGCGGACGGCATTGACTGCACCTGGATGCGTGTAGCGACGGAGGCCGCCTTCCGTGATGCACTGCTGTCTGCGCCCGACCTGATCATCTCCGATTGCACGCTCCCGTGCTTCGATGGCATGTCGGCATTCTCGATTGCGACTGCCGAGGCCCCGGAAATCCCGTTCGTATTCGTCTCGGGAACCCTTGGCGACGAGCGGGCTCGCGAGGCGCTCAAGCACGGAGCGGCCGGCTATATCGCCAAGGGCGATCGTGAACACCTGGCGCAGACCGTCCGCAGTGCGTTGGCAAGGGGACCCTCGCGCCATCGCCGAGAGAGCGATCGAGCCCCGCTGTGTGGCGACGCTGACCCCGGCACGGACGCGGCTCGGCATTTGCTCGCCCGGCGCAGGGTTCTGGACGAAACGCTGCAGCAGCGGGATTCCCCGGCGATGACCAGTATCATGCTGCGGACGGCGCCGAGTCCTGCAGCGTTGCTCGTGATTGAGGCGCAGCTGACGCGGGATCGCTTCGCAAGGCTGCTGTCGAGCGCGAACCTTGAGGTCGACACGGCGCGCAACGCTGATGAGGCACTCGAGCGCCTTGCCGATCGCGTTCATGCTCTGATGTTCACGGACAACATCGACTTGATACGCAGCGTGCGGCAGCTGCCCCTAGGCGAGGTGACACACATCGTCTTCGTAAGCTCCGGCAGGCTATTGCTGCAGTCTGACGCTGTCCATGCGGGGGCTAACGGCTGCGTATCAAGCGATGCGCGTGGCGAGCACTTCTTGACACACGTGACGACCGCACGCCGCATCGCCGATTTTGCGGCCTCGCTGCAACTGGCGGTGCGCGACAACGGCGTGCTGTCGACTATTGATGAACTGACGAGCGCCGGACGCCGGCACTACTTCGAGCAGCAGTTCCCGCGCGAAGTTGAGCGGGCCGCCCGCCTCGGCCAGCCATTGGCTATCCTGATGGCCGACATCGATCACTTCAAGCGAATCAACGACGAACACGGGCATCAGATCGGAGATGAGGTACTGAAGGAGTTCTGCCAGCGCATCAGTGACGGCCTGCGTCTTGGGAGAGACTGGGTGGCCCGGCTCGGGGGCGACGAATTCGCCATCGTGCTTCCCGACACCACTGCATCCAAAGCGTGCGCGGTGGCCGACAGGTTGCGCGAGACTATCGGGGCGGGCGCGTTCACGAGTCGATTTCGCGAGATCTCGATCACGGCAAGTTTCGGAGTCTGCGCACTCGATAAGGTCTGCGGTTCCAGCAGCGATCTCGCACAGCGGATGGTCAGAGCAGCCGATGCAGCTCTCTATGAGAGCAAGCACCTGGGCCGCAATCGTGTGACGGCCGGCTGTATCGCCGATACCGACGAGCGCCTCAGCAGCGCGTAGACTTAGCTGAGGCCGCGTCCGCGGCCACCGCGAGCGCTCCCAGCGAGCCCGCCAGCGTGCCCAGGCCCGGCGGCGCGATGTATTCCTCGAGCCGGCCGGCGGCGTGCTCGATGTCCACGTAATCGTTGAGGCTGAGGCGCAGATACTCTCGAATCCGGGGAAAGAGGTGGGTGCGCTCGCTCACCACACCACCGCCAATCAGGATCCGCTGCGGCGCCAGCGTCAAAACCAGACCGTGCGCGAGTTGTGCCAGCGCGTGGGCCACCGTGTCCCATACGGGGCTGTCGGCCGGCAGGTCCGCGGGCGGCGTGCCGCTGCGCGCTTCGATCGCCGGCCCTGAGGCGAGTCCCTCGACGCAAGCGCCGTGAAAACGGCAGCCCCCGGGCCAGTCATCCCCGGGGGCGCGCGCTATGCGGATGTGTCCGAGTTCGGGGTGGTGCCACCCGGATAGCGGCTTACCCGCCGCAATGAGACCGACTCCCACGCCGGTACCGACCGTGACGTACGCATAGTCGGTCAGCCCCTGCCCCGCGCCCCAACGGCCTTCGGCCAGAGCGGCCGCGATAACGTCGGTCGTTATGCCCACGGCGTCCGCAAACCGATCGGCAAAGAACCCTGCGACGTCCACATTCTTCCAGCCTTCCTTGGGCGTCATACCAATCCTGCCGAATTCAGGTGATTCAGGCCGCAGCTCCAGCGGGCCGAAGCATGCGAGCCCGAGGGCGCTGAACGTGCCGTGTCTGGTCCTCCAGTCCCGCAGGACCGCCGCGATGCGCCGCAGTGTTGCCGCCGCGTCGCGCTCAGTCTTGAGCGTGATGCGCTCGCGTATGTCATCGGGCGCGGTGCCGACCAGGCACTCGCATTTCGTTCCGCCCAGCTCCACTCCACACAGCAGCGGTTTCGGATGCGTCATCGTGGTGAATATCGCCTCGTCAGCAGCCAAACACAACGCCGACGTGGCAATTTCCCTGGCAAATTTCCCGTGCTCGCCTCATCGATCGTGCACAATACCCGTGGCCATACGGACCGACGAGGCCCCATCCATGAAACTGTTGCGCTATGGCCCGGCGGGCCGTGAACAGCCGGGGATGCTGGATGCTCACGGCATCATCCGCTCCCTCTGCGGCCACGTCGGCGACATCGGGCCCGAGGAAATCTCCCCCGCCGGTCTGCGCAGGCTCGCCGCGATCGATCCTGCCTCGCTCCCGCCGGTCCCGGGAAGTCCGCGACTGGGACTGCCCTGCATTGGCACGCGCAAGTTCATCGCCATCGGTCTGAATTACGCCGACCACGCGGCGGAGACGAATGCGCCGATTCCATCCGAGCCGGTGGTGTTCACGAAGGCCATCAGCTGTCTGCAGGGACCCTCCGACGAGGTGATGATTCCGAGGGAATCGAAGAAGACCGACTGGGAAGTCGAGCTCGGTGTGGTTATCGGAACGACCGCGCAGTACGTCGAGGTCCACGCCGCCCTGGAACATGTCGCAGGGTACGTCCTGGTCAACGACATCTCGGAGCGCGAGTTCCAGATGGAGCGCGGCGGCACCTGGGATAAAGGCAAAGGCTGCGACACCTTCGGCCCTGTTGGGCCATGGCTCGTCACGCGTGATGAGATCGGTGACGTCCAGAATCTCGGCCTGTGGCTCGATCTCAACGGCAAGCGCATGCAAACCGGCAATACGCGCACCATGATCTTCGGTGTCGCCACGCTTGTCAGCTACGTCAGCCGCTTCATCACGCTCGAGCCCGCAGACATCATCACCACCGGCACGCCCCCGGGTGTCGGTCTCGGGCAGAAGCCGCAACCCTTCTACCTCCAGCCCGGCGATACCCTGCGTCTCGGGATCGAGGGGCTCGGTGAGCAGCAGCAGAAGGTCGTCGCCTGGCGGCGGCCGGAGAGCCGGTGACGCGCGACTCACGGGGGTTTCTACCGGTTTTGAGCTCGAATTGGAACTGGACTACAGTGGCGTCTGTCAGCGCGGCCGGAGAACAGATCTGTGAGCACCAACCCTGCTTCCGTCAGACGCGATCCCGGCTATGCCGGCCTGACGGCCACCGTCGCGAGCCTTCCGGCGTCCTTTTATTTCGATCCGGCGCACCACCAGCGGGAAATGACCCAGATCTGGCACCGGAATTGGATCTACGTCTGCCGTTCGAGTGACATCGGCACACCGCGCACCTTTCGCACCCTCGAGGTGGGTGACCAGTCGATCCTCGTGGTACGCGGCGAGGACGGCGTGGCGCGCGCCTTCCACAATACCTGTCGGCATCGGGGAGCCGCGCTGTGCCGGACCTCGGAAGGCCGATTCCCCTCTGCCGGCATCGTGTGTCCATATCACAGCTGGAGATACAGTCTGCGCGGCGATCTCCTGCAGACCTCATCCAGGCAGCACGGCGACGGCTTCGACATGCGCGATTTCCCTCTGTACCGCCTGCCGGTGACTGAGTGGAGCGGTTTCATTTTCGCCGCACTCACGAATGAGCCGCCGCCTTTCGCGGCGAGTTTCGATCTGCCACTGAACCGCCTCGATGATTGGCGCTTGGGCGATCTGGTCGTCGGGCATACGCTGCGCAAGACGATTCAGTGCAACTGGAAGGTGTTCTGGGAGAACTACAACGAGTGCCTGCACTGCCCGGGCGTCCATCCCAGGCTGGCACAGCTGGTACCGCTCTTCGGCCGAGCGCTTCTGGAACGCCGCGACGATCCGAGTTGGCAGGAT
>VBNP01000202.1:0-1311 GCA_005877965.1 Gammaproteobacteria bacterium | reverse complement strand
CCATGGACGGCAAACCGGTCGGGGTGCCGTTCCCGGCCGTGAGCCCCGAAGACCGCAAGGCCGCGCACGTGTATCTGACGTCCGTGCCTTCGATGTTCATCGTGGCACACGTGGACTACGTGCGTGTCGTGCGTCTGCGGCCGCTCGGACCGGAGCGCACGGAGATGAGCATCGAGTTTCTGTTCCTGCCCGAAACGCTGGCCGATCCGAAACGCGACCTCATGAACGCGGTTGAGTTCACAAACATCGTCATGAGCGAGGATGCCGAAATCTGCGAACTCAACCAGCGCGGGTTGCGCGCCTTGCCTCATGCCGGGGGCGTCCTGATGCCCGAGGAGCACGCGATACGGCAGTTCCAGAACTGGCTGAGGTCCGAGTTGACGCGCACCTAGCGCGGTCGCGGATTTATCAGCGGTTACGAACGCGCACCTGGACGCGGATCAAGAGCGGACTCTAGGCGCGCGGGGCGGCGCGCTGGGCTTTCACCACTGGTCTTGCCGGCGGTCGCGCAAGCCAGCATGGACGAGCCCGATGCGGCAGACGCGGCTATTGCATCCAGGTTCGCGTCGCGCAGGGCCCTGAGCTCTCGCGGCGGCGTGGTCTCCTCCGGTGTCAGCAACAGACCCCAGCCTCGCGCGATCCTTCCGGCACTGGTGCGACTCGTCCAGGCGGTGAGCCCTACACCGCAAATGAGACCGATCAGCACCGGCGTCAGCCACCAGAAGAAGCGCGGCGCCACCCGCAGCATGATCGCGCCCCACGCGAGGCCGAAAGCGAGGTGCCATTTCTCCCGCCGGAAGGCTTCCCGCAGCGTGACTCCCCGCTCGCTACGGTCCTGGGCATTCCACGACACCACTTTGCCCAGCAGGGTCTGCGCCACGAAGGTGGAGTGGAACAGCATCATGGACGGCGCCAGCAGCACGCTGAAGAACTGCTCGACGATCAGGCTGGCGCACAGCCGCGCGGCGCCGCCGAACTGCCGGCGCAGCTGCGAATCGCGCAGTGTCAGGATCGCGGCCAGAATCTTCGGCAGCAACAGCACCGCGAGCGTCAGCGCAAACAGCACGGCGGTCTCACCGGCGCGGATTTGCGGCCACTGCGGCAGAGTGTGAGGGCCCGGCAGGAAGTATTGCGGCTTCCTGGTCGTCTCGATGGCGCTCACGAGCGAGCTCACGAGCAGCAGCGCCAGCCACATGGGTGAGCTCACATAAGACACGATGCCCGTCAGAAAGTGAACCCTGCTCAGGGGATGCAGCCCGGGGAATCCCAGCACCCGCGCGTGCTGCAAGTTGCCCTGCGTCCAACGCCGAT
>VBNP01000201.1 GCA_005877965.1 Gammaproteobacteria bacterium | reverse complement strand
TCAGGAGATACGTGCGGTTGCCGTGCAGCACGCCCGGGCGGCCGCCCGCGATGGAGGCCGCGTGCTCGCCGGACTTGATGCCGTGGCCGGCCGCCTCGACGCCGTAGATCTCGACCTGCTGGTCGTCGAGGAAGGGATGGAACAGGCCCATGGCGTTCGAGCCGCCGCCGATGCAGGCGACCAGCGAGTCGGGCAGCCGGCCTTCGGCCACCTGCATCTGCTCACGGGTCTCGCGTCCGATCACCGACTGGAAGTCGCGCACCATCATCGGATAGGGGTGTGGGCCGGCGACGGTGCCGATGCAGTAGAACGTGTCGCCGACATTGGTGACCCAGTCGCGCAGCGCCTCGTTCATGGCATCCTTGAGGGTCTTTGAGCCAGACTCAACAGGGCGCACCTCGGCGCCAAGCAGCTTCATGCGGAAGACATTCGGCTTCTGCCGCTCGACGTCGACCGAGCCCATGTAGACCACGCACTTGAGCCCGAAGCGCGCGCACAGCGTGGCCGTCGCGACGCCGTGCTGGCCGGCGCCGGTCTCGGCGATGATGCGCGGCTTGCCCATGCGACGCGCTAGCATGATCTGGCCGAGCACGTTGTTCACTTTGTGCGCGCCGGTGTGGTTAAGCTCGTCGCGCTTGAAATAGATTTTCGCGCCGCGTTCGCCGCCGGCGGCCTTGAGGCTTCGGCAATGCTCGGTGATGCGCTCGGCAAAATAGAGCGGCGAGGGGCGCCCGACGTAATGCGTGAGATAGCCTTCCATCTCTTGTTTGAAGGCGGGGTCGAGCCTAGCCTCGGCATAGGCCGCTTCCAGCTCGAGCACGAGCGGCATCAGCGTCTCGGCGACAAAGCGCCCACCATAGCGGCCGAAATGCCCGCGCTCGTCGGGGCCGGTGCGGAAGGAATTGGGCAGTTGCTGGACGGTCATGCGCTGCTCGTGACGGTGTTCGGCGCGGCCAGGCCGCGCGCGGCTTCACGGGCCGCGGCAATAAAGGCGCGGATTTTGTCCAGGTCCTTCACGCCGGACGCCCGCTCGACCCCCGATGATACATCAACGGCGTCGGCGCGGGTGATCCGCAGCGCCTCGGCGATATTGCGCGCGTCGAGGCCGCCGGAGAGCATGAACGGCAGGCCGGGATCGAGATTTTCCAGGAGCCGCCAATCGAAGCTCCTGCCGAGCCCCCCCGGCCGGGTCGCCGCGCGCGGGGGGCGGGCGTCGAACAGGAGCCGGTCGGCAACGGCGGCGTATTGCGCGATCACCGCAAGGTCGGCCCGCTCCTCGACCGCAATGGCCTTCATCACCGGCAGGCCGAATCGTTGGTTCACGGCGGCGACCCGCGCAGGCGGCTCCTTGCCATGAAGCTGCAGCAGATCGGGCGTGAGCGCCTCGATCGAGGCGGCGAGGAAGGCATCGTCGGCATCGACCGACAGCGCCACCTTCTGGGCCCGACCGCGGACGCGCTCACCAAGCGCACGCGCGGTCTCAAAGGCTAGGTGGCGTGGCGAGGGCGGAAAGAACACGAAGCCGACGAGGTCCGCCCCCGCATCGAGCGCCACATCAAGCGCCTCGGGGGTGGAGAGACCGCAGATTTTGACTGAAAGAGTCATTTGCCAGTGCGTTCCACGAACTCGATCAGTTTTGTGAGTTCTGCGAGGAGAGGATCAAGGTCTTTTTCGATGACGGCGGCAACGATTTCAAGGTCGATCAGCCAATAGGAATGCACAATGATATTGCGCAGATTGGTGACCGCTTTCCAGGGCAAACTCGGTGCGGCAGCCTTGAGCTCGGCAGAAACCTTGTTCAACGTTTCGCCGATCACAACAAGATCAAACAATGTGGCGTGTTGCGGCTGTCTTGCCTGCGCCAAAGCTTTCGCCGACAGCCCGCCGGCATCTTGAATTGCATATTTCACGTATTCGCGCGCGTCACGCAGACGTTCGAGATCGGAGCGGTTCATACCGGCTCAACGAGTCGCGGATATTCCTCCGCCTCTCGACCTTTGAGGCCGCTGACGAGGACGATGCCGACCTGGCGGCCAAGCAGATCACCCAAATGCACCTCGGCTTCTGCCAATCCCAGCAAGCTCAGCCCAGGCCGCTTTTCGGCTAAGAACTCCAACCCATTCTCGTCGAATACATGGCCTGCGCTGCCGCGCGGCAACAGGCCGAGAATCTTGATCGGGTGCTTCGCCTCGATCGTCGCAATGTGCATGCGCAGAATCGCACGATTGATATCGGGTATATTCATAGTCAGTCCTCGAACCGGCATGATAGCACAGCCCGCCAACTACAATCATGCCGGAATTGGATGCCACGCTACGCCCGATCATCCCGCCGGCGGCGGGATGGTGAGCCGCGGCGCGTAGTCAACCGGCGGGCTCGGCGTCGAGGGCTGGCTGGTCGGTCCACCCCGCCGCAGCGCGTCGACCTCGGCGCGCAGCCGCCGCGCCTCGTCTTCGGCGCGGCGGGCGGCGCGGCGCCATTTGTGCTGCTTGAGCCAGGCCGCGATGCCGCCGACCACTACGCCGCCGATGATAAGGGCGAGGATCAGCGCGAACAGCGGCAGCGCCACGGCAACTGCGGGATGCGCCTGATCGAACGGGTCGAGCGAGACGATGACGATCTGCCGGTTCGCCACCGCGAAGGTGATCAAGACGATCGCGAGCGGCACGAGGATGAGTGCCGAAACGATCTTGCGGATCATGGGCGTCGTGGCGCGCTCGCGCGCGCTCCGGGGTTCAGGTCGTCGGTCGATTGAGCCGTTCGCGCATTTCCTTGCCGGTCTTGAAGAACGGCACCGATTTCTGCTCGACGGCGACATGGGCGCCGGTGCGCGGGTTGCGCCCGGTGCGCGCCGGCCGGTGCTTGACCGAAAATGCGCCGAAGCCGCGCAGCTCGACCCGGTCGCCGCGCGCCATCGCGGCGACGATCTCGCCGAGGATGGCGTTGACGATATTCTCCACGTCACGCTGATAGAGGTGCGGATTCTGCGTGGCGATGCGCGTCACAAGCTCGGATTTGATCATCCCGACCATCCCCAGCCTTTCGGCCATGCGCTAGTTCGACGCCGGAGGGTGCCAAAGGGCCAACAGACCGTCAAGGTTGAGCCGCTCGATCGCCTCCATCGCGCCCGAGGTCTCGAAGCGGCGCGCGAGCGCGCTAAGACCCAGCGCGTCGAGCGCGACCACCGCGGCGGTATGCAGGAACGGCAGGTCGCTGAGCCGGTCGCGCAGCCGATAATCGCGGACCGGGGTCTTTGGGTCGATGTTCTTCTCCTTCGCGAGCCAGGCGACGGCGGTCTTTTCGTCGCCGAGTTCGTCGACCAGCTTGAGTTGGACGCCCTGGCGCCCGGTGAATACGCGACCGTCGGCGACGCGGTCGAGCGCAGCGTCGTCGAGCTGGCGGCGGTCCTTCACCAGCCCGCGGAACCAGGCATAGGAATCCATCACGATCGCCTCGATGGCGGCGCGCGCCTCCGGGCTGGTCGGCTCAAACCCGTTGGGCGCCGCCTTGAGCGGCGAAGACTTGATCTCCTCCACCCGCACGCCGATCGTCCGCATCAGATCGGTGACGTTGGGATATTGGAACAGCACGCCGATCGAGCCGACCAGCGAGGTCTCTTGCGCCACGATGTGGTCGGAGGCGAGCGCCGCGATGTAGCCGCCGGAGGCGGCGAGCCCATCCACCACCACCACGATCGGCTTCTGCTCCTTGAGCCGCTTGATCGAGTCGTGCAGCTCCTCGGAGCCCGAGGTGGTGCCGCCCGGGCTGTTGATGTGCACGATCACGGCCTTGGCCGGCGAGCGAGCGAGCCGCTCCAGTGCCTCCACGCGCTGCTGATCGCCGCGGATGAGGCCGGTGATGGTCACGCGTGCGATCGAGCCGGCGGTGCCCGCCGTCAAGACGCCATTGCCCTGCCCGCGCAGGCCCACACCCACCGCGATGACGGCGCCGATCGCCAAAAGGATCGCGAATACGCGCCAGAAGGTGAGCTTGCGCCGCATGCGGCGGCGGTCGACGATCGTATCGGCATCGAGCGACATGGTTTTGTTCCCTTGGCTCGTCTCCATCGCGAGATTCCGGCGGGACAGTGCCGCCGCCGATCGCTTTGGTCAATGGCACGCAGGAACCGGCCGCAATTGTGGCAAACCCGGAAGAAACGGCGCCCAGTTCCCGGGCGGTGCATTGCTCGCACCGCACCGCCCGGGACCGGCGCTCGTGGTCGCTACTTCTCCGTATGCTCTTCCGTATCCTCGTCCGGCGTCTCCGCCGGCTTCTCGGTCGCCCGCTTGAGCGCGGTGCCAAGGATGTCGCCCAGCGTCGCGCCGGAATCGGAGGAACCGTATTGGGCGATCGCCTCCTTCTCCTCCGCGACTTCGAGCGCCTTGATCGACACCTGAACCTTGCGCGCCCGGCGGTCGAACTGGATGACGCGCCCGTCGACCTTCTGACCGGCCGCGAAGCGCTCCGGCCGCTGCTCGCCGCGATCGCGCGCAAGCTCCGAGCGCTTGATGAAGGTGGTGAGGTCGGTGCCGACGATCTTCACGTCGATGCCGGCTTCCTTCACCTCGGTGACCTCGCAGGTGACGACGCCGCCCTTCTTGAGCTCGCCGGCGCCTTCCGCGGCGAACGGGTCGCCTTCGAGCTGCTTGATGCCGAGCGAGATGCGCTCCTTCTCGACATCGACATCGAGCACCTGCGCCTTGACCTTGTCGCCCTTCTTGTACTCCTCGATCACCTGCTCGCCCGGGCGCTTCCAGTCGAGATCGGAGAGATGCACCATGCCGTCGACGTCGCCATCGAGGCCGAGGAAGAGGCCGAACTCGGTCTTGTTCTTGACCTCGCCTTCGACGTTGGTGCCGGGTGGATATTTCTCGACAAAAACCTCCCAGGGATTGCGCATGGTCTGTTTGAGGCCGAGCGAGATGCGGCGCTTGACCGGATCGACTTCGAGCACCTGCACCTCCACCTCCTGCGAGGTCGAGACGATCTTGCCGGGATGCACGTTCTTCTTGGTCCACGACATTTCGGAGACGTGGATGAGGCCCTCGATCCCGGGCTCGAGCTCGACGAAGGCGCCGTAGTCGGTGATGTTGGTAACGCGGCCGGTGAAACGCGTGGCCACCGGATATTTGGCTTCGATGCCCTGCCAGGGGTCATCCTGCAATTGCTTCATGCCGAGCGAGATGCGGT
>VBNP01000193.1 GCA_005877965.1 Gammaproteobacteria bacterium | reverse complement strand
GCGTGGCGTGCGCGCGCGCGTAGGCGGCCTCCAGGTACTCGCGGGTGCGCGAGTCCGGCATGAGCGTGCGCACGCGCGCCAGATCGTGTGCCAGCAGCCGATAGTCGTCCGCCAGGTGCGTGGCGTCCGCGGCATCGTCGCTGCGCCCGCGGGCGAGGCGGCGGGCGCGCCTCTCCGCCTGCCGCCACAGGTCCGCGCGCTGCAGCAGACTGACCGTAAGGGCGCGTTGCCGGGCCGAGCCGTTCACTGTCACTTACCCCTGTCCGGGACGCGCCAGGCGCTCGAGGCGCGTGCGCCAGGCGGCGTCGTCATCGCCGGACTCCCCGGACTCCCCGCCGTAGCGTGTCAGGACCTGCCGTGCGAGCCGCACGCGCGCCTCGGGCGCGAGCGCGGGCCAGCGCTCGAGCAGCTCGGCGACGATTTCGGCGCCCGTCGCGTCCAGCCGACCGGCGCGGTGGGCCTCACCGGCGCGCGTCGGCAGGCGTGCATCCGCGTGCTCGAACACCAGCAGCGTGCCGGCAGCCATGTCGCCGATGCGCAGGTTGTCGCGCGTCAGCACCACCGCGATCAGGCCCACGCCGTAGAACAGCGGCAGGCTGTCGACCAGACGAAATACGTTGCGGGTGAGGAGCGCGCCGGCGCTGGGCGCGCCGCCATCGCGCGCCACGATCCGCACACCTGCCATGCGCTTGCCGGGCGTGCTGCCGCGCATCGCGAGCTCCACCGCGTGGTGGTAGAGGAAATAGATCGCCAGTGCGGGTGCGACCACCGCGCCGAACCAGCGGGCATCGTTGGTGAGCGGCGGCGCAAGGGTGAAGCGCCCGTTATAAAGGAGTGCGCCGAGGACGAACCACCCGAGCGCGAGAATCACGCGGATGTGCCAGTCGACCAGGAATGCGTACGCGCGTGCGCCCGGACCTGCCACCGGTAGCGACACGTCGATGCCGGTGACACTGTCGACGGTGAGACCCGGTGCGACCTCACTCATACTTCTTCCGCCAGCAGCTCGGCCTGGTACTCCTGCTGCAGCGGCTCGATCAGCTCATCGAGCTCACCGTCCATGACCTGCTGCAGTTTGTAAAGCGTCAGGTTGATACGGTGATCGGTGACGCGCCCCTGGGGGAAATTGTAGGTGCGGATCCTTTCGGAGCGGTCGCCGCTCCCTACCTGCAGGCGGCGCGACTGCGCCTGTGCGCTCTGCTGCTTCTCCTGCTCGGCGGCCAGCAGACGCGCCTTGAGCAGCGCCATGGCGCGCGAGCGGTTCTTGTGCTGCGAACGCTCGTCCTGGCATTCCACCACGATGCCGCTCGGCAGGTGTGTGATGCGCACCGCGGAGTCGGTCTTGTTGACGTGCTGCCCCCCCGCGCCCGAGGAGCGGTAGGTATCGATGCGCAGCTCGGCCGGGTTGATCTCGATCTGCTCGACCTCATCGAGCTCGGGCAGGATCGCCACCGTGCACGCCGAAGTGTGAATGCGCCCCTGTGCCTCGGTCGCCGGCACGCGTTGTACGCGGTGCGTTCCGGATTCGAACTTCAGCAGCGAGAACGCACCCTTGCCCACGATGCGACTGATGATCTCCTTGTAGCCGCCGTGCTCGCCCGCGCTTTCGCTGAGCACTTCCACGGCGAATCCCCGGCCTTCCGCGTAGCGGGCGTACATGCGGTGCAGCTCACCGGCGAAGATCGCCGCCTCATCGCCCCCGGTGCCGGCGCGCACCTCGAGGAAGATGTTCCGGTCGTCGCGCGGGTCCTTCGGCAGCAGCAGCCCGCGCAGCTCGCTCTCCGCGGCTTCGAGCTCGCGCTGCACGTGCCCCACCTCCTCCTCGCCGAGGGTGCGTATGCCGGCGTCCGGATCGGCCTGCAGCTCGCGCGCCGCGGCCAGATCGCGTTCCAGGCCGTGGTAGCGGCCAAAGCGCTCCGCCAGCGGCTGCAGGCGTGCGTATTCCACGGACAGGTCGCGGAACTGCTGCGAGCCGCCGGCCACCTCCTCGGTGGCCAGCAACCGGCCGACCTCCTCGAAGCGGTCGGACAGTTTCTGCAGGCGCTGGCGGATGGATTCCTTCATGGCTGCGGCTTGGGGCGCGGCATTCTCCGGGATGTCTGCAGTTTGTGACAAGTTGCGCAATGCGCACCACTTGCGGAGGCTCTATAGTGCTCCCGTGAGTATGATCAACCACTTGCGTAACCTGAGCCCACTCCTGTGCGCCCCGCTGCTGGCGGCCTCGCTCCTTGCCGGCTGCGCCGGCGTCCGCCCCGCCACCCAGGCCGCGGCGCCACTGCCCGCCGGCGGGGATGCCAGCGCCCTGACCGTGATCGCGGAGGTGGCCCTGAAGCGCGGTGACTGCCGGGCGGCTGCGGAAGCCTACGCGCATGCCGCCGCCGTGGCCGCGGACGTTCAGCTAGCCCGCCGCGCCACGCAGGTGGCGATGGCTTGCGAGCATCTGCCCGCTGCTTGGGCTGCGGCGAGCCGCTGGCGCGCACTGGCGCCGGCGGATCGCGAGGCCGACGCCCTGTACGCGGCCGTGGCGCTCAAGCTCTATCACACCACCGAGGCACGCACCGCCATCCGTGACTTCTGGTACGCCGAAGAGCAAGCGAATTCGGCGGGGGCAGCGGGCATCAGGCCAGCCCAGCCGGACGCCTCTGCAGGCAACGGCGCGGCGCCGGCGCCCGCCCCGGCCGCGCCGCGCGCCGCCCAGCGCACGGCGAAGAGCATGACCGAGTTGACGGCGCTGCTCCTGGAGCAGTCCGATGCGCCCGCCGTGTTGCTCGCCATGAGCGGGGCGGTGGAGCCGACCGCCAACTCACCCGAGACGCTCACCCTGTTGGGCGAACTGGCGCTGGCTGCGTACGACGGTCAGCGCGCGCAAGGGTATGCACAGCAGGCGCTGCAACGTGACCCCAAGGATCCTGCCGCCCTGCGGGTGCTGGCGCGCGCCTACGTCGTGCGCGGCGATGCCCCGCAGGCGGTCGCCACCGCGCGCCAGGCGAAGGCGCACGATGCGACGCGCGGCGGCTTCGAGCTTGCGGAAGTTCTCGCCTCGCTCGATCGCAACGAGGAGGCCCACCAGGAGCTGGAGCATCTGCGTTCGAGCGGCGCGCCGGCCGCGGAGATCGAACGGCGGCTCGCGCTGCTGGCGTTCGCATCCGGGGACCTCAAGGAAGCCCGTCAGCGCTTCACGGAACTGCTGTCGAGCGGCCAGGGCAACGAGACCGCGCAGCTGTATCTCGCCGATATCGCGGCGCGCGACGGCGATCCGGAGGGGGCGATCGCCGCCTACCGCCGCCTCTATGACTCCTCGGTGGCGCTGTCGGCGCGCTCGCGCGCCGCCTCGCTCCTGCTCGACCGCAGCGCGCGCACCGAGGCGCTGGCGCTGCTCGATGACTACGCCGCGGACCATCCGGAGGATGAGCTCGACCTGATACGCGCCAAGGCACGGCTGCTCGCCGATCACGGCGAATCGGACACCGGGCTGGCGTTGCTGGCCACCGCGCTCGAGCGCCATCCGCAACATCCCTCGATCGAATACGACCGCGCAGTGATCCTCGAACAGGCGGGGCAGGTGCACGAGTCGGTCGAGGCGCTCGAGCATATGCTCAGCGAGCGACCCGACGACCCGACTCTGTTGAATGCTCTCGGATACACGCTGGCGGACCATACGCTCGAGCTGGGGCACGCCGAAGGGCTCATCCGCCGCGCGCTCGCGGTGATGCCCGACAACCCCGCTGCGCTCGACAGCCTCGGCTGGGTGCACTTCCGTGCCGGCGACGCCCAGGGCGCCATCAGCACGCTCGAGCACGCCTACTCCCTCGGCCACGACGCCGAGATTGCCGCTCATTGGGGTGAGGCGCTGTGGGTGAGCGGCCAGCGCGGCGAGGCGCGCCGGGTGTGGGCGGCGGCGCTCGCCCGCGAGCCCGATTCGAAACCGCTCAAGGCTACGCTCAAACGGTTCCTGCCCGGTGCGCAGTAGGGTGCTGCGCGTCGGCGCAGCGGCGGTGCTGTGCGCGCTGGGCGGCTGCCGCAGCGCGCCGGTGTCCTTTCCGGCGCCGGCGCCGTGGGAGGTGCGGCGACCGCAGCTGCAGGCGCGCGAGCATTTCGACCTCAGTGGCCGTGTGGCGGTCGCCACCGGACACGAGGGCTTCAACGCGAACCTGCATTGGGAACAACAGGGCACGCGCTCGCAACTGATGCTCGAGGGCCCGCTCGGAACCGGTGCCGTGCAGATCAGCGCATCGGGCAATGACCTTGACATCGTCACGGCGCGCGGCGAGCACGTGGACAGCGCCGCTGCCCACGCCGATCTCGCGACGCGTCTCGGGTTCGACCCGCCACTGCGGAGTCTCCGCTACTGGATCCTCGGAGTGCCCGACCCGGCTCAACCCGCCACCGAAGAGCTCGATGAGCGGCAACAACGCCTGCAGGGTCTCACCCAGGCCGGCTGGCACATCGACTACAGCCTCTACGTCGCGGTCGGCGGCGAGTCGCTGCCGGCGCGGCTCACCCTGCGACGCGACGCGGTGCGCGTGCGGCTGCTCGTGGATGACTGGCAGTTATGACAGCCCCGGCGCAGACGCGCTGGCCCGCGCCCGCGAAACTCAATCTTTTCCTCCACGTGACCGGCCGTCGCGCGGACGGTTATCACGAGCTGCAGACGCTCTTTCAGCTCATCGACCTGTGCGACACGGTCGCGATGAGCGTGCGCGAGGACGGGCAGATCGAGCGGCCGGTGGGCCCGCCAGAGGTGGCGGCCGAGGCGGATCTGACCGTGCGGGCCGCGCGGGCGCTGCAGCGCGCCACCGGCACGCGACTCGGGGCGAACCTCGAGGTGCGCAAGCGCATCCCCCCGGGCGGGGGCCTCGGCGGGGGCAGCTCGGATGCGGCGACGACGCTCCTCGCGCTGAACGAGGTGTGGAACTGCGGGCTCTCGGTGAGCGAGCTCACCGCTCTTGCGATGCCCCTCGGCGCGGATGTGCCTGTTTTTGTTCAGGGTTCCTCAGCCTGGGCGGAGGGGGTCGGGGAGCGGCTGACACCCCTCACCCTGCCCGTAAGGTGGTACGTCGTCATCTACCCGGGAGTCGCCGTGAGCACCCGGGAGGTGTTCCAGAGCCCTGAATTGACACGAAATTCGCCCCTCATCACACTACACGCCTTTTTTGAGTCGGGGGGCCGCAACGACTGCGAGCCGGTCGTGCGCTCGCGCGCTCCGCAAGTGGCGGAAGCGCTCGAGTGGCTGGCGCGGTTCGCGCCCGCGCGCCTCACGGGCACCGGGTCGTGCGTCTTCAGCGACTGCGGGAGCGCCGGCGACGCGGAGCGCCTGGCGGGGCGGGTTCCCGATCGCTGGGTGAGCTTTGTGGCTCGGGGCCTGAACACCTCGCCGGTGCACGGACTGCTCAAGCACGGGCGGCAAACCTGAGGCGGCTGTAAGATGCGCGCCCGCCAGCTCTCCGCGCGGGCGGACGGATGCTGGGGTGTCGCCAAGTGGTAAGGCAGCGGGTTTTGATCCCGCCATTCGGAGGTTCGAATCCTTCCACCCCAGCCACTTTCATGAGGCCGGCGGCGGGTGCCTGCGGGCTCGGGGCGAGGGCGGTGGAAGTCACACACGGCGCACAAACTATGGGTTCCAGCGACACACTGGCGCTGTTTGCCGGCAACGCCAACCCGGTGCTGGCGCAGGACATTGCGCGCAGCCTGCAGACGCCGCTCGGGCGTGCGTCGGTCGGGCGCTTCAGCGACGGCGAGGTCAACGTCGAGCTGATGGAGAACGTGCGCGGGCGCGACGTGTTCATCGTGCAGTCGACCTGTCCGCCGGCGAACGACCGCCTGATGGAGCTGCTGGTGATGGTGGACGCCTGCCGGCGCGCCTCCGCCGCACGCATCACGGCGGTAATGCCGTATTTCGGCTACTCGCGCCAGGACCGGCGCCCGCGCGCGACGCGCTCGGCCATCACGGCGAAGCTGGTTGCCAACATGGTGTCGAGCGCCGGAGTGAATCGCCTGCTGACGGTCGATCTGCACTCGGATCAGATTCAGGGTTTTTTCGACATCCCGGTCGACAACGTGTATGCCTCGCCGGTGTTGCTCGGCGAAGCGTGGAAGCAGGCTTACCGCAACGTGATCATCGTGTCGCCCGATGTGGGCGGCGTGGCGCGCGCGCGGGCCTTCGCCAAGCGCCTCGACGATGCCGACCTGGCGATCATCGACAAACGGCGCCCGCGGCCGAACGAGTCCAAGGTGATGAACATCATCGGCGAGGTCGAGGGCAGGACCTGCATGCTGGTCGACGACATGGTCGACACCGCCGGCACGCTGTGCCAGGCCGCGCAGGCGCTGAAGGACGAGGGCGCGCTGAAGGTGGTGGCCTACATCACGCACCCGGTGCTGTCCGGCGGCGCGGTGCAGAGGATTTCGCAGTCGGCGCTGGATGAGCTGGTCGTGACGGACACGATCCCGCTGAGCGCCGAAGCCACCGGCGCCAGTCGCATCCGCCAGCTGTCGGTCGCGGAGCTGCTCGCGGAAACCATCCGCCGCATCCGCGACGAGGAATCGGTGAGCTCGCTGTACGTCGACTGATATTTTTCCTGGGATGCTGGTCGCGGAGCGGCGGTGCTGGGTAACCAACGGAGACATGTAATGCGTATTTCGTTCACCTTCGGCGCGGATGTCCGCGAGACGCAAGGCAAGGGTGCGAGCCGCCGCCTGCGTCACACCGGCAAGGTCCCCGCCATCCTGTACGGCGCCCGCGAGGACCCCCAGGCGCTGGTTCTCGACCAGCAGAATCTTCTCACCATGATCGCCGACGAGCGCTTCTACTCCTCGATCGTGCGGCTGAAGATCGGCGAGCGCACCCAGGAAGCGATCATCAAGGACGTGCAGATGCACCCGGCGAAGAACGTGGTCGTGCACGTGGATCTGCAGCGTGTGGTCGAGAATGAAACGATCCGTATCCGGCTGCCGATCCACTTCCGGGGCGAGAGCGTGTCACCGGGCGTCAAGACTCAGGGCGGCGTGGTCTCGCACATG
>VBNP01000093.1 GCA_005877965.1 Gammaproteobacteria bacterium | reverse complement strand
CCGTCAGCGACGAGCTTATCCAGCGCTCGCCCAGAGAGATCAGGAAAAACGGGACGGCCATCTCGGCGAGGGCAAACGCGCAGATGCCGCGCCAGTGGGTCACGGCGGACCCCAGCGTGCCGCGCCGGTACGCGATCGGCACGAGAATCACCGCCCCCAGCGCGATGCGCGCCCAGGCAACTCCTGCCGGTGAGATCTCAGCCACCGCCAGCTTGATGAAAAGATATGGAAGACCCCAGATTACGCACAGCGCCGCAAACGCGCCCCGGTCTCGCCAGGTCATGTGCCCAATCCCGCCTCCCCTACTCTCACTGCCGGAGCTCGTTCATCAGCGCGCCGCCGACCCGGGCCCCGAACGCGCCGCGGCGCCCGGCGCGAACATCTTCGCCATGAGCCAGCGCAGGATGAAAGGCGGCGTCAGAGCCCCGGAAATGGCCAGCAGGCGGTTCGTCAGCCCGACGACGCGAACCACGCGCCCCGCGTCATACGCAGCGAGGGCAACGCGCACGACTTTCTCCCGGCCAGACCGGGAACACCGGTGTCCGCATACAGGCCGGTGCGCGTGAAACCGGGGCACACCGTGACTACGCGAACGCCGCTGTCGCGAAGCTCGTACGACAGCCCTTCCCCAAATGCCAGGACGAAAGCCTTGGTCGCTGCGTACGTCGTCCAATACGGAATCGCCTGGAATGCGACGATGGATGCGATGTTGAGGATCCCGCCGTGTTTCCGTGCCACC
Organism: Gammaproteobacteria bacterium; assembly: GCA_005877965.1. Taxonomy (GTDB): domain Bacteria; phylum Pseudomonadota; class Gammaproteobacteria; order Steroidobacterales; family Steroidobacteraceae; genus 13-2-20CM-66-19. The sequence goes on along the minus strand of VBNP01000093.1, from coordinate 21,438 downwards.
ATGGCCGGGACGATCCTGCGCGTCAGCGTGTAGAGGGCCTCGACGTTCACGTGGATCGACTCGATCTCGCGCTCAGGGGATTGCTGCAGAAAGTGACCCGACGTGGACAGTCCCGCGTTGTTGACGAGCAGCTCGATGTCGCCCAATGCGCGAGCTCTGTCGACGACGGCCGCGACGCCCGCGGCGCTCGCCAGGTCCACGGCCAGCGTTTCGACCAACCCTCCATTCTTCTTGACGTCAGCGGCTACCCTCGCGATGCGTTCCGCGCTGCGCGCCACGGCGAGCACGCGGTGTCCGCGCTGCGCGAGCGCCCTCGTGAACGCCGCCCCCATGCCACCGGACGCGCCGGTGACGATCGCCCAGCCCATATCCCTCATGCGCACCTCCAACCTGCGGTTCGCGCGTGTTTCGCCGTGCCTGCTACTTCCTGTCCGGCGGCGCCGCTGCGATCGTAACGAGGACGAGTCCGTCGGGCGGAATCCCGAGCGTGAGCGTACCGGCTTCGAGCGGACGGACGACGGGTAGGGGCAATGCGGCAGCGGCGCGCAATGCGGTGAGTTGGCGTTGTGTCAGATAGCGCGGTGATCCCATCTTGCGGTACGCCGGGTGAACATTGCCGTGCTCCGCGTCCAGTGACTGAACGCTTGCGGTGCGTGCGGCGCTGTTCTGCAGTGTCAGTACCACCTTTCGCGCCTTCGGAGTCGAGCCGATCTCGGCGTAGTTCCAGATGGCGATGACCAATGCTCCGTCGCCGCGGCGCGTCAGCAGCGCCCCCTCGGCGTCGGCGGGGTACCGCTCCTCGCCGAGTTGGTGCAGCAGAGCAAACGCGTTGAAGGCCGGCTTCGGGATGCCGCCCACGGCCAACAGCCCGAAGCCCCCGTAGAACGGCGTCTTCACAACACCACCCTCCTCAAACACGTCGGAGAACGTCCAATAGGACATGTCCTGCACGAGTCCGTCGCATTGGCGGACCGTCTCCGCCAGCCACGGCCCCATGAAGGGCGCGTCGGTCACTTGCGGGTGGTTCGCGAAGCTTGCGTTGAATTCCGTCCAGAGCAGCGGCAAGGACGGCAACGGGGATGCCTGGATTTCGCCATGCACCTTCTGTACGGCGCGACATACCATCTGGTCACGCGCAATCGGCGTGGCGGACCCGAACACGTCCTTCGCGGTATCGTCGCCGTAGACGTGTGTCGAAATGAAGTCGACCGGAACGCGGTCTTGCTGGCAGTGGCGGATGAAATCAGCAACCCACGCGGCTTGCGCCGTCGCCGGCCCTCCGACGCGCAGCCGCGCATCCACCGCCTTCAGAGCCCTGGCGGTGTGATCGTACAACGTCCAGTACGTGGACTGCTTCGGCTGGCCTCCCCAGAAATCGAGATTGGGCTCGTTCCACACCTCAAAGTACCAGCGGCTGACTTCGTCGATCCCGTAACGCTCGAGCAGGTGCCGTGCGAACGCCGTAATCAGCGCATCCCAACGGCCATAGTCCTTGGGGGGCGAGATGACCGGGCGGTACCAGAAGCTCTGTCGCATGTCGCTGCGCGCCAGCTGACGCGGCATGAAGCTCAGCTCGACGAGCGGTCGAACGCCGTTGGCCAGAAGACCATCGTACACCTGGTCGACGTACGAGAAGTTGTATATGGGTTCTCCCTGCGGACCCTCCGTGTACACGCCGAGCTCGTCGTGGAAGATGCCGTGAAAGCGGATATAGGCGACCGCCGTGACGCCGCGCACCGCGCGCAGGTCCTGACGATAACTCTCGCGCAGCGTCAGCGCCGCGCGTCCTGATCCAAACATCCGCTCCCAGAAATGCGGAAACGGCCGTGTCGGCGCCGCCGCATCCACCGTGATGCGGCTCTCACCGACTTGCGCGCCCGCTCGCGTGACCGCGAGCGTCAGCACCAGTAACGCGATCGACGAGCGCCAACCCTTGCGCATCATGACCTGCTCCTGAAGTTCCCACGCACACCAGCGGCCGATTCCGCTCGTGCCCTACAAGTGCTCGAACCGGCGCCCCGTCTGCGGATCGAAAAGGTGCAGCCGGTCAGGCGAAAAGGTCAGCGTCACGGCATCACCCGGGGCCGGGAGCCCGTGCGGAGGCACGCGCAGCATCAGTTCCGTGTCGCCGGCGCGTGCATTGAGAAACGCCTCGTTGCCGACCGGCTCGATCAGCTCCAGCACGGCGCTGAGGCGCGGCTGGCGCACTAGCGCCCCGCCCGCGGCGCCCAGACGCAGGTCCTCGGGCCGCAGACCGGCGATGACCTCCGCCCCGACGAGGGATGCGAGATCCGGTCCGGTCGCACCGCACTCTGCGAGGTGCAGCCGGGTGAACCCGAGCTCGAGATGCAGCCCGTCCTGCTGCACGAGGCGTCCGCGCAGAAAATTCATGGCCGGACTGCCGATGAATCCCGCCACGAACAGGTTGGCGGGCCGCTCGTAGACCTTCATCGGTGCGTCGATCTGTTGGATTTCGCCACCGTTGAGCACGACAATCCGCTGCCCCAGCGTCATCGCTTCGATCTGATCGTGGGTCACGTAGATCATGGTCGCGCCCAGGCGGCGGTGAAGCTTTGCGATTTCGGTGCGCACGCCCAGGCGCAGCTTCGCATCGAGGTTGGACAGCGGCTCATCCAGCAGGAAGACCTCAGGATCACGCACCAGCGCGCGCCCGAGTGCGACGCGCTGGCGCTGTCCGCCCGAGAGCTGACGTGGCCGCCGCTGCAGCAGCTCCGTGAGACCCAGCACCTCGGCGGACGCACGCACGCGGCGCTCGATCTCGGCGCGTGACTGGCCCCGCAGCTTCAGGCTGAAGCTCAGATTCTCGGCCACCGTCATGTGCGGATACAGGGCGTAGCTCTGGAACACCATCGCGATGTCACGATCCTTCGGCGCGACATCGTTGACGATCCGGCTGCCGATGCGCACCGTCCCGGACGTGGGTGACTCAAGGCCGGCGATGATCCGCAACAACGTGGATTTCCCGCAGCCCGAGGGACCGACGAGCACGACGAACTCCGCGTCGGCCACGGCGAAGGTCGCATCGACGACCGCGATGTGCTTGCCGCCGTAGACCTTGCGTACCCGCTCGAGCTGTACCGCAGCCACTCCCGCTCCTCACTCACTCAAGCTGCAGCCGTGCGCCCCGGCGCCGGCACGGTGCAGCCCCGCGCGAACTCGGATAAAATTTGCATACCGAGGGCTCAGAAAACGTTTTCGCAGCATCCCGGTATTGTCCGATAACAACCACGAGGTGCGCCATCACCTTCCCAGCGAATTTCCTGTGGGGTTGTTCGACTTCGGCCTATCAGATCGAAGGCTCCCCGCTCGCCGACGGTGCCGCGCCGAGCATCTGGCAGCGCTTCGCGCACACCCCCGGTCGGGTGCGCGACGGTGATACCGGTGATGTCGCCTGCGACCACTATCGCCGCTACGCGGAGGATGTGGCGCTGATGGGCAGGCTCGGCCTCAAAGCCTACCGCTTCAGCATCTCCTGGAGCCGCGTGATCCCTCAGGGCGCGGGCGCGGTCAATCCGGCCGGGCTTGCCTTCTACGACCGCCTGACGGACGCGTTGCTCAGCCAGGGCATTACACCCATGGTGACGCTCTACCACTGGGATCTGCCGGCGGCACTCGATGACCGCGGCGGTTGGCTCAATCCCGATGCCGCCAGGTGGTTTGCCGAGTACGCCGCGGTCGTGTTCCGCAAGCTCGATGATCGCGTGAAGCTGTGGGCGACGCTGAATGAGCCCTGGGTGGTGACAGACGGCGGCTACCTGCACGGGGCCTTGGCGCCCGGCCACCGCAACCTCTTCGAGGCGCCCATCGCCAGCCACCAGTTGCTGCGCGCTCATGGGGCGGCGATTGAGGCTTATCGCGCTGAGGGCCGACATCAGATCGGTCTGGTGGTGAATCTGGAGCCCAAACATGCGGCTTCGAGCCTGCCCGAGGATGCCGCGGCCACCCAGCGGGCGGATGCGTACATGAACCGCCAGTACCTCGACCCGGTATTGTTGGGGAGCTACCCGCCGGAGCTCGAGGAGGTCTTCGGCAGTGCCTGGCCGCAGTGGCCACAGGCGGACTTCGCGCTCATCAGGCAGCCGCTCGACTTTCTCGGTGTGAACTACTACACCCGCAGCGTCATACGCTGCGATGCGGGTTCCTGGCCGGTGCGGGCGGCGCCGGTGCGGCAGCGACGCGCGCTGTACACGGAAACGGAGTGGGAGGTGTACCCGCGGGGACTCACCGATACGCTGCTGTGGGTGAAGGAGCGCTACGGCGACCTGCCCGTTTACGTTACCGAGAACGGCGCCGCTTTCTTCGATCCGCCGACGGTCGAAGGCGATCAGCTGGAGGACCCGTTGCGCGTCGCCTACCTGCGCGAGCACTTGCGGGCCATCCGTGCCGCCCTCGAGCAGGGAGTGGATCTGCGCGGTTATTTCGTGTGGTCGCTGCTGGATAACTTCGAATGGGCGCTCGGGTATTCGAAGCGCTTTGGGATCGTGCACGTGGACTTCGAGACCCAGCGGCGCACGCCCAAGGCGAGCGCGCGCTTCTATTCCAGCGTCATCGCCAGCAACGGCGCGGCGCTCGGACCTTAGAGCAGTTGAGTCAACCCTTGACGCTGCCCATGAGGATGCCGCGGATGTAATAGCGCTGCAGCGCCAGGAACAGCACCAGCACCGGCAGTACGGTGAGTACTGCGCCGGCCATCATCAGCTCGTAGTCCTGCACGTGCTCGCGCGACAGCGTGGCGAGCGCAATCGGCAGCGTATACAGATCCTGGTCCGTGAGAACGATCAGCGGCCACATGAAGTCGTTCCAGCTGCCCAGGAAGGTGAACACGGCGAGCGTGACCAGGATCGGCCGCAGCGCCGGCAGCACGATCGAGGTGAAGATTCGCAGCTCGCTCGCGCCATCGATGCGCGCCGCCTCCAGCAGCTCGTCGGGTATCGTGAGCGCGTACTGCCTCACCAGGAAGACGCCGAAGATTCCCGCCATCGCCGGAACCACCACCGCCGCATAGGTATTGACGAGCCCGAGCCATTTCATCAGCAGAAACAGCGGCAACATCGCCACCTGGCTGGGGATCACCAGCGCCGCCAGCAGCACCCTGAGGATCGGCTCACGTCCGCGGAAGTGCAGCTTGGCGAACGCGTAGCCCGCCAGGGAATTGAACAGCAGCGACAGCAGCGTCGTCAGGGCCGCAAGCCACAGGCTGTTCGTCAGGTAACGGCCGATGTTCTGCTGGCCGAAAAGCTGCCGGTAGTTCGCCAGCGTCGCATGGCCCGGCAGCAGCGGCGGCGGGAAGGCGCTCGCTTCCCCGCCCGCCATGAACGACACCGATAGCATCCACAGCAGCGGAAACAGCGTGATCGCCGCCGCGCCGAGCAGCAGCGCATGCAGCAACGCGCGGGCACCAGAGGTGCTCATCGGGCTTGCGCGTCGCGCGCCAGGCGCAGTTGCAGCGCCGTGACGGCGAGGATGATGAGGAACAGCAGGAACGCGACCGCGGAGGCGGAGCCCAGATTCCACCACTTGAAGCCTTCTTCGTACATGAAGTAGAGCACGCTCACCGTGCTTTGCAGCGGCCCGCCCTGGGTCATCACGTACGGTTCCGCGAACAGCTGGAAATATCCGGCCACCGTCAGGATGCTCACCAGCAGCAGGGTCGGACGCAACATCGGCAGCGTGATGCGGCCGAACTCCTGCCACAAGCTCGCGCCGTCGAGGCGCGCCGCCTCGTACAGGTCGGCGGGAATGCTCTGCAGCGCGGCGAGAAAAATGACCATGTTGTAGCCGAAGTTCTTCCACACCGCGAACAGGATGATCGCCGGCAGCGCCCAGTGCGGATCACCCAGCCAGTCGATCGGATGAATGCCGAGGTGGGCGAGCGCGTAGTTGATCAGTCCATAGCGGGTGTGCAGCAGATAGCGCCACACCACCGCCACCGCCACCAGGGTCGTCACCACCGGCGCGAACAACGCGGTGCGAAACAACCCGGCCAGGTACGCGAGCCGCGAGTTGACGAGCAGCGCGGTCGCGAGCGACGCTGCCAGCGACAGCGGCACCCCCACCACCACGAAATAGGCGGTGTTGGTGAGCGCGCGCCAGAAGTCCGGTGTATGCAGCAAACGCCAGTAGTTGTGCAAACCGACGAAGCGCAGATTGCGGATGTCGGCGAGCGCGTAGAGGTCAAAGTCCGTGAGGCTGACAGCCAGCGCCGCCAGCACCGGGACGAAGAAGAACACCGTGATGATGAGCAGCGCCGGCGCGGCGAACGCCCAGGCGGCGGGGGCCGTTTTCACGGCGTCGCGCCACGCGCCAGCAACCAGCGGCGCTTCTGCAGCATGCCATCGACGTCGCGATCCAGATCCGTGGCGCCCTCCTCGACGGAGAGATCGCCGTGCACCACGCGCTCGGCCACCAGGCGCATGTCGGTCACGATGCGTTCCCACTCCGGCACTTTCGGCTGCGGCTTCACCCGCTCCAGCTGCTCGCGGAAGGCGCGGGCGTAGAGGTTGCCGGCAAGCTCCGGCGCGCGCCAGGTGCTGCGGCGCGGCGGCAGGTCCCCGGTGAGCTGGTAGAAGCGCTGCTGGATCTGCGCCGAGGATAGGAACTCCAGCAGCAGCCAGGCGTCCGCCTTGTGGCGCGAGCGGCGGAATATCACCAGGCTCGCGCCGCCGGCGATCGAGGCGCCCGGGCCATCCGGCCCCGGCATGGGCGCGGTCATCCAGGTACCCTGCTGCTCGGGGGGCAGGCGGCGCGTGAATTCGCCGATGTTCCAGGGGCCGGAGATGTAGAAGGAAAAGTAGCCGCGCCCGAGCTCGTTCCAGACGTTGGAGATCTGCGTGCTGTCGACCGGCGGCGCCCACCGGCGCTGAAACATCTCCCGGTAAAACGCCAGCGCGCGCCGAAAGCCGGCGCTGCGGAAATTGCCGTAGCGGCCGTCCTCGCGCAGCAGCGGCTCCGGCTGCTGTATCGCGAGCACCAGTAGCGTATCGAATTCATTCAAGGGCAGCAGCACGCCGTAACGCTCGGGCCCGACGAGGGACTTGACGGCGGCGAGCATGCGCGACCATTCCTCCCAGGTCCTGGGCGGCTCGGCAAAGCCCGCCTGCGCGAGCAGGTCGCGTCGATAGAACAGCAGGCGGGTGTCGATGTACCAGGGCACGCCGTACAGTGTGCCGCCGATGATGTTGGTGTCCCAGATTCCCGGAAAATAGTCGCTCGCCTGCACGGCGGTCGAGCGCGCGAGACTCTGGTCCAGAGGCTCTAACGCCTTGAGCGCGACGAACTCCGGGATCCAGGTATTGCCGAGCTGGCAGACGTCCGGCGTCGCCTCGCCCGCGAAGGCTGTGAGCAGCTTCTGGTGAGCGGCGGTCCAGGGCAGCTGCTGGATCCGTACCTCGATGTCGGGATGGAGCTTGGTGAATTCGGGCAGCAGTTGCGCGATCACCTCGCCTTCGCGGCCCATCGCCCACACACTCACCACGCGGTGCGGTGGCGCCGGCGAGCCGCACCCGACGACGCACATCAGGGGCACAAGGACGGTCAGCCAGCGCGGCAGGCGACGGCTCCTGCCTGCGGTCACGGAGTTGGGGCGAATGGACTCTGCGCGAGCACAGCAGGCGCGAGCGGATTCTGCACCAGCGGATACTGCCCGAGCGGACCCGGCGGGGGTGGAGTCGGCCCGAGCGGACCCTGCTCGAGCCACCCGCCCGAGAATCCGGCGCGCTCCAGGCCCTCCCGGACGTACGAGTTGCTGTGCATGACGCGCCACACCAGCGCGCTGCGATAGTTCTCGATCATCGCCAGTATCGGCCCCTGATCGATTCCGATGTAGTCCTGGTCAACCCAGCCCGGCAGCACCGGTTGTTGTGGGCTCTGCGAGCCGCGGACGCTTGCATTGAACGCGTCGAGGAACCCGTAGGAGGAGTAGATGGAGGAGCCGAAGCGATGGTACATCTCGAGCGTCGCGGGCAGCACGATCTCGGGGGCAAAGGGGAGCGAGCTGATTGCGGCGGTAGGGGCGATGGTACCGTCGTCAACAATACGGCCCACGGCCACGCCACGCGCGGCGTACTTCAGGAAGCGGCGATCCCCGCCCAGATTCGACTCGCGGGCAGGTCCGGGGCCATCGGAAGCGCTCATGCCCCACACGTTCTTGCCGTATCCCTGCCATTGCTTCGGATTCGCGATGGCGTAGCGGCGCTGCGCGTACGTGGCCCGGCGGCTGTTCTCGAAGTAGTCGAGCCCATGCTCGCGCATGTACGAATCCTGGATGCCGCGGAAATCCACCCATACGTGCGTGTACTGGTGGCCAAAGAGGGGCGCGAAGCTCAGATAGGTCTGGTCGTAGAGTGTGGCCCAGTGCTTGTCGTAGCTGCTGGTCCACAGCGTCCAGGCCTGCTCGCCGACGGGGTGTGTGGGAGAGCCCAGGGCGAGCAGGTAAACGAGCATCGCCTCGTTGTAACCGTTCCAGTCGAGGCTCGCGAACCCCTCTTCCGGGGTCCACGCGAGCGCCACCGCCGGCGGGCGTGGCTGGGCCCAGGTCCAGTCCACCCGCCGGTAGATCTCTTCGGCCAGCGTTCTGATCTCCATGTCCTGCGGGTCCGGCGTGTCGAAATAGCTCTGAACGAAAAGCACGCCGGCGAGCAGCAGCGCAGTGTCCACCGTCGAGACCTCACTCTCATGGGCGCGCGCGCCGCTGCGCATGTCGATGAAGTGATAGAAGAACCCGTGCTGATTATCCACGGCGACGAAGAATCGCAGCGTCGCCAGCACGCGCGCGCGCGCCGCCTCCCGCGATATGTAGCCGCGTTCGACACCGATGGGATAGGAGGTGAGCCCGAAGCCTACCGCCGCGATGCTGGCGAATGAGGGCGTCGGATAGCGGTCGGGAATGAGGCCGTTTTTGGGATTGCCGGTCTCCCAGAAGAAGCGGAACGTGCGCTCCTCGAGATCGGCGAAGAACGGATCCAGTGCCACGGAATGCGGATCGCGCAGCACGCCGAGCGCCTCCGGCGCCGGTGTTGCCGGCTCGGAAACGGGGCCATTCATAGGATTGCCGGTGTCCCAAAAGAAGCGCAACGCACGCTTCTCGAGATCCGCGAAGAACGGATCCAAGGCCGCAGGAAGCGGGCCGATTGAATCCGGCGTCAGCGTTGCCGAACTGCCGGTGAGCCCGAAGCCGCCCGCCGCGAGGCTGACGAACGGGAGCGTCGGTGGATTGCCGGTCTCCCAGAAGACGCGGAACGTGCGCTCCTCCAGATCCGCGAAGAACGGATCCAAGGCCGCAGGAAGCGGGCCGATTGAATCGGGCGCCGGCGTTGCCGAATGGCCGGCTGCGCCGGCGCGCCCGGACAACAAGGCACACCACGCCACCAGTACCGGCAATATCAGATGTCCCCGGCGTCGGGATGAGGCCCCGCGCGTCGGGTCGTACCTGCCCATCACTCGCGTGCCTCCTTGCACCGTGTTCGATGCCCTGAATCGGCGCCGCACGAGGTGCGCACCACCAGTTCGACCGGTACCGTCTCGATTGATGAACGCCCGGCGGCGTCCGGGTCCGCGATGGCAACGACCAGGCTCTCGAGCGCGCGCCGCCCCATCTCGGCGACGTCGACGCGCACCGTCGTCAGCGGTGGACTGACGAAACGGGCGATTGGAATGTCATCGAAACCGGCGAGCGCGATATCGTGCGGAACCCGGACCCCGGCTTCCGTGAGAGCGAACAGGCACCCGATCGCCATGGTGTCGTTCGCCGCAAACACCGCTTGCGGAGGGGTGTCGCTCGCGGCGAGCGTCCGGCCCGCGAGATACCCGGACTCTTCGGTGAAATCCCCGTCGATCACGCGCGCTACGCCGCCGGCGCCGAGGCCCGCACGATAGCCGCGCACACGCTCCAGCGACTGGAAGTCGTTCCCCGGCCCGCGGATGTGGGCAATATCCTCATAGCCGGCGGCCACAAGGTGAGCGGTCATGGCACGCGCACCACCGAAATCATCAACCACGAACGCCGCCCCGATGCCGGCGGGTTCGTGGGTGTTCATGAGGACCGTGGGCAGGCCGCTCGGCAGCGCGTCCTCGAGGCTCGCGCCGCCGATGTACGGCGACATCATCAGCAGACCGTCGACGCGCCCGTTCATGGATCGCAGTGCATCGGCCGCCTCCGCGTTATTGCCATGCGTGCTGGAGACCAGCAGGTGCAGGCCGCGCGCCCGCGCCGCGCGGTCCACACCGCGAATCAGCTCGGAGAAATACTCCCCGTGGATGTCCGGCAGCAGCAGCCCGATGGTGTGGGTACGGCGGCTGATCAGGCTGCGCGCCGCGGCGTGGGGCGTGTAATGCAGCCGGCTCGCGGCGCGCAGCACGCGCTCGCGAACGCCCGGGGTCACCGAGCTGGAGTTGTTGAGGGTGCGGGACACCGAGGCAATCGACACCCGCGCCCGCCGCGCCACGTCCTTAATCGTCGCTGCCACACGCTCTCCGCAGCGGCCGCGATGCTTCCATCCCGGCGCCAAGTAAACGTTTTCAGAGAGTCTAGCCAGCCCCTCTTGTGAGTGTCAAACTCGCCCCGGGCTCGGCACAACATATTCGGGCCACTGCACGTGAAGGCAACGCTTTTTGTGACGCTGTTCGCAAGCTTCAGCGTGACCGCAGGCTGCGCAGCGCGCGCGAAATGGGTGCTCGCGCAAGGTCAGCATCCGCAATCCTTTCAGCGCACGATGACCGTCGACGCGCAGAGCCGGCTGCTGCTCTACCTGCCGGCGGGTTTCGACCGCAGCGGCGCCACCCGCTACCCGCTGCTGATCTTCCTGCACGGCTCGGGAGGCACGAAACAGTATCGAGCGCTTCGACCCGGTGGTGCTGGACGCGATGCTGGATGAGCTGCTCGAGCAGCTGCCGATCGATGCGGACCGGGTGTATCTGACCGGCTTGAGCATCGGTGGCATGTGGACCTACGGTTGGGCCAGCCTGCGCCCCGATCGCTTCGCCGCGATCGCACCGGTGTGCGGAGACTGGGACGCCGTGGACGCGTGCCGGCTGAAGCACATCCCGGTGTGGGCATTCCACGGCGCGAAGGATAATGTGGTGCCCATCGACGGGGATCGGGCCATGGTCGAGGCGATCAAGGCCTGCGGGGGCGATGCGCGCCTCACCGTGTATCCGGACACCGGTCACGACTCCTGGACCGCGGCGTACGCGGACCCGGAGCTGTTCACCTGGCTGTTGCAGCAGCGGCGCAAGGCGGCCGCCGCGCGCAAGTAGCGCGCGCCAGCGCTTCAGCGTCCCTGGCGCGTGGTTGCCGGGCGCTCAGCCGCCTGCTGCGCGGCTGTCTGGCCGTAGCGCGCGATGAACTGCTCGTGCATCGGCATCGCCGCGACGCAGGTCGAGATCACATTCCGGACAGCGCCGACCAGCTCGTTCAGCTCCGCCTCGGGGATCAGGTCGACGGCCGGATGATAATTGCGCGGCAGGATGTGCTGACCGAGCATGACCTGCACCCAGCTCGTGATGGCGAACATTTCCTCGGCATTCCGGAAAAAGCGCCCGCTGTCCCGGAACAGGCGGATGTTGTCGGCCAACTGTGACGGAATCTCCATGCTGCTGCAGTACTGCCAGAACGGCGAGTCGCGCCGCTCGGTCGCGAAGTAATGCAGGATCAGAAAGTCGCGGATCCGCTCGAACTCGAACGCCGCCTGCTCGTTGTAACGCTCGATCAGCACCGGACTGAAGCTGCGGTCGGGCAGCAGGTTGATCAGCCTCGCGATACCGGACTGGATCAGGTAGATACTGGTCGACTCGAGCGGCTCCATGAAACCACTCGCCAGCCCCACCGCCACGCAATTGCGATTCCAGAACTTCCTGCGCATGCCGGTCGTGAATTTGAGTACCCGCGGCTCGGCCAGTGGCCGACCGTCGAGATTGCTCATCAGGGTGTCCGCCACCGCGTCGTCCTTGATGTAGGCGCTCGAGTAGACGTAGCCGTTGCCGGTGCGGTGCTGCAGCGGGATGCGCCATTGCCACCCGGCTGAGCGCGCAGTGGAGCGCGTGTACGGCGTCGGCGGGCCCACTTTCTCGCACGGCACCGCCATGGCGCGATCGCAGGGCAGCCAGTGAGTCCAGTCCTCGTAGCCGGTGTGCAGCGCCTGCTCGATCAGCAGTCCCCGGAACCCCGAGCAATCGATGAACAGATCAGCGCTCGCCTCCTCCCCGCCCTCCAGCACCACCGCCTCAATGAAGCCGTCGGTGTCCCGCAGCCGCACGTCCACTACCTTCCCCTCGGTGCGCCGCACGCCGCGCGCCTCGGCGTAGCGACGCAGGTACGCGGCATAAAGACCCGCGTCGAAGTGATAGGCATAAGTGATGTTCGCGAGCGGCGAGGTCGCCGGCACATCGTGCGCGGACGACATGAATTTCCCGAGCGGGGCGGCCGCGGTGTTCAGCGAATAGGCGCCGATGTCGGCGGCCTTGCCCGCGAGGAACAGCTTCAGCCAGTACTGGTGAAACGGCAGCAAGCCGTAGTCGTGGCCGATGGTGCCGAAGCCATGAATGTAGCGATCACCGCAGCGCCCCCAGTCGACGAACTGGATGCCGAGCTTGAAGGTGCCGCGCACCTCGCGGATGAACTCGACCTCGTCGATCTCCAGCACGCTGTTGAAGAGCTTCAGGTGCGGCACCGTCGCCTCGCCCACGCCGACGGTGCCGATCTCCTCGGATTCGATGAGCCGAATCGCGCACTCGCGCCCCAGCACCTTGGCCAGCGCGGCGGCGGCCATCCAGCCCGCGGTGCCGCCGCCGACGATGAGGATGCTTCTGAGGCGGGTGTCGGCGGCCGCGTTCAGAACTTGGCGCTCAGGGTCATCCGCAGCGTGCGCGGCACGCCGACGATGTTGCCGATCGGGTTGTAGAGCACGCTGGTAGCACTCACGACGCCGTTATTGCCGCCCAGAATGTAGTCGTTGTAGTTCTTGACGTTGAAGACGTTGAGCACGTCCACCCGCACCTGCAAGGTGGAAATGTCGTGCACCTCGAAGCTCTTGGTCAGCTCCAAATCGAAGCTACGATAGCCCAGCCCCGGCGGCGTGGCCGCGAACGCCTGACAGCCGCTCCCGGTGGGGAAGAAGGTGGGCGGATTGGTGACCGTGCAGCTGAACTGGTTGTACGGGACCGGGGTAGCGAGGCTCAGCTTGCCGGCAACGATCACGTCCCACGGGATGCCGACCGAGCTCGTCATTACCAGGCGGTGCTTGGCGACTGCGTTCGAGGCGATGAATGGATACTGGGCGAGGGTCGCCTCGTCGAACGAGTAGTGCTCGCCGATAGCGCGGTTCTGCGAAGCGCTGGTAAAGGTGTAGGCAATCGTTGCGCCCCAATGGGACGCGGCCGTGTAGGCCTTGTCGGCGCCGATCAGCACTTCGGTGTTGCGGGTCTTGATGGCATTGTTGCCGATGATCAGGGCTCCGAAACCGGGGACCCCATTGCCCCAGGGCTGGCCGCCGTTCATGAAGAACGCGCCGTTGGGATAGCGGTTACCCAGGGTGAACGCGAAGCCGCCGTAGCTGTTGATGCGCGCGACCGCGAAAGAGGTGTTCCAGTCGCCCAAGCGGTTGCGGATGCCGAGGCTGAACTGATCGGAATACGGAGCCTTGAGGTGATTGTTCAGCGCATCGACCTCGGCGCCCACGTTGGTGGCGGCGATCAACTGTTGCAGATTCGACAGCCCGTTCAGGTATTTCGAGTCCCACGCGAAACAGGTACCCCCGGGCGTGCAGGGGTGGTCCGGACGGTTGAAAAATACCGTGTATTCGGGCAACGAGGCCTTGGTCTCCTCCAGCTGAAGATAGTCGAACAGATCGCGGTCGTACGAGCGGCCGTAACCGCCAAAGACCACGTGCCGCTGATCGGCCAGCAGGTCGTAGGAGAACCCGATGCGCGGCTGGATCTCGCCGGTGTAGGCCGAGCGGTTGTGGCCGTTGCTGATGTAGTCGTTGACATTGACACCGCCCTTCGCCAGGGCCTGCGCGTAGGTTTCGCTGGGCTGCGCCGGATTCGGGCCGAGCAGCGCGGCGACCACGTTGGCGGGCGTCACATAATCCTGGTATGTGGGCGTGACCTCGTAATCCCAGCGCACGCCAAGGTTCAGGGTGAAGTGGTCGTTCGCCGCCCAGTCATCCTGCAGGTAGATGCCGAGTTGGCGGTTGCTCGACTCGGCCACGGGCTGCTGGCCCGGCACCGGTTTGGTGAAGAACGCCTTATAGGGGACCGGCGCCGTGCCGGTGGCGCTGACGTCGTAGAAAAACTGCGGGTTGATGTTTGCGGCATCCTGGGCGGTGAGTTTCACCCACTTGTACTTGATGCCCGTCTTGACCGTGTGATCTCCAGACCACTGCAGGTGGCTGAAGGTGAACTCGTCTTCGATGGCGGGACCCTTCTGGCCCTTGTTCTGCGCGGCCCGGGGTTCCGCCGGCCCGGTTGTGATAATTGTCTGGTCGTTGCCCGTCAACGGTCCGGCCGGCTGCCAGGTGTAGATCGCGCCATTGCCGAAGGCGTTGGGCGTGGGCGAGGTGAATGAATCCTCGTAGGTGGCCACGACCTGATTGAACCAGCGGTCGGCGCTGTGCTCCCAGCGTACATCGAAGCGCTTGTCGTTGTTGAGGGTATCGAAACTCGCGGACAGCGCAATGCTGCCGGCGTCGATGCCGCTCTGACTCTCACGCCGCACCTTGGCTGTAGTAACCAGTCGATCCGCGCTGCCCAACTCCCAGTCCAGTTTGCCGAAGTACAGATCCTCGTTAAATGACTTGTCCTCGGGCCCGATCTGCGCGCGGACACTGGCGGGGAGCTCGGCGAGAATGCTCGGCGGCGGCGGACCTCCTCCGGCCGTAATGGCGATCGGCGTCGTGTAGCGCTTGCCTTCGTAGGTCACGAAGAAGTGCGCCACGTCCTGGATGATCGGTCCGCCGAACGCGAGCCCGAATTCCTTGTCCTTGGAAGGCGTCTTGACGTTCGGGTTGGTGTTGAGTTCCGAAGGCGTCTCGGCGCGGAAATTCTGACCCGTGTAGGTTCCGAAGATCTCGCCTTCGAATTTGTTGGTGCCGGACTTGGTCTCCGCAGTGACGGCGGCGCTGGAGATCTGGTCGTACTCGGCCTTGTAGTTGGACGTGATCACCTTGTACTCGCCGATCGCGAGCTGTGGGAAGGGATTGCCCTGGGTGAAGAACTGGCCGCTGACGCCGCCCTCCTTGACGTAGTTCTTCTGCCCGACGCCGTCGATGTACACATTGACGGAGCTGGTGTTCTGCGCCCCACCCCGCAGCGACGCGTTGCCGCTCGAGTCGACCTTGAACTCCATGCCGGGGACGGTATCGGCGAACTCTAGGAAGTTGCGGGTGAGCTGCGGCACGGTCTCGATCTGCTGCTGCGAAACGATGAACCCGATCTCTGAAGTCTTCACCTCGGTCAGGCGCTGGACCGTGCCCGAGACCGTGACGGTCTCCAGTTTCTGCAGGTCCAGCACCTCCGTGGTCGCAACGTTCAGCGTGACGGTTTGCTGCGTCCCGGGCCCCGCATCGACGTTGTAAGTCCCCGCCGGCAATCCCACGATGGTGTAGGTGCCATCGGAGCCGGTCTTGGTATGGCGCGTGAGGCCGGTGTCGACGTTCTTGGCCGTGACTTCGCTGTCGGCTTCGGCCTTGCCCTGCAGGGTGGCGCCGGATTCCTGCGCCCAGGTAATGCCCGGCGCGCCGGCGGCCGAGGCGAGCGCGGAGGCGACAAACGATGCAATCAGATTCCGGCGGCCCTGTACTTGGTTCTTCATATGCTCCCCCTGTCGAGTTCGATCGCCTCGCCTCTACGATGCTCTGCCCGAGCGGGTCGGGCGCGGGTGGGACGCGGACGGCAATCGCGCCCCGCAGGACGCCCGCACCATGAGCTCCGCGGGCACCGTCTCGGTCGTTGCGGGTGCGGCGTCGGGCGCCTCGATGGCGGCCGCGAGTCGCTCGAGGGCGCGTGCTCCCAGCTCCGCCATGCGCACGCGTATGGTGGTGAGGGGCGGTGAGACGAAGCGCGCCATGGGAATGTCATCGACACCCGTCAGCGCAATATCCGTCGGCACGCCCACGCGCGCCTCGTTGAAGGCGAACAGGCTCCCCAGCGCCATCATGTCATTCGCTGCGAATACCGCATCCGGCCACTCGCGACCCTGCGGTGCCAGCAGGCTCTGTGCGGCGCGGTAGCCCGACTCTTCGGAAAAATCGCCAGGCAGAACCCGCTCACCCGCCTCGAGACCGAGCTCGCGCAACGCTTCGCGATACCCCGCCAGTCGCTCGGTGGCGTCGAAGTTGTCCGCGGGTCCTGAGATGAAGGCGATGCGACGGTGTCCGACGGAGGCCAGATGGCCGACCATCAGGCGTGCGCCACCGCGGTTGTCGATGCAGAACGCGGAGTGCCGGTAGCCGCGAACCGGCGTGTTCATCAGCACCGCCGGCGTATCGGCGGCCGAGTGCTCGGCGAGGAACGTGGCATCGGCGTACGGCGACATGATCAGCAGTCCATCGACCCGGCCCTTGAGCGCGCGGATGACGCGCGCCGCCTCCGCGGCAGCTGATCGATGCCGCGAATGATTTCCGAGAAGAATTCGCCGTACAGGTCCGGGAGCAGCACGCCGATGGTGTGCGTGAGGCCGGTGCTGAGACTGCGTGCGCCACTGTCCGGCACGTAGCGCAGCCGCTCGGCAACGCCGAGAATGCGTTCCCGAGTCGCCTCCGAGACGTTGCCGTGCCCGTTGATCACACGCGACACGGTGGCGGTGGACACCTGTGCCTCCCGCGCGACGTCCTTGAGGGTCACGCCCATTCCCTCCCCCGGCCGAGGTGCAAGCGCTTACATCCAACATGTAAGCGCTTGCCTAAAGCGTAACGGAGCCTACTCCTCGCACCCCGCCCGTTCAAGAAGTGGTGCGGGCATGACGGGTCATTTAGCGCCTCATTTTTTTATGCGCCCGCACGCGGCGCGAGGTGCGTCCTGCTGCGGCGCGAGACGCGTCCTGCTGCGGTGCGATTCGCCGGATCGCCGCACGCGCTCGCCTGTCCGGCGATGGCCCAACCCTGAGGGAAAAGCGCATAGTCGCGGCCATGATCCTGGGACTGTCCACCGGTGCCTTTACTCTGCTCCACGTGGCGATCAGTCTCATCGCCATTGCTTGCGGCGTGGTGGTCACGATCGGCCTGTGGCGCGCGCAGCGGATGCCCGGCTGGACGACAGTCTTTCTGGTGACGACGATCGCCACCAGCGTCACCGGATTCTTCTTTCACTCGAAGAGCTTCGGCGCCCCGCACGTGGTGGGCGTCATTTCCCTCGTCATTCTCGCTATTGCGCTGATTGCGCTCTACGGTTACCGGCTGGCCCGGGCCTGGCGCTGGATCTATGTGGCCAGCGCGCTCGCCGCCTTTTACCTGAACGTATTCGTGGCGGTCGTGCAGGCGTTCCAGAAGCTGCCGTTTCTCAAGGCGCTCGCGCCGACCGGATCCGAGCCACCCTTTGCCGTCACCCAGGCGCTGGTGCTGGCAGGGTTCATGGCGCTCGGTGTGGTCGCGGCGAGGCGATTCCATCCGGGCGGGCCTGCGCCGGCGCAGGGTTGAGGAATGCTATGGACCGGCACGGGGCCTTCGAGCTCACCGTCCCCGTCAGCCCCATCGATCACCTGACCGGCGCGGCTCACGCCGCGGTGACCGTGGTCGAGTATGGAGATTTCGAGTGCCCGAACTGCAAGCAGGCGCAGTCTGCGCTCAAACTGCTGCTCGAGCGGTTTGACGGCCGGGTGCGGCTCGCCTTTCGCAATTTCCCCCTCGAAGAGGCGCATCCGCACGCGTTGGCCGCGGCCGAGGCCGCGGAGTGCGCTGGCGGCCAGGGGAAGTTCTGGCCGATGCACGACCTGCTGTTCGCCGATCAGACGCACCTGAAACCGAAGGACCTTCACGGCTACGCGCAGCGGCTCGGCCTCGACATGGCGCGCTTCACCGCGGAGATGGACGATCACGTCTACCTGCAGCGCGTGCGCGAGCACCTGCAGAGCGGCGTCGACAGTGGCGTTCGCAGCACCCCGACGTTCTTCGTCAACGGCAGGATCGAGGACGTCTCGTTCGGCCTGCGGGCCCTGTTTGGCGCAGTCGAAGCGAGACTGCACCCCGCCCACGACCAGTAAGAGCGCGGCGTCCGGGCGCGCCGCGTCGCGGGCTAGGGCTGCGGCGCTGACGGATTTTCGGGGCGCGGCTCGGGCGGGTTCTCCATGACCTCATACCAGATGGCATTCAGTACGCCGAACGCGAGCGCCAGTCCCAGACCGAGAATCCAGCTGAAGTACCACATGGTTGCAGTCGCTCCCGATCAGTAGAGGCCCGCGTGCCGCCGGATCTCCTCGAGCGTGATCCGGCCCCTGAGGACGCGGAACACCCACGCGGTGTAAGCGAGGACCACGGGCAGAAAGACCGCGACAACCACCAGCATGAGAAACAGCGTCGGCGCGCTGCTCGAAGCATCCCACACGGTCAGGCCCTGGTCGGGCTGCGCGGACGACGGCATGAGGAACGGGAACAGAGCGATCCCCGCGGTCAAAATGGTCCCAGCCAGCGTGAGGCAGCTCGCCAGGAACGCGAGGCCGGGCCGACGCCTTCCGAGCAGGCTCCAGGTCACCCCTGCCGCGAGCAGCGCGATCGCGGGCGCGAGCCACAAGGTCCCGCGCGCCCGGTAATTCGCAAGCCACGCTCCCTGAATGATCGCCACGTGCTTGGTCAGCGGATTCGACGGCCCGAGTGCATGGACTTCCGACACGATCCGATGACCGGCCATCGAGCTCGCTACCCATATTCCCGCCGCGACGAAGCAGATCGCGTACCCGACGGCCGCCACGCGCCCGAGCGCCGCTGCGCGCAGCGACATGGGCTCGCCCACCTTGAGCGCGGCGTACACCGAGCCGTGCATGATCAGCATGGAGAGGCTGACCGCCCCGGCCAGCAAGGCAAACGGGCGCAGCAGGCCGAAGAAACCTCCCGTGAAGATCGGCCGCTGCAGCTGATCGAAATGAAACGGCAGGCCGAGGAACAGGTTTCCGAACGCCACCCCGAACAGCAGCGCCGGGACGGCGCCGCCGATGAGCAAGGCCCAGTCCCAGGCGTTGCGCCAGCGCGGATCGGCGATCTTGTTGCGGAACATGAATCCCACGGGCCGCAGGATGAGGGCCAGCAGCAGCACGAACATCGCGAGGTACAGGCCCGAGAACGCGGCCGCATACAGCAGTGGCCAGGCCGCAAACACCGCGCCGCCTGCCAGGATGAACCACACCTGGTTGCCGTCCCAGACCGGCTCGATGGATTCGAGCAGCGCGCGTCGCTCCTCATCCGTGCGTCCGAGGAAGCGAAACGTCGCCCCGATGCCGAGATCGAATCCGTCCATGATCGCGAAGCCGATCAGGAGTGCGCCCAGGATCAGCCACCAGATCAGGCGCAGGGTTGCATAGTCGGGCACGGCCCTCTCCTGTTCACGGCAGGCCAGCCGCTGCACGCTCGAGCGGCCAGTAGCCGAGTCCGTCCGGTCCGCGGCGGATCATGCGCACCAGCAGGTACACGTCCACGACCGCGAGCGCAGAGTAAAAGACCACGAATGCGGCGAGCGACAGCCAGACGTTGGTGACCGGTGTCGCCGACACGCCGAGAAACGTCGGCAACAGCCCGTCGATCGACCACGGCTGGCGGCCATACTCGGCGACGATCCAGCCGAGCTCCGCGGCGATCCACGGCAGCGGCAGACTGAGGAACGCAATCCGCAGGAACCAGCGGTTCTGCTCGAAGCGGTGCCGCGCGGACAGATAGAACGCCGTGGCGAACAGCAGGATGAAGAACAGGCCGAGGCCCACCATCACCCGGAAACTCCAGAACAGCACCGGCACATCCGGCACCGTCGACCACGCGGCCTCCTCGATCTGACGGGAGGTCGCGGCGGACGGGTCGCCGACATAACGCAACAACAGCAGCCCGTAGCCAAGATCCTGCTGGTGCGCCGCGAAGCGCGCCTGCGCCGCGGCGTCGGCCGGATCCGCGCGCAGCGCCTGCAGCGCCGCATGTGCCTCGATGCCGCTCTCGATGCGCACGCGGGCCCGCGCCACCAGATCGAGAATCCCTGACACCGGCCGATCGATGGAGCGCGTCGCGATGAGTCCCAGCACCCACGGCACCTTCAGCTCCGCGTGTGTGGTGCGCGCCTGCACGTCGGGAAATCCGAATACCGTGAAGCCCGCCGGCGGTGCCTCGGTGCGCCATTCCGCCTCGATCGCCGCGATCTTCATCTTCTGGTTGTCGCTCGCCAGGTACCCGGACTCATCTCCGAGCACGACGACCGAGAGCGCGCAGGCGAGGCCGAAGCTCGCCGCGACCGCCATTGAGCGTCGCGCGATGTCGAGGTTGCGTCCGCGCAGCAGATACCAGGCACTCACCGCCAGCACGAATACCGAGCCTACGACGTAACCGGCGGCCACGGTGTGCACGAACTTCGCCTGCGCCACAGGATTGAAGAGCACCTGGCCGAAGGACAGCAGTTCCATGCGCATCGTCTGGGGGTTGAACTGCGCGCCGACGGGGTGCTGCATCCAGGCGTTGGCGATCAGGATCCACAGCGCCGAGAGGCTCGAGCCGAGCGCCACCAGGGCGGTCACCGCCAGATGCCCGACACGCGAGAGCCGCTCCCAGCCAAAAAAGAACAGGCCGACGAACGTCGCTTCCAGGAAGAACGCCATCAGGCCCTCGAGGGCGAGCGGCGCGCCGAAGATGTCACCGGCGTAGTGCGAGAAGTAGGCCCAGTTGGTGCCGAACTGGAATTCCATGGTGATGCCGGTCGCAACTCCCATGGCGAAGTTGATGCCGAACAGCAGGCCCCAGAAACGCGTCATGCGCTTCCAGATTTCCCGCCCCGTCATCACGTACACCGCCTCCATGATCACGAGGATCATGGACAGTCCGAGCGTCAGCGGCACGAACAGGAAGTGATACAGGGCCGTCAGCGCAAACTGCAGGCGCGACACGTTCACCAGGGCGAGGTCAATCATCGCTGCCCTCGCGGCCCGCAGGGTTTGCGGTCGGCGCGATCAGGGCCGGGTGCGTCACGGCGAATCGCCGGCTCGCCGCGCGCCCGTCCACGGGGCTATGGTGCGCGGGCGAGAAAAACAGCCACCACAGCAACGCCAGCGCCGCGACCTTCAGCGTCATGAGCCAGGCGAGCTCGCGCCGCAGCGTGCGGCGCCATACCGGGTGATTCATATTGGTTTCCGCCGCAGCGAATCTTAGCCCTGTTGGCGCGGTTCTGTGCAGCTGTCGTCATTCGTGTCCGCTCTGCCTCCCGAAAGACGACATTAGCGCCCGAGATCTTCTCTCGTAGACTATG
>VBNP01000192.1 GCA_005877965.1 Gammaproteobacteria bacterium | reverse complement strand
ATCGCGGCGTACATGGCCTGCTCGGCGGGAAAGCGCATCAGCCGGTTGTAGATGAAGTGGTAGTAGTCCTTCTGGAACTCGAGCGTGAGATGGGTGTGAGCGTCGATGAAGCCGGGGAGAATGGTCGCATCACCCAGATCGATGACCCGCGCGCCCGCAGGCGCCGCCGCCGTCCCGACCGACACGATCCGATCGCCGCGCACGACGACGGTCGCGCCGTCCTTGAGCGCGGTGCCGGTCGAGTCGAACAGGTGCGCCGCCTTCAGGACGATGGTCTCCGGCGCCTGCGCCACTTCCGCGGACTGTGCGGCTGGCGACGCACCGCCCAGCAGGCCCGCTGCAACGGCCAGCATTGCCGCCGGGTGCCGCTTCATCCCTGAGTTCGAGTTGTTTGCTGTTGTCATGGCTGCGTCCGTTTCGATGGCGGTGGCGCAGTCTAGGGTGACTGTCGGGGCGGGGCAATTCCCCTCTCACGCACCGCTGTCGGCCTGAGCTATGCTTATCTGACAGGGGGAACGATGCGCGCATTGCTGCTGTTGGTCGCGGCTCTGCTGTGCGCTCCGGCGCGGGCGGATCTGTTCACGGCGCAGCTCGCTTACCGCAGGGCCGACTACGAGCGGGCGTTCAAGGACTACCGCGAGCTGGCCGAGCTCGGTCAGCCCCTGGCCCAGTACAACCTCGCCGTCATGTACGCCAAAGGACAGGGCGTGCGTCAGAGCGAAATCAACGCCTACGCCTGGGCGAGCCTGGCGGCCCAGAGCGGCGAGCCACGCGGCAACACCCTGGCCGACGAGCTGCGCCCGGGCCTCGCGCCCGGCTCGGAGAAGATCGCGGAAGACATCCGCGCGCCGTTCAGCCGCGCTGCCCTGGATGCGCGCCTGATGCCGAAGGTGGAGGATGACAAGGACGCACGGACAAGCTGTCGGGCGCTCAAACACTTTGACTTAGCTTATCTTCGAGACGCTGAGCGCAACGGGGTACGGGGTAATGTGTTTGTCGAATTGGTCGTCATGCCCGACGGCAGCACCCGCAATCCTCGCATCCTGTACGCGGTGCCGCCGGGGGTATTCGAACCTGGCGTGCGTACTATGGTATTGCACATGCGATATAAACCACGTGAACCGGGGACCAGGCCGGCCCATTGCCCGGTGATGTTTCGCTTTCTAGTCGATCGCAGCGCGGGTGACTATCAGCTGCAGACATTCGTTGGCGCGACGCGCAAGAAGGCCGAGGCGGGTGACGCGGAGGCCGAGTTTCTCTATGGGATGCTGCTCGATGGACTCCCGCAGCTCGGTCACACGCGAAGCGACGCCCTGCCGTGGTTCCTGAAGGCCGCCCAAGGGGGATCCCGGAATGCGCAGTACATGGTCGGTTCGAGCCTGCTGTTCGGCATGGGCTGCCGCTGCGAGGAGAACAAGGCGGAGTTGTGGTTGCGCAGGGCGGCTGAGGCGGACCAGTCCAACGCACAGGTAACCCTCGCCGCCTACGCACTGCGTGGCACTCCGAATGCTGCGAACACGAAGCTTGCCGGTGTATGGCTCGAACGGGCCGCGGCGAGCGGCGATCACGACGGCATGTACTATCTGGCGGCGCTGCTGGCGGCAACGCCCGTCGAGGTAATGCGCGATCCGAAGCGCGCACTGAGCCTGCTCGAGAAAGTAAGTGCTGACTTGAGCGGCGACCCGACGATGTTTGAGATCCGCGCCGCTGCGCGGGCGGCATCGGGAGAGTTCCAGGATGCGGTGAGCAGCGAGCGTCGCGCGATCGCAATGGCCACCAGATTGAAATGGGATCTCGCGCCGCTCAACGAGCGGCTCGCGCGCTATGAGTCGCGTCGACCCTGGTATGGCAACCTGTTAGGCCTGTAACCTTTCAGGTCGTGTGTGCGACCGCAAAGCGCGCCAGCGCGGCGAGCCCATCCTTATAAGAGGAGTCCGGCAGCGCCCCGAGCGAGCTCAGCGCCTGCTCCAGCTCCGACTGCGCGAGGCGCGCGGTGTAGTCGAGGGCGCCGGTCGCTTCGATCGCCGCCACCACCGGTTCGAGCTGCTCGAGCCCGCCCTGTTGGATCGCGCGGCGGATGGCCGAGCGTTGTGTTTCGCTGCCGCTCTTGAGCGCGTGGATCAGCGGCAGGGTCGGTTTGCCTTCGGCCAGGTCGTCACCGAGGTTCTTGCCGCGCTCCTGGGGGTTGGAGCGGTAGTCGAGCACGTCATCGACCAGTTGGTACGCGATGCCGAGGTGGCGGCCAAACGCGGCGAGCGCCCGGCGCACCGCAGGCTGGGCCTGTGCGAGCACCGCGGCCACTTCCGCGCCGGCCTCAAAGAGCTTGGCCGTCTTGCGGTAGATGACGTCGAGGTAGCGCTGCTCGGTCGTGTCCGGATTGTGGGCGTTCATCAGCTGCAGCACTTCACCCTCGGCGATGACGTTGGTCGCCTCCGCCATGATCTCCATGACCGGCTGGCAGGCGAGGCCGGCCATCATCTGGAAGGCGCGCGAATAGACGAAGTCGCCCACCAGCACGCTAGCCGGGTTGCCGTACACCTCGTTCGCGGTATGGCGCCCCCGGCGTAGCAAGGAGCCGTCGACCACGTCGTCGTGCAGCAACGTTGCCGTATGGATGAACTCGATGAACGCAGCAGCCTCGATATGGGAGGCGCCCTGATGCCCGCAGGCGCGCGCCGTGAGCACCACCAGCAGCGGCCGCAGACGCTTGCCGCCACCGGAGATGATGTGTTCGGCGACCTGGTCAACCAGCGGCACGGCACTCTTCAGGCGGGCCCGAATGACCCCGTCCACCGAGTGCAGGTCGGCTTGTACCAGCGCGCGAATCTCTTCCAGGGTCATTACTGTCTTCCAGGGTCATCCGCAGGCGGGGCGGCGTGTTTCTTGGACGGGTGGGCGCCTTGAGGCGGCCACGCATCGTAGCCGACTGGAGCGGCTTTGGAGAAATAGCTCGGGCGGTTCGCAACGCGCGCGGTTTGAGGACTAAGTCCCCGTCGTGCTTGAGGAAACGGCCGTTTGACCCCGAGGGGGTCGGCCAGTAGAATGCGCGGCCTTTCGGCTCAAGGCGCACTCCTCCTCAAATACCATGTACGCGGTCATCGCCACGGGCGGCAAGCAATATCGGGTGACGAAGGACGCCGTGCTGCGCATCGAGAAGCTCGACGCCGAGCCGGGCGCCACCGTCGAGTTCGGCGAAGTGCTGCTGGTCGGTGAGGGCGCGGACGTCAAGCTCGGCAAGCCTACCCTCAAGGGGGGCAAGGTAATCGCCACGGTGGTGCGACACGGCAAAAGCGCCAAGGTGTCGGTCGTCAAGTTCAAGCGTCGCGCGCATTACCTGCGGCAGAAGAATCACCGACAGCTGTTCACCGAGGTGAAGGTCACCGACATCAGCGCCGGCTGAGCGCTGTTTCACAGGACACCTCTTAGTCATGGCACACAAAAAGGCAGGCGGCAGTACCAAGAACGGCCGCGATTCACACTCCAAGCGCCTGGGCGTGAAGCGCTTCGGCGGCGAGCAGGTGCTCGCCGGGAACATTCTCGTGCGTCAACGCGGGACGCCGGTCCGTCCCGGCTCGAACGTCGGTGTCGGCAGCGACCATACGCTGTTCGCCAAGGTGACCGGCAAGGTGCAGTTCCAGAGGAAAGGCGCCGAGCAGCGCCTGTATGTGAGCGTGCTGCCGGAGAAGGCCTGAACGCCGCGCACGGCCCGCGGCGGCCGTGCTCATCCACAATCGGTGCCCGTTTTGCCCGTTGCCCGTTGGGCGCTGCTGCACTTCAGAAGCGCAGCGTCACATCGACTCCGTAAGTGCGCGGCTCCCCGACCAGTGCGTAGTCGAAGCCCAGCGCTCCCGTATCCGCATCCTTCTGATTGAGGGCGTAGGCCAGATACTGGCGGTTCGCGAGGTTCTTCACCCACACGCCGATGCCCAACCCGGGCCTGCTCGTGCCCGTGCTCTCGAACGACACTCGGGCATTGGCGACGCCGTAAGCGCCCTGCGCGTCCCGCTCGGTATTGAAGGCATCGAAGTACTGCTTGCCGTAATAGTTGCCGTCGACGAACAGCCGCAAGTCACCCGCCGCCAGGTGGGCGAAGCGCCAGTCGACATCGACGCTCGCGCTGTAGTCCGGCGCCTGGATCAGGTGATTGCCCACGCAGCAGACGCGCGAGAGGGCGTGCAGCGTCAGCTCCACGTACTTGCTGCTCATGAGCCCCAGTGTGGAGCCGATCTCCAGATCCGGCGTCGCTTTCACTCGGAACTCGAACTCTGCACCGTCGACCCGTGATTTCGGGGCATTGGTGGTGCGAAACCCGGTGCCGAGGCCGCCCGGCAGCGTGAAGGCATCGAGAAACTGCTGATTCTTGTAGTCGTAGTGGAACGCGGCGGCATTGAACACCGCCCGCCGCTCCCACAGCTCCGTCTTGAGGCCGAGCTCGTAGGAGGTGAGCTTCTCGGGATCCGCGAACGTGAGCTCGCTGTTGTCGTTATAAGCCTGCCCGTTAAAGGCGACTCCGCGGTAACCCTGACTAATGCTCGCGTACGCGAGCACACCGTCGCTGGCTTTCCAGTCGACGCCAACCTTGCCGCTTACGTTATTGGTGTCGTTCTCGAATGTGGGTACGAATCCAAGTCCCTGCACGGCGAGTCCCTGCTGGAAGTAAAGGCGCGGTGCCGTAGGTGGCGTATTGGGAGGTGGCGGCGGGTATAGCGCGGGATTGCCGATCGTCTGTGTCCACCAGGTCGTCGCGTCGATGTTGGGATCGGTTCCGGTGGCCGCACCGGTCGCCCCCGGGCTCGCAAGCCCGCCCTCGAGCGCATAGAAGTTGCTGATCGTCACCTTATCCTTGGTGTAACGCAGCCCCGCACGCAGTGTGACTGCCGGGGCCACGGTATAGGTCGCGTTGAAGAACACGGCCCGGCTGTCCTTGAGCTGGTCGAAATTGTTGTACTCGTCGAAGCCGTACAGCGGCGTCGGCGCGGCGTTCGTGGGAGCCCAGAAGTTGAGGTTGTAGCCGTCGAAAAAATGAAACTGCACGGTCGCGTGCGTGCTCTCGCGTCCGTAGTAGAGTCCGCCGAGCCAGCCGAAAGCCCCCGTGTCGTGGGAAGCGATACGGATCTCCTGCGAGAACGCATTTACGCTCGAGAA
>VBNP01000191.1 GCA_005877965.1 Gammaproteobacteria bacterium | reverse complement strand
GAGCGCGCTGCGGAGCTTGCCGTGAGAGGCGACTATTTCGAAACCGGGAAGCTCCTCGTCAAGCGCCGCCGCAAGGACGTGCGCATGAATACCGAGGTCCGCGACCTGCAGGAACCGAAGAAATAGTGGGAAAGGGCGGTCACGATGTTGTTTCGGACGCCGCCGGTCACCGAGCGAGAAGCGAAAGTCAACGACGAGATCGACGCTATCCGCAGGCAGTTGAACCTGCCTAGGCTGCGGGCATGGCCCGGATTGCCGTGGCGTGCCATCCAGGACCGCGTTCTGCGCGCCTCGAAGAATCCCGCCCTAGGCAACCTCTTCCTCGAGAACGCCGGCGCCGGCGAGGATGAGCCGGGCGCCGAGAATCCCGATGCCTGGTCGGCCACGCCCGGCTATCACACGGCGTTGAGCTTCGCACTCCAGTTGGCTGATGCTCCCGACTTCGCGATCGACGAAGGCATCATCCGGGCCTTGCACTACATGATGGTGGGGCACGACCCGGAAAAGGGGCCGGGCCGCTGGCGGCGAGGGTCGATATCGGTCAGAGAGGAGCCCTCCAGCAGACCCGTCTACAGGGCCCCGCACGCCAAATTCATTCCGGGACTGATGGCCGAGCTGATCGCATCGCTGAACGAAAGGAACGAGGTCCCGGTATTCATCCGGGCCGCCATGGCGCACCTGAATCTCGCCGCGATCCATCCCTTCAGCGACGCCAACGGCCGCATGGCCCGGACCTTGCAGACCTTCGTTCTTGCACGCGACGGCATTTCTGCGCCACCGTTCGCGAGCATCGACGAATACCTGAGCGTCAACAACGACGAGTACTACAGGACGCTCGATGAAGTCGACCAAGGCGCGTGGCAGCCAGAACGTGACGCGCGTCCGTGGATCCGCTTTTGCCTCACCGCGCACTTCCACCAAGCGAGAATCTTGCTCCGGAGGACTCAGGAGTACGACCGCTTGTGGGAGGAGCTCGAGCGCGAGGTCAGGCGTCGCAGCCTGCCCGAGCAGGCGACCTCCGCGCTCGCCCAGGCGGCAATCGGCGGCAGCTTGACCACGGCTCTTTACGAGTCTACGGCCATGGTTTCGGCGCGCGAGGCCGACGACGCGCTCGAGTGCCTGGTGAAGGCGGGGCTTCTCGTTGCGACGGGCGCGAACAGCGGCTGCTCCTATCTCGCCTCCGACGCGGTAAAGGCGATCTATGCGCGAACGCGTGAAACGAGAGCCCCTGATCCGGACCCGTTCGCCGCATAGGTCGTGCGGCGACGAGGGCAGCCTTTTGTCATTTGTTTCCCACACGCTTCAGGTATTTGAGAAGGTCCTGCAGCTCCGGATCGGAGAGTATCCAGCGGGGCATTGAGGAATCGAGCTGCTGTCCGGACGAATCCAGGCCCCGAGTGATGGCGCGCGCGAGCAGAGCGTCCGTGTAAGGGGCGCGCGCCTTGTTCCAAGGCGGGGAGGCGGGCAGCGGCCTGCTCAGCGTCCTGTAAGTGATATCGGCCATCACGATATTGCCTTCCCTGCCGCCTTTTCCGTCCGCGCCGTGGCAGTTCGCGCAGACGATCCCGTTGGCGGGCAGAGCGCGCTCGCCCGCCGTCAGCAGCCGGAAATAGAGCAGCCTCCCCGCGGCGCCGCGGCTCGTCGTATAGATGAGCTTGCCGCGCGCTTCATCCGCAGTCAGACTCTCGATCTTGCCGTCCGCCCGGACCGGCGCGGACGTCAATATGCCCGCAAAAAGAAGCGCGCAGATCGCCGTCCGAAACGGACGGGAGAGGTTTTCTCCCGTCTGTTTTCGATTGAGAGCGCGTTCAGACCTAGTGTTGCCCGTGATCGTGAGTCATCGGCGCCACCGGCTCCGTACGCCCGGCGTCCGACGCCTTGCGGGACTTCGCCTCGACGATCCGCTGCCGGTCCCTCAGTCGATTCTCCGGCCAGTCAGCGAACAGGATGCATTCGCTGACCCACGTCGGCTCGGCCAAGCCCGGCACGGCTCCCCAGAGCATGAGGGGCTCGTTGCCGTAGCGCAGGTTCCCGGTGTGGAAGTCCTTGTTCTTGTCCATTTCCTGGTTGGCCCACCTGAACCCCAGGCGGCGGCGCAACTGCTCGATGTCGTCCGGGTTCCCGGTGAGAAACTTCCACCCTGCCCCCACGCCGAACGTCTTGGCGTACGCGTTCAGGACTTCGGGTGTGTCCTGCTTCGGGTCGAGCGTGATCGAATACATGAAAAGATCGCGCCCGACGCGGTCGGCGAGGAGCTTCTGCACCTGCACGAGATTCGCCGTGGTGAGCGGGCAGGTCGCCTTGCAGGTCGAGTACATCATATTGACGGTCACGAACTTCTCTTTGATGAGGTCGTCGTAGAAGCGGACGCGCTCGCCTTCGTGCGTGGTGAGCACGACATTGGGAAAATTCCGCCGCCGGATCAGCTCGCGAGGCGGCAATGGCGCCGCGCGGCTTTCCCGCTGCAAAGGCGGCAGTCCGACCACCCCGACCGCCGCCGCGGCGCTCGCCATTCCCAGCCATGCTCTTCTGGACATCTTGATCATGTTGTCTCCTTTCGCGGTCCAGAGCTTACGGCCGCGGGTTGGTGTCACCGCCGGTATCGACGATCTCCCAGTGCGCCATCATCGCGTGGTCCTCGTGCACGACGTTGTGGCAGTGGATCGGATATCTGCCGTGGAAGTCGCGGAAGCGGAAGTAGACCACGTGGGTATCGCGCGACTCGAGCCTCGCCACGTCCTTGCGCCCTTTCTGGACGAGCGGAGAGGTCGCAGGCGCCCGGCCGTTGATCGACAGCGTCTGGAATTCCTCGAAGTGGATATGGACCGGATGGTGCCAGCTCGAGCCCTCGTTCTGTATCGTCCATCGCTCGTTGGAATTCTTCAGGACCTGGAAGCGTATGTCATCGCAGGCGAAGATCTTCTCGTTGATCTCCCAGTCGCCCCGGTTCTGGAACACGAAGGTGCGCTCGACCCGCACCGGATCGGTCGTGTTCGGGAAACCGTAGAACGCCGTGATGGTGGCCGGGTTCTGGCTGTTGTCGTTCACCACAGGACCGTCGACAACGATCTTCAAGATCAGATCGCCCTGCCCCGCAGCAAACAGCCCGCCGCTCGGTCCTTGTCCGTCGCTCTGTATCAGCCGGTTCTCGATGTAGAACGTCTTCCCCGCCTTCCCGGTGAAGTCCACGATCACGTCCACGCGCTCCGACACGCTGACCCGGGCGCTCGAGACCTGGTACGGCCGGTCCGTGAGATTGCCGTCGGTCGAGATCTGCCAGAACGTGTTGTTCGCGCCCAAGTTGGTCAGATCGGTCAGGAAGAATTGATAGAACCGCGAAGGCCCCGTATTCAGCCAGCGGAAGCGGTAGCGCCTCGGGCTGACGTGCAGGACCGGCTGGACCTTGCCGTTCACCAGGAACCGGTCGCCCAGGATGCCGTCCAGATTGAACAGATCGAAGAACAGCTGGCCGGTGCTCGGGTCGATCACCTTGTCGTTGAACACCATGGGGATGTCGAACTGCGGGAAGCTCGGCAGATGGAACCCGGTCAGCTCGTCGCCGGTATCCTTATCGTTGAAGAGCAGGTACATCCCCGCCAGGCCCTTGTAGGTATTCTGGGCGGTGAAATCGACGCGGTGGTCGTGATACCAGAGCGTGTGCAGAGCCTCCCGGATGTCGCCCGTGCCCGGATGCGTGGATTTGATCCCGGCGTAGACGTTCGGGTAGTGCTGGTCGTAGAACTGGCCGATCTCGAAGAAGTTGCAGGGATTGCCGTCGCTCTCCGAAGGCGTGTGGCCGTTGTGCAGGTGCGTCGTCACCGAGGGTTTCCCGAACCCGCCGTTCTGTCCTTCCGGCGGCAGCCGGTTGTAGTTGCGCACCAGGATAGGCACGTTGTAATGCTCGACGTACAGCGGTCCCGGCACGTTGATCGGATTGTTCTGCTCGGGCGTGCCGATCGCGAAACCCCACAGGTTCTGCGGATCGATGGTCGGATCGGAAGTGATGCTGAGCGCCCCCGCCTTTTGCGTGACACCGTAGAACTTCTGCGGCGGAAACTCGGTGAACGCCTGATGAGCGATGGTACGGCCTTCGCCCGCGCCCGTGTTCGGCGCCACCGTCGGCGCCGGGCTCAGCGCGGTCGGTGTCTGGATCCTCCAGGTCCCGTCGCGCGGCGTCGGCAGCAAATCCAGAAACGGCTGGATCGGCGGGCTGACCACGCAAAGACTCGACCCGCGGGAGCCGCAGGATTGACTCGTGCTTCTGCTCACTGCCGTGATAGCTCCTGTCGCGTCAATAGCCGTTGGAGTAGTAGTTTGACCAAAAGCGCGGCTCACGCTGAGGCCGTCGACGAGAACGCCCGCGCTCGTCATAAGGCCGAGCTTGAGCAGATCGCGCCGGCTGATGCCGGCCTTGATCAGCTCCTTCCGATTTTTCAGCACATCCAATTGACGCTTGGTCAGACGATATTTGAGCAAGTGCATTTAGGTTCTCCCTTTCACTCCGGCGAATCGAAGTTATCTCCCACGAGCGTCGCCCCGCCCTTCCACGTACGAGAGCACGGCCGCCACTTCATCCGGGCTGAGGCGCAGATTGGGCATACGAGCGTACTGGTACTTCTCGAAAAGGGCGACGGCGATCGGATCGCCCTCGGCGAGCATCTTGTCGGGAGCCGTGATGTAACGCGCGAGCCACGCGCGATCCCGCCGTGCAGTCACGCCCGCGAGGTCCGGTCCCATCTTGTCGCCTTGCCCGATGCTGTGGCAGACGCTGCACTGGCTTTGAAAGAAGTATTCTCCCTTGTCGAGCGCGAGCGGACGCGCTTCCGCGTAACTCTTCCCTGGCGCCGCATTCTTCCAACCCAGAAAATTCGCTATCGTCGTGGCGAGGAACTGCGGGTTGTCCACGGCGGAGTTGCGCATCCACAGCCCGCTCGGCTCGTTGCCGACCATGAGGCTCGCGCTGTGCCCGTCTTTGCTGGCCGCGTCGCGCACCCGGGACAAACCCAGCTTCTTGGTCGCGAGCCTGATGTCTTCGTCCTTGCCGGAGAGGAAGAGCCACCCCGGCCCGACGCCGTACTTCTCCGCGTAGGCCTTGAGCACTTTCGGCGTGTCCCGCTTGGGATCGATGGTGATCGAGTAGAAGAAGATGTCCTTTCCCATGCGCTCGCCGAGAAGGCGCTGCAACTGCGCGAG
>VBNP01000180.1 GCA_005877965.1 Gammaproteobacteria bacterium | reverse complement strand
AGGATCTTGAGCTTCTTGGCGATGGTGTCCGATTCACAATCGGCAAACGCTTCCGCACAGTCACCGCCCTGCAGCAGAAACGCCTCCCCGCGCTGGGCGGCGGCGAGGCGCTCCCGCAGCGTCTCGATCTCCCAGGAGACGACGATCGGCGGAAGCCGGGAGACGTGCGCCACAATCCGCTCGAGCGCGCGCGGATCCTCATACACCGGCTGTTGCTGGGCCAGCCGTGTCTGCCAGCTGGCGCTGTGCCAGGAGGTGGTTTCGGGTGATCGCATGTCTTTGATCCTAGCACGCTTTCCTTGAGGCTCCGGCCACCGGGGCGTCACCTCCCGGGCGCGGCGCCGCGGCGCTGGCGCTGCGGGCGCTTCGCGGGCAGAATGCGCCCCTTTTCCAAAGGGACTCTATGCACCGCGTACTGGTTCTGGGCGCCGGCAAGATCGGCGCATTGATCTGCGGATTGCTAGCCGAATCGGGCAGTTACAAGGTTCAACTGGGCGATATCGACGGCGCTGCGGCCGAGGCGGTGGTGCGTGCCCACGAGACGCGCAACATCCTCGCCCTCGCGCTGGACGCGACCCACGCGGAGGCGCTCGCGCGGCATCTCGCCGAGCACCCGGTCGATGCCGTCGTTTCGAGCCTGCCCTACTACTGCAACCTCGGGGTCGCCGCGGCCGCCCGCAAGGCGCGCGTCCACTACTTCGACCTGACCGAGGACGTGGACGTCACGCGCTCCGTGCACGCCCTCGCCGCCGGGGCCGGGCAGGCATTCGTGCCGCAGTGTGGTCTGGCTCCCGGATTCATCAGTATCGCCGCCGCCGAGCTGATCACTCACTTTGACGCGTTGCGGGCCGTGAAGCTGCGTGTCGGCGCCCTGCCGCAGCACCCGAACAACGTCCTCAAGTACTCGCTCACCTGGTCCACCGAGGGACTCATCAACGAGTACGGCAATCCCTGCCAGGCGGTGAGCGATGGGCGGCTGCTCGAGGTCGCGCCTCTCGAGGGACTCGAGGAAATCGAAATCGACGGCACGCTGTACGAGGCGTTCAACACCTCCGGGGGCCTCGGGTCGCTCGCCGAGACGCACGGCGCGCACCTCGAAACGATGAACTACAAGACCATCCGTTACCCCGGTCACTGCCAGCAGATGCGCCTGCTCATGAACGACCTGAAGCTCAATCACGATCGCGGCACGCTAAAGCGGATCCTGGAGAACGCCGTGCCGCAGACGCTCCAGGATGTGGTGATCGTGTATGCGGCGGTCACCGGCACGCAGGACGGACAGCTGCGCGAGGAAAACTACGTCAACAAGATCTATCCGCAGGTCATCGCCGGGCGGCTGTGGTCGGCGATTCAGGTCACGACGGCCGCCGGCATCACCGCGGTCGTGGACCTCGTGCTCGAGCACCAGGGCCGCTACAGTGGCTTCGTGGCGCAGGAGCAGTTCCGGCTCACGGATATCCTCGCGAACCGCTTCGGGCGCTACTACGCGCCGGGCGGCACCAAGCACGTTTCCGGCGAGGTGGTGGTGTCGGGTAAAGCCGGCCACCAGCGCCGGCAGGCGGCAAACGGATGAGCAGGGACATCGATGCGCTTCTGAAGCGCTTAGGGTTGGGCGCCGTCAACCCCGGCACCTGGTCCGGATCGCACGGCTGGTCGGACGCCACCGACGCCCCGCTCATGGACGTGCGCAACCCCGCAGATGCGACGCTGCTCGCGCAGGTGCGCCCGGCCAGCGTGGCTGACTACGAACACGTGTTGAGCTCGGCGGTCGAAGCTGCGGCCGCCTGGCGCGACGTGCCGGCGCCCAAGCGCGGCGAAGCGGTGCGGCTGCTCGGCGAGCAGTTGCGACGGCACAAGAGCGACCTGGGCACGCTGGTGTCGCTGGAGAACGGCAAGATCCTCGCCGAGGGCCTGGGCGAGGTTCAGGAGATGATCGACATCGCCGACTTCGCGGTCGGCCAGTCGCGCATGCTCTACGGCCTCACGATGCACTCCGAGCGCCCGCGGCATCGCATGGCCGAGCAATGGCACCCCTTGGGCGTCGTCGGCATCATCTCGGCCTTCAACTTTCCGGTCGCAGTGTGGTCCTGGAACGCGTTTCTCGGGGTCGTGTGCGGCAACGCCTGCGTGTGGAAGCCCTCGCACAAGACGCCGCTCACGGCGCTGGCGGTGCAGCGGCTGTGCAACACTGTGGTCGAAGCCAACCACCTGCCGCCGATCTTTCAGCTGTTCGTGGAGACCGGCACGGACCTGGCGACGCGCTTCGTGGCGGACCGGCGCGTGGCGCTCATCTCCTTCACCGGCTCGACCGAGGTCGGCCGCAAGGTCGGCGAGCGCGTCGCCGCGCGCCTCGGCAAGAGCCTGCTCGAGCTCGGAGGCAACAACGCCGTCATTGTCGATGAGACCGCCAACCTCGACCTCGCGGTGCCGGCGATCGTCTTTGGCGCCGTCGGCACCGCCGGCCAGCGCTGCACCAGCACGCGGCGGGTGTTCGCTCACCAGGCGATCGCCGCGGAGCTGGAACGGCGCCTGGTCCATGCTTACCGCCAGGTGCGTATCGGTGATCCGCTGCAGAGCGAGACGCTCATGGGCCCTGTGATCGATCGCCAAGCCGTCGAGCGCTACCAGGCCGCCATCACGAGCGCGCGCAACGCCGGCGGCGAGTTGCTCTATGGCGGCAACACGCTCAAGCGCCCCGGCAACTTCGTGGAGCCCGCGATCATCCGCGCCCGCAACGACTGGCCGATCGTTCAGACCGAAACCTTCGCACCCATTCTGTACCTGATCCCGGTCACCTCGCTCGCCGAGGCGATTGCCGCGCAGAACGCCTCCGCCCACGGCCTGTCCTCGGCGCTGTTCACCGATCGACTGCAGAACGCGGAAGCATTCCTGTCGGCCGCCGGCAGCGACTGCGGCATCGCCAACATCAATCTCGGCACCTCGGGCGCCGAAATCGGCGGCGCCTTCGGTGGCGAGAAGGATAGCGGCGGCGGACGCGAGTCGGGCTCCGATGCCTGGAAGGCGTACATGCGCCGCCAGACCGCTACCGTGAACTGGAGCCGGGAACTGCCGCTCGCGCAGGGGATCGAGTTCAAGATCACGCAGTAGCGCTACGCCGTCAGCGTCCCGGCAGCCGCAGCGAGATACGTGCGCCACCGAGCGGGGAGGCGTCGATCGCGAGCTGGCCGCCGTACAGGTCCACCGTATCGTGCACCATGGCGAGTCCCAATCCATGGCCCGGCACGTTCTGATCCGCACGCACGCCGCGCTCGAGCACACGCGCGCGGTTCTCCGCCGAGATACCCGGTCCGTCGTCCTCCACGATGAGGCTCAGGCGCTCGCGCGGGCCCGCGCTCTCGTCACTGCTCGCCGTGAGGCGCACCCGGCCGCGGCACCACTTGCAGGCGTTGTCGAGCAGGTTTCCCAGCAGCTCCGTGAGGTCGCCGCGATCGCCGACGAACAGCGTCGCGGGCGCGATCGCGAGCTCGAGCGACAGATCCTTGCCCGCGTACACCTTCAGCAGCGTGCCGCGCAGCTCGGAGGCCACCTGCGCCACCTCCACCGGCGCCTGCCCGAGCAGGGCGCCGCCGGAGGCGGCTGCACGTTTCAACTGGTGCTCGATGATGCCGCTCATGCGGTCGATCTCCGCCCCTACCGGGCCGGCGGGCGCTCCGCCGGACAGACTCGCGCGCATGACGGCGAGCGGGGTCTTCAGGCTGTGCGCCAGATTGCCGAGCGTGTCGCGGTAGCGGGTGACGCGCTTGCGCTCCCCGAGCAGCAGCGCGTTGAGATTGGTGGCGACGCCGGACAATTCGCGCGGATAGCCGGCGCCGAGGGTCTCGCAGCGCCCCTCCTCCACTTCGTGAATCTCCCGCTCCATGCGGCGCACGGGCGCGAGCACCCAGCGCAGCAGCGCGGCCAGTGTCACGAGCAGCACCAGCATGAGTCCTGCGAACCAGCCGATCAGCTCGCGGCGGAAGCGCCACAGCTGCTCCTCATAGGGGCTGAGGCTGACGGCGACGCTGAAGGTGATCGTGCGCTTGCCATTGGGGTCATCGGCGAACTGGATCGCGCGGCTCTCGATGGCCACGCGGTCGTGACCGAAGGCCGCGTACAGGAGGTTGCGCTCCCCGGGCACGAGCAGCGCGCCGAAATCACTGGTGGAGAGGCCCGCCGTCGAAGGCGAGCGCCACAGGTAACGCTGCGAGTGGATCTCCGCGTACAGTCCCGAGCGCGGGGTCGCCAGCCGTGGATCGAGCGTGTGCGGGGCCGGCGCATAACCGCCGTTCGGTTGCAGCTCGGCCGCCGCAATCAGCGACACCATCTGCGAGTCGAGCAGCTCGCGCAGCGAGCGCTCCGAGAGCGCCCGGAAACCGGTGTCGAGCACCAGCATCATCCCGCCGAAGAACAACGCCAGCGGCACGGACACCGAAACCAGCAGCCGCCGACTGAGCGAGTGCACGGTCTGCCATGCAGCGCGGCGCCGGCCGCCTAGGAGGCGGCGTCGCGCGGCAGCGCGAACCGATAACCCCGGCCGCGCAGCGTCTCGATGGGACGCAACTCGTCCTGCGGGTCGAGCTTGCGGCGCAGGCGCCCGACCAGCACTTCGATGACGTTGCTGTCGCGCTCGAAGTCCTGGTCGTACAGGCGCTCGGTCAATTCCGTCTTGGAGATCACATCCCCGGCGCGCAGCATCAGATGCTCGAGGATGCGGTACTCGAACGTGGTGAGCTCCACGGCTGCGCCGCTCACTGCGACGGTTTGCGCGCGCGTGTCCAGCACCACCGGCCCGCAGTTGAGCTGCGGGCTCGCCCAGCCGCCCGCCCGGCGCAGCAGCGCCTGCAGCCGCGCCAGCACTTCCTCGAAGTGAAACGGCTTGGCGACGTAGTCATCCGCGCCCGCCTGCAGCCCCTCGACCTTGTCCTGCCAGTTGTCGCGCGCCGTGAGGATCAGGATCGGGTAGGTCTTGCGCGCCGCCCGTAGCCGGCGGATCACCTCCAGGCCGGGAAGGTTCGGCAACCCGAGGTCGATGACGGCGACGTCCAGGGGGTATTCGAGCCCTGCGAACAGGCCCTCGTTGCCGTCGCGCGCCACGTCCACCGAAAAACCCGCCGCGGCGAGCCGCTCCTTCAGCGAGTCGCGCAACGCCGCTTCGTCTTCGACCACCAG
>VBNP01000200.1 GCA_005877965.1 Gammaproteobacteria bacterium | reverse complement strand
ACGCCACGGCCGCCGTGCAGGCGCTGGCGGCGGTGCTGTCGGGGACGCTGTCGTGAAGGGGACGCTCGCGAGTCTGCAGAAAGTGGGCGGCGCCCTGATGCTGCCCATCGCGGTGCTGCCGATCGCAGGCCTGCTGCTGCGCCTGGGGCAGCCGGATCTGCTCGACTCGGCGTCGGTGGCCGCCGCGGGCGAGGCCATCTTCTCGAACCTCGGCCTGTTGTTCGCGATCGGCGTCGCGGTGGGGCTCGCACGCGAGAATCACGGCGCCGCGGGACTGGCGGCCGTGGTCGCCTACCTGGTGGCGACCAGGGGAGCGGAGGTCCTGATCGCGGTGCCGGCCGCGGCGGTTGCCGATGTCAGCGGCCGGGCGCGCGAGCTGGCGGTCGCGGCGTACAAGGCGCACGAGCTCGCCAAGCTCAGTGTGCCGGTCGGCATCCTCTCGGGTCTGACCGCCGGGGCGCTCTACAACCGCTTTTACAACATCAACCTGCCGAGTTACCTCGCCTTTTTCGGCGGGCGGCGTTTCGTGCCGATTGCGAGTGGTGTCGCGGGACTGCTGCTGGCGGGCGCGTTCGGCACGCAGTGGCAGCACCTCGAGCAGGGGATGGATGCGCTCAGCCGTTCGGTGCTGCACGCCGGGGCGCTGGGCCTGTTCGCCTACGGCGTGCTCAACCGCGTGCTGATCGTGACGGGGCTCCACCACATCATCAACAACATCGCCTGGTTCCTCCTCGGGGACTACCACGGCGTTACCGGCGATCTCAAGCGCTTCTTCGCCGGCGATCCGAGCGCCGGCGCGTTCATGTCCGGCTTCTTTCCGGTGATGATGTTTGGTTTGCCTGCCGCCTGTCTCGCCATGTATCACAGCGCGCTCCCCGAGCGACGCCGCGCGGTAGGGGGACTGCTCGCGTCCATCGCGCTGACCTCGATCCTCACCGGCGTCACCGAGCCGATCGAGTTCACTTTCATCTTCCTGGCGCCGGTGCTGTACGCGCTGCACGCGCTGCTCACCGGCGTGGCGTTCATCATCATGAACGCTCTCCAGGTGAGGCTCGGTTTCGGCTTCTCCGCGGGCCTGTTCGACTATGTGCTGAACTTCAGCCGCGCCACCCGGCCGTTGTGGCTGTTGCCGGTGGGGGTGCTGTATTTCGCGCTCTACTACGGAGTGTTCCGCCTCGTCATTGTCAGCTTCGATCTGAAGACTCCGGGGCGCGACGCCCTCGAGCGCGGCGCCGCCGCGCCGCCGGCGCCGCCGGCCGAGCGCACGCGCGCCTGGATCAGCGCACTCGGCGGCGCGGCCAACCTCGTGTCGGTAGACGCGTGCACGACGCGCCTGCGGTTGTTGGTTGCGAATCAGGCGGCGGTCGATGAGGGTGCGCTGAGGCAACTCGGCGTCCGCGGTCTGGTGCGCCCCTCGGCCAACGCGCTGCAGGTGGTGATCGGCACCAGTGCCGATCAGGTCGCCGGCGAGATCCGCAGCGCGCTTCACGGGTCCGCGGGCTCTGCGGCCGGCGCCCCTGCCGCCGCCCCGTTGCGGGCGACGCCTGCGCCGGAGCCGGTCGCGACGCCTGCCCCGGATGCGGCGGCGCTCCTGGCCGCGCTCGGCGGACGCGGCAACGTGCGCGCGGTCCAAGCCGCGGCGAGTCGGCTGCGCGTGAGCGTGGGCGATGCCGCGCTCATCGACCGCGCCGCGCTTCGGGGCCTCGGGCTGCGCGGGGTAGCGATACCCGCCGCGGACTGCGTGCACGTGATCGTGGGGCCCGCCGCGGACGCGGCCTGCGCGGCGCTCAGGGGGTTACTGGGGTAAAGGGGGCGTATGGCCGGTGGGTGGTATACCCATGGCGCGAACGTTCAAGCCTCCGCTTGTAGGGCAGGGGCTGGATTTTTCTTTGCGGCGGTTTCCGCGTACCCTACAGGAGATAAACGTGCCGGGAGCGAACTTCAAGTCGCGGTGGCATACCTAAAACTATAAAGACAGAGGGATTGGAAGATGCTCATTCTCACACGCCGGGTTGGCGAGACTGTCATGATCGGCGATGACGTGACCATTACGGTTCTGGGGGTCAAGGGGAATCAGGTACGGGTCGGCATCAATGCGCCGAAGAGCGTGGCCGTGCACCGGGAAGAGATCTACGAGCGCATCAAGCGCGAGCAGCAGTCGGAGCTCTCGGACACGCCCAAGGCCACCGAATACGCGCCGGTCTGAATCGGCGCGAGCGATATGTAGAGAAGCGCGCAGGCGGCGCGCACCACGGCCTCACCGAGCCTGAGTCAGCGCCAGCTCGGTAGCAGCGGGCGGGCGAGCGACTGCACCTCGGAGCGGCGCACCGTGGCGGCGGCGTCCGCGATGTCGCTCGCGAGCAGGCGGTCGGTTTGCGCGAAAGGCACTTTGAGCCGCAGCGCGCCGTGGGCGTCCTGCAGGCGCGGGGAGGTCTTGAGCGGCGCCCGCAAGTCCACACCCTGGCAGGCGGTGAGAAACTCGAGTGCGACGATGTTGAGGGCGTTGCCCGCCATGGTGAGGAGCCGCCGTGCGCCGTGCGTCGCCATGCTCACGTGGTCTTCCTGGTTCGCGGAAGTGGGGATGCTGTCGACGCTCGCCGGGTGGCACAGCATGCGGTTCTCGGCGACCAGCGCGGCGGCCGTCACCTGCGCCATCATGAAGCCGGAGTTCACGCCGCTGTCGGGCGCGAGGAACGCCGGCAGTCCGCTCATCTTCGGGTCGACGAGCAGCGCCAGGCGGCGCTCGGTGATCGAGCCCACCTCCGCGCACGCGAGCGCGAGGATGTCGGCCGCAAACGCCACCGGCTCGGCATGGAAATTCCCGCCCGACAGCACCTCGCCGGTGTCCGGAAAGATGAGCGGGTTGTCGGTGACGGCGTTGGCCTCGGTGGTGAGGGTCGCCGCCTGCTGCGTGATCAGGTCGAGGCACGCGCCCATCACCTGGGGCTGGCAGCGCAGCGAGTACGGATCCTGCACCCGCGCGCAGCTGCGGTGCGATTCGCGGATCTCGCTCCCGGCGAGCAGCTCGCGGTATACCTGCGCCACGCGCGCCTGACCGTCGTGGCCGCGCAGGTGCTGGATGCGCGGATCGAAGGGCGCATCGCTTCCCAGCAGCGCATCAAGCGACAGCGCACCGCTCACCACCGCGCCCGCAAACACCGTCTCGATTTCGAACAGCCCGGCGAGCGCCAGCGCGGTCGACACCTGGGTGCCGTTCAGCAGCGCCAATCCCTCCTTGGGTCCGAGGGCGAGCGGCGTCAGCGCTTCCTGCGCCAGCGCTTCCGCCGCCGGCAACACCTCGCCGTGGCGGCGGATGTCGCCGAGTCCCAGCACCGCCAGCGACAGATGCGCGAGCGGCGCGAGATCTCCGGAGGCTCCGACCGATCCCTGCGCCGGCACGCACGGGCACAGGCCGGCGTTGATGAGCCGCTCGAGAAAGCGCGCCAGCTCAGTGCTCACCCCGGAGAAGCCCTGCAGCAGGCTCGCGAGCTTCAGCACCAGCGTGAGGCGCACGACCGCATCATCGAGCAGCGGGCCGACGCCCGAGCTGTGCGACAGGATGATGTTCCGCTGCAGCAGGGTGCGCTGCGCGGACGGGATGCGCGTGTTCGCGAGCAGGCCGAAGCCGGTGTTGATGCCGTAAGCGGGCGTATCGGCCGCGGCGAGCCGCGCGGTGACGGCGTGGGCATCGCGTACCGCGCCGAGCGCCGTCGCGTCGATTTGTACGCTGACCGGTCCCTCGTACACGCGTCGCAGGTCCGCGAGGTGCAGCGGCCGGGAGCCAAGCTTCAGAGAATCGGGTTCGGCCATCGCAGGACCTCTGCCGCGCGGACCACGGTCCGGCGCGGGTTAAAGCCAATCCAGTAACCGAGCTCCTCGATGGAGCGCAGGTTCCACACCACGAAATCGGCCACCTGGCCCGGGGCGAGCGTGCCGCGCTCGCCCTGCAGCCCGAGCGCGCGCGCCGCGTGCCGCGTCACGCCCAGCAGCGCTTCCTCCGCCGTCAGCCCGAACAGCCGGGTCGCCATGCTCATCGCGGTGAGCAGCGATGCCCCGGGCGCGGAGCCGGGATTGCAATCGCTCGCGATGGCAAGCATCGCCCGGTGCGCGCGCAGCGCCGCAACCGGCGGCTGGCGCTCAGCGCCGAGGCAGTAGAAGGCCACCGGCAACAGCACCGCCACGGTGCCGGCGCGGGCGAGCGCGGCAGCCTCCGCCTCACCCGCGTACTCCAGATGATCGCACGACAGGGCGCCCTGGCGGGCGGCCATGAGCGTGCCGCCGAGGTTGCTGAGCTGCTCGGCGTGCATCTTGACCGGGAGCCCCTGCGCGCGCGCCGCCGCGAACAGCCGCTCGGCCTGCGCGACGCTGAAGGCGATGCTCTCGCAGAATATGTCGACCGCGTCGATGAGTCCCTGCGCGCACAACTGCGGCAGCCACTCGCGCGCGATGGCCTCGATGTACTCATCGGCGCGACCGCGGTATTCCGGCGGCAGCGTATGGGCGGCGAGCAGCGTCGTGCGCACGGTCACCGGAAACGCGCGTCCCAGGTGGCGCGCCACGCGCAGCATCTTCGCTTCATCCGCCAGCGACAGACCGTAGCCGGATTTGATCTCCACGGTGGTGACACCCTCGCTGAGCAGTGCCGCCAGCCTCGGTGCGCTCTCGTCGAACAGTTGCTCCTCGCTCGCCGCACGCACCGCGCGCACGGTGGCGAGAATGCCGCCGCCGGCGCGCGCGATGTCCTCGTACGAACGCCCGCGCAGGCGCTCGGCGTACTCGCTGGCGCGGGTGCCGGCGAACACCAGGTGGGTGTGACAGTCGATCAGCCCGGGTGTGACCCAGGCGCCGGTCAGATCATGTACCTCATCCGCCGCACCCGCCGGCAGCGCCGCTTCCTCTCCCACCCACTCGATGCGCCCGGCGCGGGTCGTGAGCGCACCGCGCGCGATGACGCCCGCGGCTGCGTCACAGGTGACGAGCCGCGCGTTGCGCCACAGCTTGAGCGGTTCGGACATGCGCGCCCTTACCGCTCAGGCAGGAACGGCAGGTTGAGGTGCCGGGCGCGGGCACACTCGATCGCGCTCTCGTAGCCGGCGTCCGCATGGCGCATGACCCCGCTCGCCGGGTCGTTCCACAGCACGCGCTCGATGCGGCGCGCGGCGGCGGGCGTGCCGTCGCACACGATGACGACGCCGGCGTGCTGCGAGTAGCCGATGCCGACACCGCCGCCGTGATGGATCGACACCCAGGTCGCGCCGCTGGCGGTGTTGAGCAGTGCATTCAGCAGCGGCCAGTCCGCCACGGCATCGGAGCCGTCGCGCATCGCTTCGGTTTCGCGGTTGGGGCTGGCGACCGAGCCGGAATCCAGGTGATCGCGGCCGATGACGATCGGCGCCTTGAGCTCACCCGCCGCCACCATCTCGTTGAACGCGAGCCCGAGTCGGTGCCGGTCACCCAGGCCCACCCAGCAGATGCGCGCCGGCAGTCCCTGGAACTGGATGCGCTCGCGCGCCAGGGTGAGCCACTGGTGCAGGTGCGCATCATCCGGCAGCAGTTCCCTGACCTTCGCGTCGGTGCGGTATATATCCTGCGGGTCGCCCGACAGCGCCGCCCAGCGAAACGGCCCCAGACCGCGGCAGAACAGCGGCCGCACGTACGCGGGCACGAAGCCCGGAAAGGCGAACGCCTCCTTGACGCCGGCGTCGAACGCCACCTGGCGCAGATTGTTGCCGTAATCGAACACCGGGATCTTCAGCTTCTGGAAGGCGAGCATCGCCTCGACGTGGCGCGCCATCGAGGCGCGCGCCTCCTGCGCCACCTGCGCCGGGTTCTCGACGCGCAGCCGGTCCCACTTATCGAGCGTCCAGCCCTCGGGCAGATAACCGTTGACCGGATCGTGCGCCGAGGTCTGATCCGTCACCGCATCGGGCCGCACGCCGCGACGCAGCAGCTCGGGCAGCACTTCGCAGGCGTTGCCGAGCAGGCCCACCGACACCGGCTTGCCGGTGCGCTGCGCACGCGCGAGGCTCTCCAGAGCCTCATCCAGGCTCCCGGCCTGGATGTCGAGATAGCGGGTCTGCAGGCGTTTCGCGATGCGCTCCGGGCGGCACTCCACCGCGAGCATCGAGGCTCCCGCCATGGTGGCGGCGAGCGGCTGCGCGCCCCCCATGCCGCCCAGGCCCGCGGTGAGGATCCACTTGCCGGCGAGGTTGCCGCCGAAGTGCTGGCGGCCCATCTCCACGAAGGTCTCGTAGGTCCCCTGCACGATGCCCTGGCTGCCGATGTAGATCCACGAGCCCGCCGTCATCTGGCCGAACATCATCAGTCCCTTGCGGTCGAGCGCGTTGAAGTGCTCCCAGTCGGCCCAGCGCGCCACCAGGTTGGAGTTGGCGAGCAGCACGCGCGGCGCATCCGCGTGGGTGCGGAACACCCCGACGGGCTTCCCCGACTGGATCAGCAG
Source organism: Gammaproteobacteria bacterium (assembly GCA_005877965.1). GTDB lineage: Bacteria > Pseudomonadota > Gammaproteobacteria > Steroidobacterales > Steroidobacteraceae > 13-2-20CM-66-19. The sequence goes on along the minus strand of VBNP01000200.1, from coordinate 4,636 downwards.
CGTCTCATCGTCCTTCAGGGCGCGCAGCGCGGCCACGATCTGCTCGAAGCACTGCCAGTTGCGGGCCGCCTTGCCGATACCGCCGTAGACCACCAGGTCCTGAGGCCGCTCGGCGACCTCCGGATCCAGGTTGTTCATCAGCATGCGCAGCGCCGCCTCGCTCAGCCAGCTGCGGCAGCTCAAGGTCGATCCGCGCGGGGCGCGCAGCGGCGGGCGGGGGGCCGGCTCGGACATGGTGTTACCTCGGCTGGCAGTTCGCGGCCAGCTCGTAGCGGGAACCAGGATGATAAAGGTCGGCGACGCTGGCGATGCGCCCGTGGGAGAAGGTGCGGCGCATGATGAGCAGGCAGGCCTCGCCGGGCTCGAGCCTCAGCAGGCGCCGTATGCGCCGCTCCGGCACCAGCGCGCGCACGATGTGCTCGGCGCGCTGCAGCGGCGCCACGCGGATCAGGAACTCGTGGGGCGTGGTGCGGGAGAAATCGTTGCGCAGGTAGCCGGGCGCGACCTGCGGGTTGACGTAGCGCTCCTCGACCTGCAGCGGCGCGGCGTCTGCGAAGTGGGTGAGGAGCGAGTAATCGAGCTGCGCGCCCATCTTGACCCCGCAGCGCTCGGCGAGCTCGCGCGAGGCGCTTACCGACTCGAGGGCGAGGACCTTGACGCGATACTCGTGGCCGCGCGAGCGGATCTCATCGGCGATGTTGCGCACCTCGAGCGGATGGGCATGCACACGCTGCTCGGCGACGAAGGTGCCGACGCCCGCCACCCGCACCAGCACCCCATCGGCGGCGAGCTCGCGCAGCGCGCGGTTCGCGGTCATGCGCGAGACGGTCAGCGTACGTGTGAGCTCGTTCTCGGACGGCACCCGCTCGCCGGCGCGCAGCGTCCCGCCCGCGATCCGCTCGAGAATGAAGTCCTTCACCTGAAGGTAGCGCGCGGCGGCCTGCGGTAACGACACGGTAGCGCCCTGGCGGGGATCCTCGTAGGGGCGCTAGGGTGGCACCGGGGGAGCTAGTTGTCTATACAGGTCCAGGGTGGAGACGCCAGGCGCGCGCGCGGCGGAGCGGGGCCGCTTCCATCCTGCTGTTCCCTGGCCGCCCCGGTTCCGGTAGAATGCGCGCCCCCCACGGGCTGCAGGCCGGGCGGGGACGGGTGGCTGGTGTCGCGCGGGCGTAGGTTCGACGCGTGGCGCCCCCGAGAGAGGTGTGATCGGAAAGCCCCCCGCGGGGCTTTTTGTTTTTTGGTGGGCCTTGAGGCCCATTTTTGTTTGGCGAGCGGGCCTGCGGGCCGCGAAAGAGGCCGTGACGGTGATCTTGCGGGAGCGGTTGAGCGCACTGATCGAGCCGCTGCTCGGGCGGCTGGGCGTCGAGCTGGTGGAGCTCCAGTACGCTTCCGGTCACGCGCGCGCGGTGCTGCGGCTCTTTATCGACGCGCCCGCGGGCGTGAGCCTGCAGGACTGTGAGCGGGTGAGCCGCGAGGTTGCCTCGCTCCTCGACGTCGAGGACCCGATCCCGTGCGGCTACACCCTCGAGGTGTCGTCGCCGGGCTTTGACCGGCTGCTGCGCACCCGGGCGCACTTCGGGCGCTTCGTCGGCTCGCGGGTGTTCGTGGAGTTGCGCGAGCCGCGCGCCGGGCGCCGGCGCTACACCGGCAAGCTCCTGACGGTTGATGATACCGGCATCGCGCTCGAGGTCGACCGGGAGCACGTGGCGGTGGCGTTCGGGGAGATCGGCACGGCGAGGCTGGCGTCTTAAGAGGTACGCGCGACAGTGAACAAAGAAATTCTGATGGTGGTCGATGCCGTGTCCAACGAGAAGGGCGTCGACAAGGAAGTGATCTTCGAGGCACTCGAAGCCGCGCTCGCGTCCGCGACCCGCAAGAAGCACGGCGAGGAGTGGGACGCGCGCGTGTCGATCGACCGCAAGAGCGGCGACTACGACACCTTCCGGCGCTGGAAGGTGTTCGCCGACGACTCCAAGGAGCTCGAGGTCCCGGAGCACGAGCTGCGCCTCGAGGATGCTGTGGAGCTCGACCCGCAGGCGCAGGTGGGCGGCTACGTCGAACAGCCGGTCGAATCGGTGGCCTTCGGGCGCATCGCGGCCCAGCAGGCCAAGCAGGTGATCGTGCAGAAGGTGCGCGAAGCCGAGCGCGCCCAGGTCGTCGACGCTTACCGCGAGCGCGTGGGGACGCTGGTGAGCGGGGTGGTGAAGCGCGTCGACCGTAACGGCATTTACATCGATCTGGGCGGCAACGCGGAAGGGTTCGTACCGCGCACCGACATGATCCCGCGCGAGCAGGCCAAGCCCCAGGACCGCATCAAGGCCTTCCTCAAGGAAGTGCGCTCCGAGCCGCGCGGCCCGCAGCTGTTCCTCACGCGCACCGCGCCTGAGTTCCTCATCGAGCTCTTCAAGCTCGAGGTGCCGGAGGTCGGGCAGGGGCTCATCCAGATCCTGGGCGCGGCGCGCGATCCGGGCGTGCGCGCCAAGATCGCGGTGAAGAGCAACGACCCGCGCATCGATCCGGTCGGCGCCTGCGTCGGCATGCGCGGCTCGCGCGTGCAGGCGGTCTCCAACGAGATCGCGGGCGAACGCGTCGACATCATCCCGTACGTCGATAACCCGGCGCAGTTCGTGATCAACGCCATGTCCCCCGCCGAGGTCATGTCCATCGTCGTGGACGAGGACTCGCACAGCATGGACATCGCCGTGTCCGAGGAGAAGCTCTCGCAGGCCATCGGCCGCGGAGGCCAGAACATCCGCCTCGCGAGCCAGCTCACGGGGTGGGATCTGAACGTGATGACCGAATCCGACGCCGAGGTGAAGAGCGAGACCGAGGCCAAGGAGCTGGTGCAGAACTTCATGAAGCAGCTCGATGTCGATGAGGACGTGGCGACCATTCTGGCGCAGGAGGGTTTCTCCACCATCGAGGAGATCGCCTACGTGCCGCAGGCGGAGCTCGCCGCCATCGAGGAGTTCGACGCGGACATCGTCAAGGAGCTGCGCAACCGCGCGCGCGACGTGCTGCTCACGCAGGCGATCGCCAGCGAGGAGACGCTCGATCAGTCGATGCCGGCGGATGACCTGCTGCTGCTCGAGGGCATGAGCCCGGACCTGGCGCTGACGCTGGCGCGGCGCGGCGTGCGGACCCGCGAGGATCTCGCCGAGCAGTCGGTGGATGAGCTGGCCGACATCGAAGGGCTCGCCGCCGACAAGGCGGCCACGCTCATCATGACGGCGCGCGCGCCGTGGTTCGAGGCGGGTAACTGACAGAAACGGGACGAGGGTTCAAGCGTATGGCCGAAGTGAGCGTTTCCCAGTTTGCCGAGGTTCTCAAGGTCCCGGTCGACCGGCTGCTGGTGCAGCTCGACCAGGCGGGCATCAAGGTGTCCGGTCCGGACGCGCGCATCAGCGACGACGCCAAACTCGAGCTGCTCACGCACCTGCGCCGCAGCCACGGGAGCGACGCCGACAGCGACGGCGCGCCGCGCAAGATCACCCTCAGGCGCAAGACCCAGAGCGAGCTGAAGCTCGCCAGCGTGCAGGGGCGCGCGCGCACCGTCAATGTCGAAGTGCGCCGCAAGCGCACCTACATCAAGCGCGACGTGCTCGAGGAGCAGGCGCGCGCCCAGCAGGACGAGCTCGACCACCGCCGACAGGAAGCCGAAGCGGCGGCGCGCGCGGAGAGCGAGCGCGCCGAAGCCGAGCGCCGCGAGCGCGAGCGGCTCGAGGCGGAGAACCGCCGCCGCGTCGAGGAGGAGGATGCGCGCCGCCGCGCCCAGGAGGACGCGCGCCGCGTGGCCGAACAGCGCAGCCGCGACGACGAGGCGCGCCGCACCACCCGCGAACGCGAGGAGCACGAGCGGGTCGGCGAGCGTGAGCGGCCGCAGGCGCTCACCCCGCCGCCGGCGGCGCCACGCGAACGCCCGGCTGCCGCCGCGGTCGCCGCACCGGTGGCGGACGACAAGCAGCACACGCGCTATGGCCGCCAGGAGCTGCACGTCACCGGGGACGTCAGCTCGCGCTACAAGAAGAAGCGCCGCGCCAAGGCGCGGCCGGTGCCGGCGTCCGCCGAAGGACGGCATGGATTCGAGATGCCGACCGCGCCGGTGGTGCACGAGGTCGGCATCGGTGAGACGGTAACGGTGGCGGAGCTCGCGCAGAAGATGGCCGTCAAGGCCAACGAGGTCATCAAGGCGCTGATGAACATGGGCGTGATGGCCACCATCAATCAGCCGATCGACCAGGACACCGCGGTGCTGGTGGTCGAGGAGATGGGTCACACGCCCAAGGTCCTCAAGGAGGACCAGATCGAGCAGGACCTGCAGGGCGCGCAGGCCGAGGCGGAGGTGGCGCCGCGCCCGCCGGTCGTCACCGTCATGGGTCATGTCGATCACGGCAAGACCTCGCTCCTGGATTACATCCGGCGCACCAAGGTCGCCGCGGGCGAGGCGGGCGGCATCACCCAGCACATCGGCGCCTATCACGTCGAGACCCCCAAGGGCGTCATCACCTTCCTCGATACCCCCGGTCACGCCGCGTTTACCGCCATGCGGGCGCGCGGCGCCAAGGCCACCGACATCGTGGTGCTGGTGGTCGCCGCCGACGACGGCGTGATGCCGCAGACCATCGAGGCCATCCAG
>VBNP01000199.1 GCA_005877965.1 Gammaproteobacteria bacterium | reverse complement strand
CGCCGCGGGCGCGCCCTCCCCGAGGCTCATGGTGACGAAGCGCGCCGCATTCCACAGCTTGTTACAGAAGTTGCGGTAACCGCCGACGCGCGCCAGGTCGAAGCTGATGTCGCGGCTCGGGGAGGCGAGGGCGGCGAAGGTGAAGCGCAGCGCATCGGTCCCGTGGGGCGCGATGCCGGCCGGGTACTGCTTGCGGGTCGCGCGCTCGATCGCCGGCGCCAGCTGCGGCTGCATGAGCCCGGTGGTGCGCTTCGCCACCAGGTCCTCGAGCGAGACGCCATCGACGATGTCGAGCGGATCGATCACGTTGCCCTTGGACTTGGACATCTTGTCGCCGTGCTCGTCGCGGATGAGCCCGGTGATGTAGACGTCGCGGAACGGCACGTCACCCATGAACTTCAGTCCCATCATCATCATGCGCGCGACCCAGAAGAAGATGATGTCGAAGCCGGTGACCAGAACGTCTCCCGGGTAGAAGCGCTCGAGCGCGGTGGTGCTGTCGGGCCAGCCGAGCGTCGAGAACGGCCACAACGCCGAAGAGAACCAGGTATCGAGCACATCCTCGTCCTGGCGCAGGGCGATGCCCGCGCCGATACGGTGCTGCGCGCGCACCTCGGCTTCCTCGCGGCCGACGTAGATGTTGTTGTCTGCGTCGTACCACGCCGGGATGCGATGCCCCCACCACAGCTGCCGGCTCACGCACCAGTCCTTGATGTTGCGCATCCATTCGAAATAGGTGCGCGCCCAGTTCTCCGGCACGAAGCGGGTGCGACCCTGCTCCACGGCCGCGATGGCCGGCGCGGCGAGCGAGGCGATCTTCACGTACCACTGGTCGGTGAGATAAGGCTCGAGCACCGCGCCGCTACGATCGCCGCGCGGCACCACCAGCCGGTGCTTGTCGATGCGCTCGATGAGTCCGCCGGCCTCGAGCTCCGCCAGGACGCGCTTGCGGGCCTCGAAGCGCTCGAGTCCGCGGAAACGCCGCGGTACGGTGTCGGCGAGCGTGGCGCGCGGCGTGAAGATGTTGATCAGCGCCAGGTGGTGGCGCTGGCCGATGTCGTAGTCGTTGAAATCGTGCGCCGGTGTTACCTTGAGGCAGCCGGTGCCAAAGGCCGGATCGACGTACGCATCGGCGATGACCGGGACGGCGCGTTCCGCGAGCGGCACGAGCACGTGTTTGCCGATGAACTCCTGGTAGCGCGGATCCTGCGGGTGTACCGCCACCGCGGCGTCGCCGAGTATGGTCTCCGGGCGCGTCGTCGCCACCACCAGCTGACCCGCGCCGCTCTCGAGCGGGTAGCGCACATGCCAGAGCTGCCCATCCTCCTCCTGCGCCTGCACCTCCAGGTCCGACAGCGCCGTGAGCAGCACCGGATCCCAGTTGACCAGGCGCTTGCCGCGGTAGATCAACCCTTCAGCGTGCAGCCGCACGAACACCTCGGTCACTGCGCGCGACAGCCCCCGGTCCATGGTGAAGCGCTCGCGCGACCAGTCGACCGAATCTCCCAGCCGCCGCATCTGGGCGCTGATGGCGCCGCCGGACTGCTCCTTCCACTGCCACACACGCTCGAGGAAGGCCTCGCGGCCGAGGTCGGTGCGTTTCACGCCCTCGGCGTTCAGCTGCCGCTCGACCACCATTTGCGTGGCGATGCCCGCGTGGTCGGTCCCGGGCTGCCACAGGGCATCGCGGCCGCGCATGCGCTGATAGCGGATGAGGGCGTCCATGAGGGTGTGCTGGAACGCGTGCCCCATGTGCAGCGTGCCGGTCACGTTCGGCGGCGGGATCATGATGCAATAGGGGGCGCCCCGACCGCTGGGCGCGAACCAGCCGTGCGCCTCCCAGCGCTCGTAAATACGCCGCTCGATGGCCTGCGGCGCGTACACCTTTTCCATTGACGGTCTTGAGATCCCGCGGGAACGTCGAGGGATTATAGCGGCTCGGGCAGCGCCGCCTTCGCTGCCGCGGCTGCGGGTGCCGCGCCGCCCGTGCGGGAGTTATGTGGCGTGGCGGCGCCGCCGCGTCGGCTGGCGTCGCGGACGGCAGAAGCGCACGTGGCGCAGTTTGCGGTCGTGGCTGGCGCCGTGACGCGTCAGCGAGCCGCGCGCTGCAGCAGAAAGTCCGCGAGCAGCGGCATCGGCCGGCCCGTACTGCCCTTCTGCGCACCGCCCTGGTAGGCGGTGCCCGCGACGTCGAGGTGCGCCCATTTCAGTCCCTGGGTGAATTTGCTGAGGAAAGTCGCGGCGGTAATCGCGCCGCCGTCGCGCCCGCCGACATTGGCAAAGTCGGCGAAGTTGCTCTTCAGCGCTTCCGCGTACTCCTCGGTCAACGGCAATTGCCAGCAGCGATCGTCCGCGCGCGTCCCGGCCTCCAGCAGCTCGCGCACCAGCGGCTCGTCGTTTCCCATGACACCGGAGTGATGATGCCCCAGGGCGATGATGCACGCACCGGTCAGCGTGGCGACGTCGATCACCGCTTCCGGGTGGAAGCGGCGCGCGTAGTGCAGAGCGTCGCAGAGAATGAGCCGCCCTTCGGCATCGGTGTTGAGAATCTCCACCGTCTGTCCGGAAGCGCTGGTGGCGATGTCCCCCGGTTTGACGGCCCTGCTGCCCGGCATGTTCTCCACCGCGGCGATCAGGCCGACCACATTCAGGCCGAGCCGCAGCTGCGCCGCCAGAGTGAGCGCGGCGATCACCGCCGCCGCGCCGCTCATGTCGAACTTCATCTCATCCATGCCGGGAGGATCTTTCAGCGAGATGCCGCCGCTATCGAAGGTGACGCCCTTGCCGACCAGCACGATGGGCGGCTGCGCCTTGCGGGTGCCGCGGTATTCGAGCACGATGAACCGCGGCGCCTGGTGGCTGCCCTGCGCCACGGCGAGCAGGCACCCCATCTTCTCGCGCCGGATGGCGGCGGCATCGAGCACCCGCACGCTGAGCGAGGCAGAGCGCTTGGCGAGCGCACGCGCCTGCTCGGCGAGAAACGTCGGCGTGCACACGTTGGCGGGGAGATTCGCCAGATCACGCTGCACCTGGGCGGCGGCCGCCACCGCCGCGCCGTGTGCCAGGCCGCGCTCGGCGGCGGCGGCCTTGTGGACCGGGCCGGCCAGCACCTTGGCGAGGGCGGGCGCGGGCGGCTTCTTGCCGGTTTTAAGATCGTTGATGCGATACAGCGCAGCCCCGGTGAGCTCCGCGACCGCCCGGCCGAAATAATAATCATCCAGCTGTTTCGCTTCGGGGCGGTCGATGGCGACGGCACAGCTGGCGATGCGCGTGCGCGCCAGCGCCGCCGCTGCGGCCGCCCAGGCCTTGCGCCAGCTCCTGCGGTGAAAGCTCTTTTTCCCTCCCAGACCCGTGAGCAGTACGCGCGAGGCCTTGATGCCGGGCAGATCGGCAATCAGCAGCGTGTCGCCCCCGCGGCCGGCGAAGTCGCCGCGCTCGAGCAGAGCTTTCAGCCGGCCGGCGCACGCCGCATCCACGCTGCGCGCCTCGCCGCTGAGCTCCGCCTCCTCGAACACGCCGAGGACCAGGCAATCCACACCGAGTGTTGCCAAGCCCTTCGTCCAGACCCCGAATTCCATGCCATATCCCCCTGCCGCTGAGGCGCGCGTGCGTTACGATTTACCTTGGTCGCGCCTCGTGAGCGCCGCGCTCCGTTTGGTGCTTTATTGAGCGCGCGAGGCGCCGCCACGGCTGCAAGCGACGGCAAGTGTAACTCAAGAGCCCGGCGGGTTTGCGGGTAGGGAGCGAGTAGTTCAATGGGGAACACCCTCGGCCGCTACATTCTGCGCGAGGTGGTGACGGCCTGGATGGTCGTGACCGGCGTGCTGCTCGTCATTCTGCTGGCGAACCAGGTGGTGGGGGTGCTGGAGCGCGCCGCGGCCAACCAGTACCCGCAGGGTGTGGTGCTGGAACTGATCGGCCTGGGCGCGCTGCAGAACCTCTCGCTGCTGCTGCCCGTGGGGCTGCTGCTCGGTGTGGTGCTGGCGTTCGGCCGGCTGTACCACGACAGCGAGATGGCGGCGGCGCTGGCGTGCGGGGTGGGGCCTGCGAATCTCTATGTGCCCGTGGCGCTGCTCGCGGCGCTCGGCACCGCGGGGTTGGCATGGCTCACCCTGGTGCTGGCGCCGGACGCCACCGCGCGCGCGCTCGGCGTGCGCAGCGCGGCGCTGCGTGCCGGGCAGTTCGCGCCGGTTGCGCCCGGGAAGTTTCGCATCTTCAGCGGCGGCAACGCCGTGGTGTACGCGCAGGACGTCAATCCCGACGGCACGCTCGAAGAGGTGTTCGTGGAGCGCAATCGCGGCGCGCTGGTGGAGGTGGCGCTCGCCGAGCGGGCGCGGCACACCGTCACGGCGGACGGCATGACGCACATACTCACTCTCTATGACGGTGAGCGTTTCGAAGGCGTGCCCGGCGCCAGCGAATTCCGCATCGTGCGCTTCGCCGAGCACGTGGTGCCGGTGCAGGTGCCGGTGAGCAGCGACGCGATCAGGAATCTCGAAGCCCAGCCCAGCGCGAGCCTGCTCGACTCGCGCGATGCCAGCGAGCGCGCCGAGCTGCACTCGCGCATCGCCATGCCGCTCATGTGCGCGGTGCTGGCGCTGCTCGCGGTGCCGCTCGCGCGCCTCAGGCCGCGGCAGGGCCGCTACGCGCGCGTGTGGCTCGCGGTGGTGATCTTCTTCCTGTATGTCAATCTCATCTCCGTGGGCAAGGTGTGGATCGCCCGTGGCACGATTCCGGAGTTCCTCGGCCTGTGGTGGACGCACGCGGCGGTGGTGCTGCTCGCGCTCATGGTGATCGTGGGGCCGGGGCTGGGTAACCGGCTGCGCTACCGGGTGCGCGGACTATGAGTGTGCTCGACCGCTACATCGTGCGCGCCATCTTGAGCTCGGTGCTGCTGGTAATGCTGGTGGTGCTGGTGCTCGGCGCGCTGTTCGTGTTCATCGATCAGCAGGATGACATCGGCACCGGCCACTACAGCGCGCTCGGCGCCTTCTGGTACACGCTGCTCAATCTGCCGCAGCTGGCGTACGAGCTGCTGCCGATCACCGCGCTCATCGGCTCGCTTCTGGGGCTGGGCTCGCTGGCGCGGGGCAGTGAACTGACGGTGGTTCGCGCCAGCGGCGTGTCGATCGCGCGCCTGGCCGGTATTGCGCTGCTTGCGGGGCTGCTGCTGATCTTCGTCGAGCTGCTGCTGGGCGAGTTGCTCGCCCCGCCGCTGCAACAGGCAGCCCGTGAGCAGAAGGCCTTCAGCAAGCTGAGCAACGTCAGCTTCGGTGGCGGCGGCGGCGCCTGGGTGCGCGACGGCGACCTGATCCTCAACGTGGCCGGGCAGTACAGC
>VBNP01000198.1 GCA_005877965.1 Gammaproteobacteria bacterium | reverse complement strand
TTGTCGCACAGGAAGGTGCCGATCAGGTTGATGTGAATCACCTTGGTGAAGAACTCGCCCGCCATCGGCCCGTTCTTGCCCAGCACCCGCCCGGCGCCGACCACTCCGGCGCAGTTCACCAGCAGGTTGAGGCCGGCGAGGCGCGTGTGCGCGCTGTCCATGGCCGCGTTGACCTCGGCCTCGGAGGTGACGTCGCAGCGCACGAAAAGGGCGTTCGCGCCCAGCGCCGCGGCCGCGGCGCGCCCGGGTCCCTCCTGCACGTCGAGGATGACCACCTGGCCGCCGTGTGCGCTGATGTGGCGCGCGACCGCGTTGCCGAGACCTGAGGCGCCGCCGGTGACGACCGCGCGCGCGTCCTGAATCTTCATGGAACCCCCCCGATCGGCCTAGGCGATGATTTCCACCGCCGCGGCGACCGCTTCACCGCCGCCGATGCACAGGGAGGCGATGCCGCGCTTGCCGCCGCGGCGCCGCAGCGCGTGCACCAGCGTGGTGAGGATACGCGCCCCGGTCGCCCCGATCGGATGGCCGAGCGCGCAGGCCCCGCCGTTGACGTTCACCCGCGCAGGATCGATGTCGATGTCGCGCATGGCGGCCATGGTGACCACCGCGAAGGCTTCGTTGATCTCGTACAGATCGGCATCGTGCGGCTTCCAGCCGAGTTGTGTGAGGACCTTGCGGATCGCGCCAACGGGCGCGGTGGTGAACCACTCCGGTTCCTGAGCGTGGCTGGCGTAGGCCAGCACCCGCGCCAACGGCTTCAGCCCCCGGGACGCCGCCGTCTGCGCGTTCATGAGCACGAGCGCTGCGGCGCCGTCGGAAATCGAGGAGGAGCTGGCGGCCGTGACAGTCCCGTCCTTGTTGAACGCGGCCTTCATCGTGGCAATTTTGCTCACGTCACAGGTGCCGGGCGTCTCATCGCGCGGGATGATCGTCTCGCCCTTGCGGCTCTTCACCGTCAGGGGCGTGACCTCGACGTCGAACTCGCCGCCCTGCAGGGCCTGCATGGCGCGCTTCACCGATTCGGTGGCGAACGCGTCCTGCTGTGCGCGCGTGAAGTTGTATTTGCTGGCGGTGGAGTCGGCAAAGCAGCCCATGGCCTTGCCGTCGAAGGGGCTCTGCAGGCCGTCGTAGAACATGTGATCGATCACCTCGCCGTGACCCATGCGGTAGCCGCTGCGCGCCTTGGGCAGCAGATACGGCGCGTTGCTCATGGACTCGCAGCCCCCGGCGAGCACGATGTCGGCGGTACCAGAACGGATCTGGTCGGCCGCCATCATCACGGCCTTCAATCCCGAACCGCACATCTTGTTTATGGTGGTGGCCGGGGCGCCGATGGGCACGCCGGCGCCGAGAGCTGCCTGGCGCGCCGGCGCCTGTCCCAGCCCCGCGGGCAGCACGCACCCCATGATCACTTCCTGCACCTCGCTGCTGCGGATGCCGGCGCTCTCCACCGCCGCCTTGATGGCGGCGCTGCCCAGCTGCACGGCGGTGAGGGGTGACAACGCACCGAGGAACGCGCCGATGGGCGTGCGCCGGGCGGACAGGATGACTACCTCTGAAGTGGACATAGGAGCCTCGTTTCTTGCCGAACCGATCAGCGCGCCAGGGCACTCCGCGCCCGGCGCCGTATGCGCTCGCGGGCGCTCAACCGGGAGGCGCTGCCGCGCGGACGCAGGCCCCCCTCGAAAATGGTGACGAACGCCTCGGCGATCTGCGCACCGGTGAGGCTCTGGTCCTCGCGATACCAGTGCGCGATCCAGTTGAGCGCGCCGGCGAGGGCGAACGCGGTCATTTTCGGATCGCACGGCTCGATGGAGCCGTCCTGCACGCCCTCGCGGATCAGCCGCCGGATGCCGTGATCGATCTCGGACTTCAGCGCCTTGATGTGGCGGCTCATCGCCGGCGACAGGTCCTGGTCCTCGGCGCGCACCATGCACCAGCCGAACTCGGATGCCACCGCCTCACCGTAATGGCGCAGCACCGCGTTCAGGCGCTCCCGCGCCGGCACCTCGAGGTGGCGCACGTCGCGAAACGCCGCCCGGATCTGCTCGACGCCCGCTACGAAGCACTGGAACAGCAGCTGCTCCTTGCTGGTGACGTAGTAATACACGGTGGGCTTGGTGACCTCAAGCCGGGCGGCGATGTCATCGAGCGAGGTGTTGTGGTAGCCCTTGCGGTTGAACTCGCGGGCGGCGGCGCGAATCACCGCCTCGCGCTTCACCGCGCGGTCGCGCAGCCGTTCGCGGCTCGCCCGCCAGGGGGAGGCGACCGGTACGGGTTGTTTGCCCGGGGCGGGCGGGCTGGCACGGCGGCTGTTCATTGCGTACGGAGTATTATAGCGGTGCGGCGCCCGCAGCGTGACTGCTGCGGGGGGCGGCGGCTGCGGCCCCTGGTGCGCGTTGACCGGCCGTCGGGGCCTCGACCATACTGATGGGTAGCTATCCTACCCTCGGGTAAAGAGGCGCGTCCAGGCATCACTACGGCAGGTGAGAGCAAAGCACATGAATGCCGGTCTCGAGGGCGCAGCCGCACCCAGCAGCGATGAGGCGGTCGCGCGGCCCCCGCTGCGGTTCGTGTCCGCGGCCTCGCTGTTCGACGGCCACGATGCTGCCATCAACATGATCCGGCGCCTGTTGCAGGCGCGCGGCGCCGAGGTGGTGCACCTCGGGCACAATCGCAGCGTCGCCGACATCGTCGGCGCCGCCATCGACGAGGACGCCGACGCGATCGCGGTGAGCTCCTACCAGGGCGGCCACAACGAGTATTTCGCCTACATGGTGGACATGCTGCGCGAGCGCGGCTGCGAGCACATCCGCGTGGTGGTCGGCGGGGGCGGCACCATCGCGCCGCACGAGATCGAGGCGCTCGAACGCCGCGGCGTGGAGAAGATCTACACGCCCGAGGACGGGCGGCGCATGGGGCTCGCGGGCATGATCGATGATGTGCTGCAGCGCATCGCAGCGGTGCGCAAGCCGGCGTACGAGTTCCGGCCGCTCAATGCCCGTGACCACGTGCTGATCGCACGGACCATTTCGGTGCTGGAAGGAGCCGCCGGTGCGGGGGGCGCCGATGCCGAGCAGATCCGGCGGGCCGTGGCCCGCTCGCGCCACAAGGCGCCGGTGATCGGCATCACCGGCACCGGCGGAGCCGGCAAGTCGAGCCTCACGGACGAGCTGCTGATGCGCCTGGCGCGGCAGTTCCCGCAGGCCCAGATCGCGGTGGTGGCGATGGACCCGACGCGCCGGCGCAGCGGCGGCGCGCTGCTCGGCGATCGCATCCGCATGAACAGCCTGTCGGCGGACAACATCTTCATGCGCTCGCTCGCGACGCGGCGGGCGCATCTGGCGACCGCCGCGGTGCTCAAGGACGTGATCGAGCTGTACAAGGCCGCCGGGTTCGACCTGGTGATCGTCGAAACCGCCGGTATCGGTCAATCGGACACCGAGATCGTGGATCTGGTGGACCTGTCGCTGTATGTCATGACGAGCGAATACGGGGCGGCGAGCCAGCTCGAGAAGATCGACATGCTCGACTACGCCGATTTCATCGTGCTCAACAAGAGCGAGAAGCGCGGCTCCGAGGACAGCCTGCGGGACGTGAGGAAGCAGTGGCGGCGCAATCATCCCGAGCGCTCGAGTGAACCGGACGCGCAACTGCCGGTGTTCCCCACCATCGCCAGCCGCTTCAACGACCCCGGTGTCAACCGGCTGTTCGCCGCGATCTGCGTCGCGCTCAGCGCCAGGCAGGTCGGCGCCGCCTCCTGGAAGCTTGCCGACACGGGTCCCACCGAGCTCACGGCGCGCACCCCGCTGATTCCCGGGGCGCGCACGCGCTACCTGGCGGAAATCGCCCACGGGGGCCGTGCCGCGCGCGCGCGCATCGAGGCGCAGGTCGAAGCCGCGCGCCGCGCGTTCGGTGTGTACGAGTCCCTCAAGGTACTCAACGACGCAGCTCTCCCCGGGCCGCTCGAGCGCTTTGCGCCCGAAGCTCTCACCGATGCGGCGGCGGATGGCACGCGCCGTGAACTGCGCGCTGCCTACAACCGCTCGCTCGATCAGATCGGCGCCGAGGGCGTGGCGGAGCTCAAGGCCTGGCCGGCGCGCGTGCGTTCAGCCACCGACACCAGCTACTCCTACCAGGTGCGCGAGCGCATGGTGAAGGGGGAAAACCATACCGAGAGCCTGTCGCGCTCGGCGGTGCCGAAGCTCGCCGTGCCCGGCTTCCGCGACTGGGGCGAGGTGCTGCACTTCATCCTCACCGAGAATCTGCCGGGCTCCTATCCCTATACCGGCGGCGTGTATCCCTACCGGCGCGAAGAAGAGGACCCGACGCGCATGTTCGCCGGTGAAGGGGGACCGGAGCGCACCAACCGGCGCTTCCACTACCTTGCCGCAGGCCACGGCGCCGCGCGGCTCTCGACCGCGTTCGATTCCACCACGCTCTACGGCGAGGATCCCGATACCCGCCCGGATGTCTACGGGCGCACCGGCAATTCCGGGGTCTCGATCGCAACGCTCGATGACATGAAGAAGCTCTACTCGGGCTTCGACCTGTGCCTGCCTTCGACCTCGGTCTCGATGACCATCAATGGACCGGCGCCGATGATCCTGGCGATGTTCATGAATACCGCGACGGATCAGCAGGTCGAGCGCTACCTCAGGGCGGAAGGCAAATGGAGCGCCGCCGAGCGGCAGATCGCAGCCCTGCACGCGCAGGACAGCGCGCGCGGCGTGGCGCCGCCGCGCTACAAGGGCGCGCTGCCGCGCCACCACGACGGCTCGGGGCTGGCGCTGCTGGGCGTGACCGGGGATCAGCTGCTGGAGCGCGAGTTGTACGAGCGCATCCGCGCGCAGGCGCTGCAGGCGGTGCGCGGCACCGTGCAGGCGGACATCCTCAAGGAGGACCAGGCGCAGAACACCTGCATTTTCTCCACCGAATTCGCGCTGCGCATGATGGGCGACGTGCAGCAGTACTTCATCGACCAGCGGGTGCGCAACTTCTACTCGGTGTCCATCTCCGGCTACCACATCGCCGAGGCCGGCGCGAACCCCATCTCGCAGCTGGCCTTCACGCTCGCCAACGGCTTTACCATTGCCGAGTACTATCTCGCGCGCGGCATGAGCATCGATGACTTCGCGCCCAACCTGTCGTTCTTCTTCTCCAACGGCATGGACCCGGAGTACGCGGTCATCGGGCGCGTCGCGCGCCGCATCTGGGCGCGCGCCATGCGCGAGCGCTACCAGGCAGGTCCGCGCAGCCAGATG
>VBNP01000184.1 GCA_005877965.1 Gammaproteobacteria bacterium | reverse complement strand
TGATCGCCGTACAGAGTGCGCAACAGCGTCGTCTTGCCCGAGCCGTTGCGCCCGTGGATGACCCAGAACTCACCGCTGCGCACCGTGAGGGAAATCCCTTCGAGCACGCGGCGCTCATCCAGGTACACCCGTGCCTTGATCAGCCGCACGAGGCTGCGCCCGCCGGGGCGTGCGGCAGCGCGCGCGCTCAGCGCCGGCGACTCGCGGCGCGCTGGCGCTGCCAGCCACCGGGCGAGCGGCGCGCCCGGCAGCGCCCCGCCGTACGCGATGCGTCCACGGCGGAGCAGCAGCGCGTGCGTTGCGCTCGGCGGCACGTCCTCGATGCGATGCGTGGCGAGTACCCACGGCAGGCGGCCCGTCTGGCGCGCGAGCCAGCGCAGCACGCGCCCACGGTTGATCTCATCGAGTCCGTTCAGCACCTCATCGAGCAACAACAGCCGCGGCCGCGATACCAGCGCGCGCGCCAGCAGAATCACCCGCCGTTCCCCGTACGACAGCGACAGCAACGGACGCGGCGCCAGATGCGCCACCGCGAGACGCTCGAGCGTGCGGCAAATGCTCCGGCGGTCGGCCACGCTCAGCGCATCGAGGGGAATGTCGGTTCGATACAGGCCCGTCCCGACGATGCGCTCGACCGGCATGTTCCAGCCGTAACGCTGATACTTGTCCTGTCGCTCCGCCCCGAGATAGGCGATCTGGTCCTTGATCCCATAGGGCGTGCTGCTGAGCTGTCGGCCGAGGAGGTAGTGGCGCGTCGCGCGCGCCGCAGGGGCGGGCCACACGTTGCCGGCGATGAGTTTCAACAGTTGCGTCTTGCCGGCTCCGTTGGCGCCGGCCAGCACCCAGCGTTCCCCCGGCCGTATGGTCCAGCTGATGCCGTGCAGGACCTTGCGCCCGCCGCGGCGCAGACTGAGGTGCGCGAGGCGCACTTCGAGGTACCGCGTGCCGGCGCTGCTCATCGGGCGCATTGGATCACAGCGGGCCGCGAATGCGTTATTCTTTGTGAGACAAGGCCTGCGCGCAGACCTTAGGGGGTCCAATGCGACTGCGGCTGCTCGCGCCCCGATACTGGCTCACCTGGGCGGGCCTGGGGTTGTTACGTGTCATGGCGTTGCTGCCGTTCCCGGCGATGGTGGCGGTCGGACGGGTGCTGGGCGCGGTGCTGCGCCGCCTGCCGATCGGATTCGTCAGGACGGCGCGCCGCAACCTCGAGTTGTGCTTTCCCGAACTGTCCCCGCAGGCGCGTGAGCAGCTGCTCGATCGGCACTTCCAGAGCCTCGGGATCGCGCTGCTGGAGATACCGCTCGCCTGGTGGATGTCACCGGCGCAGCTTGCGCGGATCGTGCACCTCGAGGGCGCCGAGCATCTGCGTGCCGCCGTCGCGCGCGGCCGCGGCGTCATTCTGCTCACCGCGCATTTCACGCCCATGGAGATGGCGGGCCGCGCGCTCGCCAGCGTGGCGCCGGTCAGGTTTCTCTACCGGCCGACCCGCAATGAGGCGCTGGCGTACGCGCTCAAGCGCTTCCGCAACAATTATGGCTCCCAGGGGATCCCCAAGGACGACATCCGCGCCTTCATCACGGCGCTGAAGAACAACGAGTGCGTGTGGTATGCCCCCGATCAGAGCTATCGCAAGAAAGGCGCGGAGATGGTGCCGATGTTCGGCATCCCGGCTGCCACCAACACCCTCACGTCACGCCTGGCGCGCATAACCGGGGCCGCGGTGTTGCCGTACTTCCTGCAGCGCCTGCCGGGAACGCAGGGCTACCGCGCGATCATCCATCCGCCCCTGGAGAACTTCCCGAGCGACTGCGCGGTGGCCGACACCGAGCGTTTCAACCGAATGATCGAAGCACAGGTGCGCGCCGCCCCCGAGCAGTACCTGTGGATTCACCGTCGCTTCAAGGGACTCTCCCAGGACTACCCGGACTATTACGGCCAGCAGGCGCAGCGCCGGGCGTGAGCGACCTGACGGCGGCAAGCTACGACCTGCTGGTCGTCGGTGGGGGGATCAACGGCACAGGGATAGCCCGCGACGCGGCCGGACGCGGCCTGAAAGTGCTGCTGTGCGAGCAGGACGATCTGGCGGCACACACCTCCTCCGCCAGCACCAAGCTCATCCACGGCGGCCTGCGTTATCTCGAGGAGTTTCACTTCTCACTGGTGCGCAAGGCGTTGCGGGAGCGCGAGGTGCTGCTCGGCGCGGCGCCGCACATCATGCGCCCGCTGCACTTCATCATGCCGCACGCCGCGCACCTGCGCCCGGCGTGGATGATCCGGGCCGGGCTGTTCCTCTACGATCACCTGGCCGCGCGCGCGCGCCTGTCCGGGTCCGCCTCCGTGGACCTGCGCACGCATGTCGCCGGCGAGCCGCTCAAGGCGGGGTACCGGCGCGGCTTCGTGTACTCCGACGCGCAGACCGACGATGCGCGACTCGTGGTGCTGAACGCGCTCGATGCGCGCTCGCGCGGCGCCACCATCCTCACTCGCACCCGCTGTGAGCGGCTGACGCCGCGCGGTGCCGGCTGGAGCGCAACGCTCGGCTGCGGCCGCGAGCCGCGCGTCATCAACGCACGCGTGGTGGTCAACGCCACCGGTCCCTGGGTGAGTCGCTTCCTCGCCGAGGCCACGCCGGTGCGCGCGGCACGTCAGGTGCGCCTCGTGAAGGGCAGCCACATCGTGGTGCCGCGGCTGTTCGCTCATCGCTTCGCCTACATCTTCCAGAACGAGGACCGGCGCATCGTGTTCGCGATCCCCTACGAGCACGACTTCACTCTGCTCGGCACCACGGATGTGGATTACCACGCCGATCCGGCGGCGGTAGCCATCGATGCCGGGGAGGTGGCCTACCTGTGCACGCTCGCCAACCGCTATTTCAGGCAGCAGATCGCGCCGGTGAATGTCGTGTGGAGCTACTCGGGCGTGCGGCCGCTGCTCGCCGATGAAGCGACCGACCCGATGCGGGTCACGCGCGACTATGCGCTCGAGCTCGATCCGCAGCCCGCGCCCCTGCTGTCGGTCTTCGGGGGCAAGATCACCACCTATCGCCGGTTGGCGGAAGACGTGGTGAACCGTGTCGCTGCGGCACTTGGTGCGCGCGCCGGCCCCTGGACCGCGGGCGCGACGTTGCCGGGCGGTGACCTGCCGCAAGGCAGCCTCGCGGTGTTTCTGCGCACCGTCGAGCGACGCTATCCGTGGCTGCCCCCGCGCATGCGCCGGCGCTGCGCCCATGCGTACGGCACCCGCCTCGAGCGCGTGCTCGGCACGGCCAGCACGCTCGCGGACTTAGGAAGGGAGCTGTTGCCGCATCTGTACGAGCGCGAGGTCGAATACCTGTGCCGCGAGGAGTTCGCGCGCACCACGCAGGACATTCTGTGGCGGCGGACCAAGCTCGGGCTGCATCTGCTGAATCGGGATTCGGGTCCACTCGAGCGCTGGCTCGAAGCCGGCGGGGCGGCCTAGACACGCGTCGCGCCGAGGCGACAGGCCGCGCCTGTGACCAGCATCGCGATTTTCGGGGACGCACCGTGCTAGCGTGGCGCACCGAGCTTTGAGGTCGCATTGTGTTGACGATGCCCGATTCCGTGCTTGCCGCCATCATCGCGGGCACCGCGACGCTGTCGGCGTCGCTGCTGCAGCTGCGATCCGCCCTGCTCAGGGAGGCGGCGCGCGGCCAGTCGGCCACCCGCCGTAAGGGCCGGATCCAGCTGATCATCCTGCTCGTCGTGGTGGGCGGAGCGGCCATTGCGGGCTTCGCGCTCTCGCAGTGGCTCACCTCAGGCGAACGCCTGGCGCAGAACACGCTGCAACGGGAGCTGCAGGCGCGCGTCGCGGAGATCAGCCGCACCGCCAGCCAGCTCGAGCTCACCCGCGCCGGGGCACGCGCCGAGATCGAGGCCGGGGTACTGCGCCAGATCGGCGCCGACGGGGTGGTCGTCACGGCCACGCTGGCCGCGTGCCGGCCGGCACTGGTGGTCAGCGCGCCCGGCACCAGCTCACCGCTGGGAGTGTCGGCGGTAGCGGCCACGCCGGCCGTGCGCGCCTGCACCGAAGCCGAGGCGAGCCCCGTGACGCTGTGCGCCACCATCCCGGGCAACGCCAAAGTCACGGAGGTCGAGCTCTTCAGCCGGCTCGCGGATACCGATGCGCCCTGGAGCGCCAACCGATTCATACCCGGACAGGAATCAGGGCAGGCGCGGTTCGCAGAAAAATATTCGCAAAGCCCGCCAGAGGCCGGCACGCAACAGGTCTGCCAGGGATTCACGCACTGGTCCGCCGATCACGCCCGGCTCGTGCGCATGATCGTGCGCTACTCTCTTTAGCCCGCCGTACGCATAATTGCCCGCTTGCGAGGGTCGACCCTTGAGGTGGGCTGTTGATTTCTCCGCCGCGTCCAGCGCCGTCCGCGCGCTCGTTGGCTGTGCTCATCGTGCTGGCGCTGGCGCCGCTGTGGCTGTCGGGCATGTTTGGCCGCGGCTTGTGGACTCCCGATGAGCCGCGCGAGGCCGACATCGCCTGGCGCATGAGCCAGCAGGGCGACCGCACGCTGCCGCGGCTCGCCGGCACGCCGTTCCTGGAGAAGCCGCCGTTGTCCTACTGGATGTCGGCGGCTGCCATTTCCCTGTTCGGTGATTCCGCGGCCGGTGCCCGCGTCCCCAACCTGCTGTACGCGGCGATCACCGCGCTGGCGGTGGGCGCGCTGGCGCTGGCGATGCAGCCCGATGCCGCCTCCGCGCTGCTGGCGGCGCTCATCGCCGCGAGCGCACTGACGGCGTTTCGCGTGAGCACCTGGCTCGCGCCCGACGCCTGCCTGCTGGCCGGCAGCGCTCTCGCACTGCTGGGCGCCTGGCGCGGCTACAGCGCGCCCGCCGGCCGCCGCAAAGCGGCGGGCTATACCCTGATGCACTTCGGCGCGGCGATCGGATTCATGGCCAAGAGCGCGCCCGGATGGCTGGTGCCGGCACTGGCGCTCGCCGCCCTCATCGTGTGGGAGCGGCGCTGGTCGGAACTGCGCCGCTGGGAGCTGTACGCGGGACTTGTGCTGCAGGGGCTCATCATCGGCCCGTGGGTGCTGGCGGTCGCGCGCACCGAGCATGGTGCGGATGCGCTGC
>VBNP01000183.1 GCA_005877965.1 Gammaproteobacteria bacterium | reverse complement strand
GCCCAGAGCTTCTGGTCGGCGTCCTCCGACGGATCCACGGTGACCGCAGGCGGCGCCGCGAGCCAGATACCGGACTGGAATCCTGCCAACGCCGGCGCGCGCAAACTCTACACCTATATCGGAACCAATACGCCTGCGAGCCCGGTCAATCTCACCTCGAGCAGCTCCTATGCGGTGACGACCACGAACCCCCTCATCACCAACGCCATACTGGGCGTCGGCACCGCGACATCGCACGACAACACCATCAACTACGCCCGCGGTGAGGACCTGAAGGACGAAAACGCCAACGGGATCAAGACTGAGCCGCGCTACGCAATGGGCGACCCGCTGCATTCGCAACCCGCGGTCGTCATCTACGGCGGCACCACGGCCAGCCCGAACATCAACGACGCCGCGATCTTCGCCGCCACCAACGACGGCTATCTGCACGCCTTCGACGTCACCAACGGGCACGAGCTGTGGGCGTTCATCCCGCAGGAGCTGCTTGGCGACCTGAACGCTATGTACACGAACAGCCCGACCTCGCCGAAGCACTACGAGCTCGACGGCAGCATTCGTATCCTCAAATACGACATCAACGGGGATGGCATCGTCGATGCCGCGGCGGGCGATCGCGTCATTGCGTACTTCGGCAACGGACGCGGCGGGAGCATGTACTACGCGGTCGATGTGACCTCCAAAACCACCCCGAAGTTCCTGTGGGCGATCGGCCCGGCCACGACCGGCCTCTCGGGGATCGGCCAGACCTGGTCGACTCCGGCGATCACCCGCGTGAACGCCAGCGGAGCCACCCAGAACTCACAGAAGTTCGTGCTGGTCTTCGGTGGCGGCTATGACAGCGCCGAGGAAGGCTACTCGTACCAGACGTCGGAGTACTTTTGTTCGCCGGGCCAACCAGCGCCGCGAATCTGACGGTGGCGCGCATGGATCACGCGATCCCGAGCGACGTCGCGGTTCTGGATATCGATGGCGACGGTTATGCAGACCGGATGTACGTCGGCGACATGGCGGGCCAGCTGTGGCGTTTCGACGTTTCTAATGGCAGCAACGCCAACAACCTCGTCGCCGGTGGCGTGATCGCCTCACTCGGGACTCGTGACGACAGCCCGCACACCGCAGCCGCGACACGCCGTTTCTATAACCCACCCGATGTCGCGGCCGTCACCAACCGAGGCACCTCGCCCTTCTTCAACATTGCGATCGGCTCGGGTTACCGGGGACATCCGCTGAATGGTGCTCTGCCGCACCCAACGCCGGATAACACCATCCAGGACCGCTTCTATGCGATCCGGGACTACCACCCGTTCGACAAGCTGACCCAGGCTCAATATAACGCGCTCTCGGTCCCTCACGATTCCGATCTCATCGATATCACCATACTCACCAACGGCGTGCCGCCGCCGGTTCCGGCGGCCGCGGTCGGCTGGAAGCTGACGCTCAATCAGCCGGGCAACAGCTGGGTGGGCGAGAAGGTGCTGGCGGCCTCGAGCACGTTCAACAACCAGATCCTGTTCACGACCTACAGCCCGAATGCGAGCGTTTCATCGGACCCGTGCACGGCGGGAGCCGGAAACAACCGTCTGTATGCGATCAGCGTCTTCGACGGCAGCCCGGTCGCGAATCTGAACAATCAGAACAATCTCTCGATCACCGACCGATCGACCACGCTGGCGCAGGGAGGCATCGCCCCTGGAGTGACCTTCCTGTTTCCTGCGCCGCAGGCCGGCGCCAACGGCAGCCCGCCCCCGCCCAACCAGCAGCCCGTGGTCTGCATGTCGGGCGCCGAGGTTCTGGGCGTGTGCCACAATTTCAACAGCCGCATGAAGACCGTATGGAGCGAACAGGATGCCAACTAGAGCTGAAGTTGCGGCAGGCTTGTCGCCGCAGCAGGCCGGCGCGCAGCAACGCGCGCCGGGTGACTCGAATCGCATGCGGGGCATGACGCTGATCGAGTTGATGGTGGTTCTCGTCATCGTCGCTATCTTGTCCACGCTCGCCGTCGGGAGCTATCGGCGCTATGTGCTGCGTGCGAACCGCACGGATGCCACCTCAGCACTGTTGCGTATCCAGGTCGCGCAGGAGAAATATTTCCTGCAGAACAACACGTACACGACAGACGTGACCGATCCCTCGCCAGCTGGTCTGGGCGTCACCTCCCCCACTCCGAGAGGCTTCTATACCCTTGCCGTCGCGGGGGCTCCGGCCATAGCGACCTCATTTAAGGCGACCGCCACCGCCACCGGCACGCAGACGCAAGATACTTCGTGCCTCACGTTGACGATCGACGACCAAGGTCTGCGCAACTCCGCGCCTTCCACCACTGACTGCTGGCGGTGAGTGGCGCTGCAGGATCGCCTCTCACCGACGATGGCGGGTCGCGCGGTCCAGATGCCGGGAGCTCGCCGGCTGCCGGGCCGGGAGGCGCTCCTTGTACGGCTCCTTAAGCTGCCTCGCTGCCGGGCACGACCACCGGCCTCATCGGCCGGCTCACGACTACTCTTTGGCTATCAATGCCTTATGAGAAAATGGTGATGCAATTCACAGAAAGCGCGGCGCCATGTTACTTAATCCTTGTTTTTGCTAGAGTCGGAGCTATATTATCCCTGTAGCCGCCTGAGCGAGTTTGGATTCCAACAGCCACCAGCACAACAAGAACTAAACGACGCTGCGCCCGCGCAGACGAACCCCGACGCGGACGAGGCGTCTCACACCGAGAGAGTGATGAGCACCGCTTTGGAACAGCTTGAGAGCGCCGCGCTGTCGCTGGCGCGCTCGGCGCCTATCAAGGAGCGTCTCGCCGACGCCTATCGCAATCATCTCGCGCTCGTGAACGCCGACGAGCTTCCCGCTGCATTGCGCGCAGAGTTTCGCGCCTGTCACGATGCGCTCACGCGCGAGCGCCCGTTGCGCGGCGAGGACGCGGTGCGTGCAACGGTACGCAAGATGTCGGGCCAGCAAGCCGACGAAGTCGCCTGCAGCGTGGTGCGGCTGTTTGCCGCCCTGGCGCGCCAGGCAGCCGCCGAGGCCGCGCTCGCCGCGCCCCAGATGCCGGACGCCGCGCTCGCCAACGGCTCCGGCGGCGCGCGGGTCCTGCGCAAGAGCGTGCCGCAGGTGATCTCGCTGTACGCCGCGGAGGCGTAGGCTCTTCTTCAGTCGAGTTTGAACTCGATCGTGTCCCAGCGCGTGGTTTCCTCGTGACGCGCCTGGCGGCGGATCGCGTCCACCAGCGCCCGCTCATCCCATTCCACGACCTCGTCGGCGAGATCAAGAATCGCCTTGGGGACCTCCCGGCGGGTACCGAAAGGCTTCATGAGGATCACGGGCTTGTGGCTCGCCTGCGCGTACAGCAACTGGAAAGTGAGCTGATCCTGGTGCGCCTCAAAGAGGCTCGACAGCGCGATGACCGCTTCGGCCGGCGTGATCTGCTGGCGCAGATTCTCGCGCAGCGCCTCCCTGTCGCCCTGCGGGAGCCGGTCGGGGGTGCTGTAATTGCGATAGAAGAAATTGCGCTGGCTCTCCAGGTACTCGAACACGCGCAGGTAGTCGTCACTGCTCTCCCAGGCGTGCGTGACGAAGATCCGGACTGGATTGCTCTGCGACACCCGCAGGAGTGTGGCACAAGCGCGCTCGCGGCGAAACTCACGCATCCTGAAGGCGCCGCTGCGCCCGGACGCGTCCCCGGCGCGCCAGCCGGCAGTCCACGCCATTTCCGCAGGCCCCGGCGCCGCGGGCTAGAATGAGGACCCCGCGGCTCCCCTGCCAGGTCTTCCCCCACAGTGCGATTGCTCCTCTACAACATCCGCTATGCCACCGGCACCGGGCCCGCCTTTCACCTGCCGGTGCCGGGCGCGGGTTATCTGCGCAGCAACCGCAAGGTGCTGAGCGGCATCACCGAGTTCATCCGTTCCGAGCGCCCGGATGTCGTCGGACTGATCGAAGTGGACACCGGCTCGATCCGCACCGGGATGCTGAATCAGGCGGAGCACATCGCCGGACAGCTCGGCCACTATTCGACCTACCAGTGCAAGTACGGCGCCGGCTCGATCAATCAGCTCATGCCCATCGTGCGCAAGCAGGGCAACGCCTTCCTGTCCGCCCCGAACGTGCACGGCGAGCGCTTCCACTATTTCGATACCGGGATCAAGCGGCTGATCATCGAGCTGGAGCTGTCGGACGTGTGCGTGTTCCTCGTGCACCTGTCGCTCAAGTTCCGGCAGCGGCAATACCAGCTGCGCTCGCTGCACGATCTGATCGTGCAGGCGGCGAAGCCGGTGATCGTGGCGGGTGACTTCAACACCTTCTGGGGCACGCACGAGATCTACCTCTTCATGCGCGCGGCGGGTCTGCGCAGCGCCAATACCGCCGGTCTCCCCTCCTTTCCGGCGCGCGTGCCGCGCATCGAGCTCGACTTCATCCTGGTGAGCGAAGGCATCGAGGTCACGGACTTCCGTGTGCCGGACGTGCGCCTCTCGGACCATCGCCCGCTGGTGTGCGATTTCCAGATCCGCGCCAGCGCGCCGGCGCGCGCGGCCCGCCGGCCTGAGGTCGTCGAAACACCTCAAGAGTGGCGCACATGAACGACACGGCGACGGGATCCTGGAAGCTGGAGCGTGATTCCGACGATATCGCCTGGCTGACGATCGACAAGCCCGGCACCTCGGCCAACGTGCTCTCGGGCGGGGTGCTCGGGGAGCTCGACGCGCTGCTCGCCGCGCTCGAGAAGGACCTGCCGCGCGGGGCCGTGGTGATATCCGCCAAAAAGAGCGGCTTCGTCGCCGGCGCGGATATCAAGGAATTCACCGGCATCCAGGACGCCGCCGGCGGCTACCAGCTCATTCGCCGCGGCCAGCAGGTGCTCACTCGCCTGGCGGCGCTGCCGCGTCCGACCGTGGCGGCGATTCACGGCTTCGCGCTCGGCGGCGGATTTGAGCTCGCGCTCGCCTGCCGTTACCGCGTGGCGGTCGCCGATGAGCGGCTGTCGCTCGGACTGCCGGAGGTGCTGCTGGGGATTCACCCGGGGTTCGGCGGCACGGTGCGCACCGTGCGTGTGGCCGGCGTTCGCGCGGCGATGGAACTGATGCTGAGCGGCAAGCCGGTGCGCGCCGAGAAGGCGCTGCGCTTCGGACTCATCGATCGGCTGGTTGGGGAGGGTGAGCTGCGCAGCGCGGCACGCGAGCTGCTGCTCACGGCACCCGCGCCGCGCCGGGCGCCATGGCGGCAGCGGCTGCTGAGCAGCGCGCCGCTGCGGCCGCTGGTGAGGCGTTCGCTCACGCGCGAAGTCGCGAGGCGCGCGCCGCGCGAGCACTACCCGGCCCCCTACGCCATCATTGATCTGTGGTCGCGGTACGGCGCACACGGCACACGGGCGTTCGAGGCCGAAGCCCGCTC
Source organism: Gammaproteobacteria bacterium (assembly GCA_005877965.1). Lineage (GTDB taxonomy): Bacteria > Pseudomonadota > Gammaproteobacteria > Steroidobacterales > Steroidobacteraceae > 13-2-20CM-66-19. Next base: position 1,852 of record VBNP01000183.1, on the reverse strand, counting down.
GATTGCGCACCTGTTCACCACGGAAACCTCGCGCAACCTGGTGCGCGTGTTCCTGTTGCAGGATCGCCTGAAGAGCGCCGGCGGCAGGAGCGCCGCCGACATCCGGCATGTGCATGTGGTGGGCGCCGGGGTCATGGGCGGGGACATCGCGGCCTGGTCGGCGCTGCGCGGCTTCACGGTCACGTTGCAGGATCGCGCCATCGAGTACGTGCAGCCGGCGCTCATGCGAGCGCAGGAGCTGTTCGACAAGCGCGAGCGCGATCCGGCGAAGAACGCCGCCGCCCGCGAGCGCCTGCGCGCCGACGTCGCCGGCGAGGGCGTGCCCCGGGCCGACGTCGTCATCGAGGCCATCTTCGAGAACCTTGAGGCCAAGCAGCAGCTGTACGCGCAGCTCGAGCCACGCCTGAAGCCGGGGGCTCTGCTGGCGACCAATACCTCCAGTCTCATGCTCGAGCCCCTGGGGGCGACGCTCGCCCGCCCGCAGCGCCTCGTCGGGCTGCACTTCTTCAACCCGGTGCCGCAGATGCCTCTCATCGAGGTCGTGCACGCGGAGCACACCGACCCGGCCGCGGTGCAGGCCGCGACCGGCTTTGCGCGCCGCATCGACAAGCTGCCCCTGCCCTGCCGCAGCGCCCCCGGCTTCATGGTCAACCGCGTGCTCACGCCCTACATGCACGAGGCCATGCTCGCAGCCCAGGAAGGCGTTCCGCTCACGGTGATCGACGCGGCGGCGGTGAGCTTCGGCATGCCGGTAGGTCCGATCGAGCTCGCCGACGTCGTGGGGCTCGATGTCGCCGCTCATGTGGGCGAGATCATCGCTGAGCGAGCTGCTCGCCGCAAAAAAACTGGGCCGCAAGAGCAGCGCAGGGTTCTATGTCTGGCAGGACGGCAAGGCGGTCAAGCCCGCGACACCGGCCACGGCGGCGCCCCCGGACCTGATCGACCGCCTGATCCTGATTCTGGTAAACGAATGCGTGGCGTGCCTGCGCGAGCGCGTGGTGGAGGATCCTGATCTCGTGGACGCCGCGGTGCTGTTCGGCACCGGCTTTGCGCCCTTCCGCGGCGGTCCCCTCACCTACGCTCGTGCACGCGGCGTACCGGCGGTGGTGGCGCGGCTCACCGAGCTTGCCGCGCGCTACGGGAAGCGTTTTCACCCTGACCCTGGCTGGGCCTCGATCGCAAGCGGCGCCGCGCCCTGAGCCGCCCGACGGCGTGCACAAAGGCCTGTGCTACCATCCGACCGCCATAGCGCCGCGACAGCTGCGCTGGCTCCATGGCCGTCAGGCTAGGCAGACATGGCCGAAGAGCAGGTAGCATCGGTTCAATTGCTCAAGAATTTCGCGCCGCTCGATGCGATGAAGCGCGAGAATCTGGCTGCGCTCGCCAAGAAGGTGAGTGTGCGCACCTTGTCTGCGGGTCGGGTGCTGTTCAGCCAGGGCGACACCGACAAGCGCACGCTGTGGCTGGTGAGCGGCAGCGTGGACGTGAACGAGAACGAGCGCAACATCGCGGTGCTGCGCAGCGGCACGCCCGAGGCGCGCAACCCGCTGTATCCGAAGCTGCCGCGCCGCGTCACGGTCCGCGCGGTCGAAGACATCAGCTACCTGTCGATCGAAAGCGATCTGCTGGACGTCATGATCACCTGGGACCAGACCGGCACCTACGAGGTCGAGGAGCTGCAGGCGCAGCTGCAGAGCGTCGGCTCGGATGACTGGATGACGACGCTGCTGCAGACCAACGCCTTTCACCGCATTCCGCCGGCCAACATCCAGGCGATCTTCCAGCGCCTGCAGCGCGTGCCTTGTCGCGCCGGCGAGGTAGTGATCAAGCAGGGCGATGAAGGCGACTATTT
>VBNP01000182.1 GCA_005877965.1 Gammaproteobacteria bacterium | reverse complement strand
AGTACCTTGGAGCCCAGCGAGTTCAGACGCGGAGGCTTTACCGAGCGGTCGAGCAACTCGGCACCCAATGCAGCCTCCAGCCTTTGCACTTGCCGGGTAATCGCAGAGGGCGTCCGGAATAGACGATCGGCTGCACCGGCGATGGACCCGGCATGGGCGAACTCTACGAGGGCGCGTAAATCATCGAGCAAGGGGGTCTCCTAAAGCGTTCCCCCGACGAATAACATAATCGTGCTCGAATGGCACCATTATCGTGATAATAATGAAGTGGTGGAATTTTCCGTCTTGCATGAGGATATTAGGGAATTCATGTTTTTGCGGAAATCCGTATGCCTCATGCGATCCAAATTCGGCGGACGGGCGGTCCCGAGGTTCTGAACTGGACAGCGGTCGATGTCGGTGAGCCCGGGTCGGGTCAGGTGCGCCTGCGCCAGGCGGCGGCAGGCCTCAACTAGAGATATATCACAACAGGTGAAGAGAAGATGACTAAGACTATTATCTTATCCATGTGTCTCGCAGCTTCCTCACTCTCGCTTGATGCACGTGCCCAGGATGCACTTACCCGCGATGCACTTGCCCAGAATGACCGCCAGTATACTGACGGCCCGGTCACTGAGGTGGACTACATACAAGTTGAGTACGGGCATTTTGCAGAGTACATCGATTGGCTAAATTCGACATGGAAGCCGACCATGGAAGCCATGAAGAAAGCTGGGCTAATCATCGATTACAAGGTCTTCCAGGCCAGTCCAAAATCACCGGATCAGCCCAACATATTTTTATATCTCACTTTTAAAAACATGGCGGCTTATGGTGGGAACATCGGCGATAAAGGCATCGAGCAAGAATATGTGGCCAGGAAGGTAATCGGTAGCACCGAGTTTCAGAACAAGAAAAGAGTGGAACGGAGTGAATACAGAAAAGTTCTGGGCATTGAATTGATTCGTGAGATTTTTTTAAAATGAAATTGTTATACGTGTTCAAAGCGCGCGCATGCCGTATCTCGTTATCATCCGCCAGCAGACTTCCTGCGAATAAGTACCGGAGATAAAAACACATGCACCTCTGCCTCCTCACCATCAACTTCTCTCATTGCCGGGATCCGCTTGGCCGTAAGCGCAATCGCGCAACCAGCGGTTCCGACCACGGAAATGGCCGTAACGCCGTTTGAACAAGTAAAATTTTCCTATCGATCCGATAAAGCCGCACGGGAATCAGATTGCTGTGGCCGAAAGGGACCCGGCCAGCGGCCCTTCCTCGACCCAATGCAGCCTCCGGCCTTTGCACTTGCCGGGTAATCGCAGAGGGCGTCCGGAATAGACGATCGGCTGCACCGGCGATGGGACCCGGCCGGGCGAACTCTACGAGGGCGCGTAAATCTTCGAGCAAGGGGTCTCCTTAAACGTTCTCCGACGCATAACTGAAACGTGCAGCACTGGCATTATAATCGTGAGAATAATGAATTTGTGTAATTTTCTGTCGTGCATCAGAGTACTGGGTAATTCGTGTTTTTGCGGAAAGGAGAATGACATGCGCGCTGGTTCGGTTTCGCATTCCTTGCTGATGTTGATCGCTGGCGGCACGGCCTCCCTGGTACTGGCTGCGGGATCTGCGCGCGCTGCGCCGCGCGCGCAGGCCGATCTGGTGGAGTTCGAGAAGATGACCTGGGTGGAAGTGAAGTCCGC
>VBNP01000181.1 GCA_005877965.1 Gammaproteobacteria bacterium | reverse complement strand
AACGGCGGAGCTGGGGAAGCGCGCATTCGACATGAAGGTCGATTTCGCGGTGAGGCAGATTCGCAGTCTCCTACCGACCTCATGATTCAGCCCCCATCAGCACGCCATCCCCAGCCCCCATAAGCGCAAGGCGCGCGCCCTCGGCTGGGGACTCGATTCTCTCCCACGAATCGCCCGCGGCGAGGGAAGCTATCTGTACGACACGACGGGTCGTCGGTACCTGGATGGCTCCGGCGGACCGGCCGCGTTCGGCATCGGCCACGACAACCCCGAGGTGAACGCGACGATCGCGAGTCAGCGCGCAGGTCGCAGGCGGATACCGATATCTTTTCAGCAGCGAGCCGCTCGAAGATCTGACCCATCTGCTGCTGACGAAGTGCGGAGCGGACTTCGAGCCGATCGTCTACTCCTCGAGCGGTTCCGAAGCCGTGGAATCCGCCATGAAGGTCGCGCTCCAGTACTGGGACGCGCGCGGGCAACGAGCAAAGCGACGTTTCATAGCTCGACAGCGTTCGTACCACGGCAACACGCTCGGCGCGCTGTCCCTATCGGGCTTTTTGGAGCGCAGGTCTCCCTTTGAGGGAAGTCTCGTGGATGTCGAGCTCATCTGAGCGGCGAGTGATTACCGCCCGCTCGATGGACTGCGTGGAGCCGCGTTGACGGATGCGCTGGCGCAAGAACTCGACGCACGAATCCGTGCTGTCGGGCCAGAGCACGTTGCCGCCTTTGTCTTGAGCCGGTCGTTGGGTGCGGATTCCAGCGATCGTGAACAGTAAATCCACGCGATGGTGAACAGTGCGTGGAGCGGGCGACTGGAGGTTGAGTTTCTACTTCAGGTGTTCACGATCCGTCAAGCGAGCATGTATGCGCTGAGCCTGACGGGCTTGGTTTCGGTCTTCCGGTTTCGTCTTCATCGTTCGCAAGAACGCGACGCGGTCTGACCGCCGCAGGCGGGCAGAAGCGCCGGTTTTCCGGTGTGGTGGATAAGATCGACCGCGTATAAGGCGCCAGGAGCGCCGATCGAGGGGTGCCCCTTGGGTACAACAACCCCGGATTTTCGCGCCGTGCGCGTGTTGATGGTTCATGCATCCGCCGGCACTCGGGTCTTGCGCATGGACTCACCAGGCACTTTGAGTTCGATGCGATGGCTGTGATGCACGAGGCGATCCAGGATCGCATCGGCGAGCGTCGGCTCACCGAGGTAGGCGTGCCATTTGTCGATGGGCAGTTGGCTAGCGATCAGGCTCGAGCCGGTGTTGACGCGGTCATCGAGGATTTCCAAGAGATCCGCGCGGTCCTGGGTGGCGAGCGCGGTCAGTCCCCAGTCGTCCAGCACGATGAGGGCGGCCTTGGAGATCGTCTTCAGGAACTTCAGGTAGCTGCCGTCGCCGTGCGCGATGCGCAGCTCCTCGATCAGGCGCGGCACGCGGTAGTACAGCACCGAGTGGCCCTGGCGACAGGTCTGCTGCGCGAACGCACAGGCGATCCAGGTCTTGCCGGAGCCGGTGGCGCCGGTGATGAGCAGGTTCTGCGAGCGCCGGACCCACTCCCCCGTGGCCAGCTGCGCGATCTGGCGTTTATCCAGGCCGCGGGCCGCCTTGTAGTTGATGTCCTCGAGGCTGGCTTCGGCGACCTTCAAGCGCGCCCCGCGTAATAGCCGGGTGCGTCGCTGGTGCTCGCGGTAGAGCCGCTCGCGGTCGACGAGCAGCGCCAAGCGTTCCTCGAAGGATAGCCCCTGAACGGTCGGGGTCTGCTGCTGCTCCTCGAGCGCTTCGAGCATGCCGTACACCTTCAGGCTCTTGAGCGTCTCGATCGTCGGGTTCGTCAACATGGTCTTCTCCTTGTGTGCTTCAGGGATGGTCAGTGGTAGTAACCTGGTCCGCGCACGTTGCCGTGCAGCGGCAGCTCGAGCGCCAGTGGCTCGGTGGTACTCGAGAGATGCCGGTCCCGGCCGCTCTCGAGGATCGACTTGACGCTCTTGCGCGTGGGGCTGCCGAGGCGCGCGGCGAGCGCGCTGGCGGCCTCCAGACGCCCCTCGCCGTACTGCCGGGCGAGCGCCAGGAGTCCCAGACAGGCGCGATAACCCTGCTCCGGATGGGGTTTGGTGCGCAGCAGGTGCTCGACGATGGCGCCGGTGTGCGCGCCGATCGACTCGCCCCACTGGATCAAGCGCTTCGGCGACCACTCGGCATGCGCCCGGTGGGACTTGGGCATGTGCTCAGGGAGAGTCGTGTGCGCGCCGCGCTGGTAGGAGCGGATGTGGGTGGCCACGCGCGCACTGCGGAAGAAGATCTCCACGGTGGCGGCCGTGTAGCGCGCCCACACCGAGTGGCCGACGAGTGCATGCGGCACGCTGTAGTAGTGCCGATCGACATCGACGTGGTAGTCGAAGGCGACGGTGCGCTCCTTCCACTCGGCATACACGTACGGGTGCGGCGGCAGTGGCCGCATCGCCGGGCGATCGAGGGCCTCGAAGACACTGCGCCGGGAGCCCGGCAGGCGCTGGAAGGGCCGCTCGTTGAGCTCGATCAGTAACGGCCGGATCGCTGCGTTCAGCTCTTCCAGGCTATAGAAGCGCTGATGCCTCAGGCGCGCCAAGATCCAGCGACATACCAGCAAGACCGTCAGCTCCGCGCGGCTTTTGTCCTTGGGCCGGTACGGTCGCGCCGGGATGATCACCGCCCGGTAGTGGGCAGCGAGCTCCTCGTACGAGCGCTGCAGCTCCGGCTCGTAGCGATCGGCGCGCGTGACACCGACTTTGGGGTTATCCGGAACGAAGATCGTCGGGGCGGCGCCGTAGTACTCCAGCGCCCGCACATGGCTGGCGAGCCAGTCCGCCAGCGCCTGGGTGCGGGTGCCTTCGGCGTACGCCAGGCCGCTCGCCCCCAGTGCGCTCACGAACAGCTGTGCCTGGAAGGCTTCCTCACCGTGTGCTCCGTAGATCGGAACGGTCCGCCCGGCGTAATCGATGAAGAGCTTCTCGCCGGCGAAGTGCCGCTGGCGCATCGAGCGCTTGAGGCGCTTCTCCCAGCGCCGGTAGATCTGGCAGAAGGCGCTGCGCCGGTAGGCCTCCGCGCCGTGACGCTCGCGGTACTCCTCCCACAGCAGCTGCAGCGTCACGTGCCGGTGGCGCTTGAGCTCGGTGTGGATCCACGCGCAGTCCGGCGGCACGAGCGCCCCCGGCTTACCGGGTGGCGCCGGCCCGAACACCCGCTGCTCGAGTTCGCTCTCCGAGAGACTCTCGGCCTCAGCCGCCCCGATCCCGCACCCGCGCACCGCCCGCAGGTACTTCGAGACCGCTCCGACCGACAGTCCCAGGGCACGCGCGAGCGCCCGGACGCTTAAATTGCTCGCCTGCAGCCCGATCAGCTGCTTCAGCTTCGACATGGAGACCCTCTCGTTCGGCATCGACCTCGCTCCCCAGGACAAAAAGTCCCAAGGCTACGCGGTCGGCCATCCGATCAATCTCCAGTCGCCCGCCCCCTCGCCACGATCGTGAACACTTTTCCACGATCGTGAACACCGCGCCACGCATGGCGCCCAAGTGTTCACGATCCCGTGGCACGCTGTTCACGTTGCCGTGGAATCCGTGTTCACCATCCCGTGGAAACCCTGTTCACGATCGCGTGGAATACGCATAAGCCCCTAGAACCGCCGAGAACGCACTGAAAATCCGCGTGTCGGTGGTTCGATTCCGCCCCTGGCCACCATGCAAATCATAGGCGACCCGAGCCGACAGCGACTGTGAAATAAACAGTCAGTTCTTAAATTTGCACGGCGTTCCGAGTTTCACCCCCGTCCGCGACCTCATTGTCAGCCTGGCGTAGGTCCGCGTCGAGAGCCTGGCCGGCGGAGCTTGCATACAGCGACGATTGGACACGCGGGAATGATGCAGCAACGGCCGAGGCGTGTGGTCTCGAGTTTCGCGGATTATTCAGCGAAACTCGGGGCCGACCTCGAGCGCAAGGAACGTCGGCGGTTGAGCGGTTGGGCGGCGCCGATCGAATTAATGCGGACTACGAGGGGTTGCCCCAATTGTGAGTGTATTCCAGATAGCTTGAGAGCAGGTCGGCTGCGCGCCGCGTCGGCGTCAACAGATAGTCGGCGGCGCTGAACGCGATGAGCGCCGACGCGCACGCGGCTTCGACTTGCAGCTGGGCGGCTACTCGGGGAAACGGTGCAGCGCTTGCACGGAACTCGCCCGAATCGAGCGGCGCGCCCCCGGTCTGCTCGAACAGCTCGACCACAGACCACAGCCGGCGTCCGGTCGCATCGGTGGCGGCACGGACGGCGTGGAGATATCGAGGCAGGTTCTCCAACGTCAGCTTCCGCGCGCCGATGCCATCTTGGAACAAGACCGTGCCGATCGCCGGTGCAGCGCTCAGCAACTCTCGCCAGAAGACTTCCAGCTGCGCCGGTGTGCCGTGGGCGTTAGAAAAGCCCGAGATCGCGACGGGGGCTCCCGGGAGCGCCAGACGAAGATAGTCACTCACTCGCTGCAGGTAAGAGTGCAAAACGGAGGTGGCTGTTGGCTCGTGCCAATTGATGTCGTCTATCTCCTCGTTCATGAACCATCCAGCGAAGCTCCGGTAGTTGCGCGAAAGCGGCGCAATCTCCGTCACGAGCTGAACGATCCGCGATTCGCGATTCGCAAGGTATCTGGCCACCGCAGCGCTTGGCTGGGTGATGCGCAGCCAGTAGTCGGAGTCGTGCACCAGCCCGATGATAACTTCAATGTTGGTCCTCTCGCCCAGTTCCAAAATCATCCGGAGGGGAGATCTCACACTGCCGGCAAGGTCCGAAGCGAAGAAAGGCTGGCTATCACTCATCACCCATTGGAGGATTACTTGCGACAAGCTCAGTCGCCGGAAGGCGTCAAAAAGGCGCACCCACTGCTCCTCTCGCCAAGTGTGATGCTCCGTCAATAGCTGCAGAAACGTGCCCGAAAGCATCGGTCTACGCTCTGCTAACGCCAGTGCGAGACTGTAAGGCCTGACAATGAAGGGGACGGCGGCGAGTCCCACCGCCAGCAGGTGGCGTCGGTTGCAAGTCGGAGCCTCGCGCATGATGCGGCCAATGCCAACTGAGAGCCCGCTGAGCAGAAGAAGTATCCCGCCGTGGGGTGGGGTTCACAACACAGT
>VBNP01000092.1 GCA_005877965.1 Gammaproteobacteria bacterium | reverse complement strand
GGGCGGTCGCGGTGCGCGACAGCATCTACCGCACCATCGTCGATGCCGCCCCGGACGGTGCACCGGAGTTCTTCCACGGCTACACCTATTCGGCGCACCCGGCGGCTTGCGCGGCCGCTCTCGCCACGCTCGAGATCTACAGGAACGAGCAGCTGTTCGCCAAGGGCCGCGAGCTGTCGGGTTATTTCCTGGACGCGATGTTCGCGTTGCAGGACCTGCCCGCGGTCGGCGATGTGCGCGGGTTCGGCATGCTGGCGGGTATCGAAATCAAACCGGGCAAGGCTCCGGGCGTGCGCGGCGGCGAGCTGCAGGCGAAGCTGTTCGATCGCGGCCTGCACGTGAAGACCACCGGCGATGTCGCGATCATGGCGCCGGCGTTCATCGCGAGCCGCGCCGATATCGACCTGATGGGCTCGATGCTGCGTGACGCGATCGCGGAGTACTGATCGGCCGAGGTTTCGGTGCAGAGCATTCCCTCCGACGCACGCGTCGTGATCATCGGCGGTGGCATCGTCGGCTGCAGTGTCGCCTACCATCTGGCCAAGCGCGGCTGCACCGACGTGCTGCTCCTCGAGCGCAAGCAACTGACCTGCGGCACGACCTGGCACGCCGCGGGGCTGGTCGGGCAGCTGCGCGCGACCCAGAACCTGACCCGGCTGGCCCAGTACACCACGCAGCTCTACGAGGGACTCGAGCGTGAGACCGGCCAGGCGACCGGCTTCAAACAGGTCGGCTCCATCGCGGTCGCAGCGAGCGAGGCGCGCTTCGAAGAGCTGAAACGCGGCGCATCCATGGCGCGCTGCTTCGGCCTCGAGGTCCAGGTCCTATCGCCTGGGGCGGCCAGGGAGCGCTGGCCGCTGCTCTCGACCGATGACCTGGTCGGCGCGGTCTTCCTGCCGAAGGACGGCCAGACCAACCCGGTCGACACGACCCAGGCTCTCGCCAGAGGCGCGCGGCAGGGCGGAGTTCGCATCGCCGAGAACATCAAGGTCACGGGGATCCGCACCGCGCGCGGCCGGGTAACGGGTGTCGCCACCGAGGCGGGCGAGGTTCGCGCGGAGGTCGTCGTGAACTGCGCCGGCATGTGGGCGCGCGAGGTCGGCGGTTGGGCGAATGTCAGCGTGCCGCTGCACGCTGCCGAGCACTGCTACATCGTCACGCAGCCGATTCCAGGCCTCGCATCCGGGCTGCCGATCCTGCGCGACGCGGATGCCTGCTCGTACTTCAAGGAGGACACCGGCAAGCTTCTCGTCGGATGGTTCGAGCCGCGCGCGAAGCCCTGGGCCGAGAGCGGCATCCCCGAGAACTTCGCCTTCGATCAGTTGCCCGCGGACCTCGGCCACATCGAGCCGCTGTTTGCGGGTGCCATGCGCCGTGTGCCCGCTCTCGGGTCAGCCGGCGTGCAGGTGTTCTTCAACGGGCCGGAGAGCTTCACTCCCGACGACCGATATCTCTTGGGCGAGGCGCCGGAAATGCGCGGTCTGTACGTGGGGGCTGGCTTCAATTCGATCGGCATCCAGTCCGCCGGTGGAGCGGGCAAGGTGCTGGCGGACTGGATCCTCGACGGCCATCCGCCCTTCGACCTGTGGGACGTCGATATTCGCCGCTGCGCGCCGTTCCAGCGCAACAAGCGCTACCTGCGCGACCGCACGGTCGAGACGCTCGGCCTGCTCTATGCGATGCATTGGCCGTTCCGCCAGGCCGAGACCGCGCGCGGGGTGCGCAAGTCCGCGTTGCACGACCGCCTCGCTGCCGCCGGGGCATGCTTCGGAGAGGTGGCGGGCTTCGAGCGCGCCAACTGGTTCGCGACCGCGGGTGCGCAGCCGCGCTACGAGTACAGCTACGGTCGCCAGAACTGGTTCGAGAGCTCGGCCGGCGAGCACCAGGCGGTCCGTGAGCGGGTCGGGCTGTTCGACCAGTCCTCGTTCGCCAAGTTCGTGCTGAAGGGCCGCGATGCTGCCACCGTGCTGGGCCGCATCTGCGCCAATGACATTGACGTGCCGATCGGCAAGGTCGTCTATACGCAGTGGCTCAACGAGCGTGGCGCCATCGAGGCCGACCTCACGGTCACGCGCGAGGCTGAGGATGCCTACCTGATCGTCACCTCATGCGCGACGCAGACGCGCGATTTCGGCTGGCTGTGCCGCAGCATTCCGCAGGACGCTCGCGCCGTCGCATTCGACGTGTCCTGTGCGTATGCCGTGCTCGGTCTCATGGGGCCGCACAGCCGCGAGCTGCTCGCGACGCTCACGGATGCGGACCTGTCCACTGCCGCGTTTCCCTTCGCCACCTCCCAGATCATCGATCTGGGCTACGCGCGCGTACGGGCGAGCCGCATCACTTACGTGGGAGAGCTGGGGTACGAGCTGTACATCCCCACGGAGTTCGCGCAGTCCGTGTACGACGTGATCGTCAGCGCCGGTGAGTCCTTCGGACTGCGCCTCGCGGGCTACCACGCCCTGAACAGCCTGCGTATGGAAAAGGCGTATCGTCACTGGGGCCACGACATCTGCGACGAGGACACACCGCTCGAGGCCGGCCTGCAGTTTGCCGTCGCCTGGGACAAGCCCGGCGGCTTTGTCGGCCTCGAGGCGCTCAGCGAGCGGCGCGCGGAGGGCGTGCGGCGGCGACTCGCGGCGATTGCGCTCGAGGGCGCCGATCGCCTGCTGTATCACAACGAGCCGATCTGGCGGAACGATGTGCTGGTCGGACGGATCTCCTCGGGGATGTTCGGCCATACCCTCGGCACCGCCCTGGGTCTCGGCTACCTCGCCAACCGCGGCGCGCCGGTGAGCGCCGAGTGGATCGTCGCGGGGCGATACGAAGTCGAGGTCGCCTCCGAGCGCGTTCCCGCGCGGGTCTCGTTGCGGCCCTTCTATGACCCGGCGAGCACGCGGGTGAAGTGTTGAATGTCTGAACGCGCCTTGCCCGGCGCGAGCACGCGCGCCACGCCGCGGCCGCGCGGGTCGGCCACCGCGGTGGCGCCCGAAGCTGCGACCACGATGGCCTGGATGTCCCCATTCCACCCCTGGTTGACGAACGTGTAGCCCCGAGCGGTCAACGCCGCGCGCACCGCCGGCTCGAGCGTGGCGTAGGGTTCCTCGAACAGGGTATCGGGCGGCAGGAGCTGGTGGTGTATGCGCGGCGCTGCCACCGCAGCCTCGAGTGGCGAGTGAAAATCGTGCCAGTTGGTCAGCACCTGAAATATCGAAGTCGCGATGCGTGACCCGCCGGGCGTACCGATTACGACCGCCACCCGGCCGTGCTCGGTCAGGATCGTCGGGGTCATGGTTGACAGCGGCCGCTTGCCGGGCGCGATCGCGTTGGCATCACCGCCGACGACGCCGTAGATGTTCGGTGCGCCGGGCTTCGCGGAGAAATCGTCCATCTCGTTGTTCAGCAGAAATCCCGCGCCGCTGACGACCTGCCCGGAACCGAAGTCGTCGTTCAGCGTGTAGGTGTTCGACACTGCGTTACCCCAGCGGTCGACAATCGAGAAGTGCGTGGTGTCGTGGTGCTCGCCGAGCCCCGGCTTCACCTCGCTGGCCGGTGTCGGGCGCTCGGTGCTGATCTCGCCCGCGCGCCGCGCAAGGTAGCCGGGGTCGAGGAGCTGCGCCACCGGGGCCGGTTGGAAGTCGGGATCGCCAAAGTAGGCGGCGCGGTCCGCGAACACGCGCTTCTCGATCTCGGCCAGCAGGTGCACGTACTGCGGCGAATTGGGCGCCACGCCCGCGAACGCCGCGGCGAGGTCGGCCTTCATCGCCAGCATCGACAGCAGGGCAATGCCGCCGGAGCTCGGCAGCGGCGCGGTGATGACGCGGTAGCCCGCCCAGTCGCCGCTGAGCGGCTCGCGCCACACGGGGCGATAGGCCGCAAGGTCGGCACGGGTGATGTGGCCGTGGCTGCGCGCCATTTCGGCGGCGATGAGCTCGGCAGTACGCCCGGCGTAGAACCCGCGCAGACCGGCGGCCGCGATCCGCCGCAGCGTCGATTCGAGCTCGGGCTGGCGGAACGTCGCCTCGCTCGCGAGCGCGCCGAAGTAGGCGAGGAAGTTAGTGCGCCCGTGGAGTTCGGCGGCGAAATGGTCGCGCCTCGCCACCAGCAGGCGATCGACGCGAAAGCCGTCATGCGCATAGCGCAGCGCCGGCGCGAGATCGGCCCGCCAGGTGAGCCGGCCGAAGCGACGATGCAGCTGCCACAGGCCGGCCACCGTGCCCGGGACCCCGGCGGCGCCGGCGCCGATCGTACTCGCGTCCGGGACGACCTCGCCGGCCGCATCGAGGTACATGCCGGCGGTGGCGCTGCGCGGGGCGCACTCGCGATAGTCGAGGAAGTAGGCCTTGCCATCGACGAGCACGGTGGCAAAGCCGCCGCCGCCGAGATTGCCGGCTTCCGGATAGGTCACCGCGAGCGTGAAGGCGACCGCGACCGCGGCGTCGACCGCGTTCCCGCCGGCGGCGAGGATCTCGGCCGCGGTGTCGGCGCCGTAGCGGTCAGGCGCGGCGACCGCGGCGGGTGTTGAGGGGGACGGTGGGGGCGCGGCGTCCGCCGCCGCGCTGCCGGCGAGCAGGGCGAGGCCCCAGGCCGCCACCGCGCGCGCCTTGCGCCATCCGACACGTGTCACGATTCTCACCCAGCGCCGGTGCCTGCCTATCGAGTTCGGCTCAGAGCTTCTTCACTACAACACGTCCGGCCGGGTCGACGAAGACGTGATAGCGATTGCCGTCTTTGCAGGAGGCGGTGTAATCACTGTCACCGTTACGCTTGGAGTTGACCACCTGATCGCACGGAAACCCCTGCAGGGCGATCGTGGCCTTGAGATCCCTGCCGAATGCCTGCTCGTCGGCCGCAATTACACCCGTGGAGCCGAGCAACGTCAGCAATGGAAAGGCAAGAGCATGTGAGCGCTGGCGCATGGCAACTCCTGTTGTTGGAATCAGATATTCGCAAACTTTTTCGGGTCACTCAGCACGCCCCAGATCGCCTCGCGCGAAGAGGACACGGCGGCCGCGAGTGAGGGGTCATCATCCTGAAGAAGAGTCACGACTTTCAGCAGCAGCAGTTCGAACTTCTGTCGCAGCTGGGCGAGAGGCGGCTTGGAACCGCCGTTGTGGAAGGTCTTGAACTGCCCCAGCAGGTCATCGACCTGATTCTTCAGCGAGAGCTTGGTGAATATGCCGATGGCGTGAGTATCTCTGAGGCGCTGTTCGAGGGCGGTCAGATCCAGCGTCGGGGGTGCCCCAGCGGCTGCGGGCGGGCGCGCGGCCGTTGCGGGCGCCGCAGGCGGTGAGGGCGCGTGCATCGCTTGCGCGGGCGCGGATGTGGAGGCGCTGGGTTGCGAGCTCTTGCGGGGTGGCGGGCTGGATCGTGCGGCACCCGTCTGTGAATCCGCCTTGGGCAGAGCGGGCGCCGCGGAGGCGTCCGGAGCCGGGCCGGTCTCCGGCGGGTTGACAGGCGCCGCTGCGGCAGGGGGGGCGGCGGGCGGCGGGGCCTGCGACGAGGGACCTGCCGGAGTCGAGGCAGTCGCCGGAGTCGTCGCGGCCGGAGCGGCCGGCGGGCGCGGAGCGCTTCGCTCATGCGCGCAGGCGACCAGGAGCAGGAGCATCGGGACTGAAGCGATGCAGAGTCGACGCACGCGTAACTCCCGGGCTGTTGCGGTGGACTGCAACACCGATTGTACCGCCGGTCCCTGAACACAGCGTGAGCAGCGCGCAGTGATCGCGGTCCAGGCCTTTCTCCAACAGCTCGCTGCGCCGCGGCCGTTCGCAGCCCGAGCTTCGGCTTCGACCGGGGCATTTGCGGCCTCATCGACTGCAATCCCCGCCAGGACGCAGCAGGTATTCAACGGCTCCTCATGTATAGTTTCCAGGTCATGCAGGCAGCAACCGTGTTGCAATCTGCCTCGGCCATGGTCATCGCCTCGTGGTGGCTGGGGGCAGCGACAGCTGCCGCGCCGCAGCCGGCGCAGCCGCGGCTCGACTTCGAGGTTCAGGAAGGTCTGAACATCAACCGCTTCGTGCGCGAGGGCAACGTCGCGGCGCATCTGCTGCTGCGTTCCGGAACGGACCCGCGCATCCTGATCGCTTTTCCCGCCGGCAACAGCGGCGTGGGTCTGTGGTTCGCTCACCAGTCTGGCGGGGCGAGCTGGACGCTAAGCGGTCGGCCAGGGGCCGTCCACGACTCCGACGGCAACGGCCGCGTACTGTACGGCATCTCCGCGGACGCCACCCTCGAGGGCGAGGATCTGCAGATCCGCGAGGCCGTGCTCTCCAGTATTCGCGTCCTGCGCGATTATCAGTTGCTCGGGACCGTGCCGTCCGCCGTTGCAGCGGCCCCGACCGTGCAGGGGCGCACGCTCAGCTGGTCCCGCGACCGGCTCGACGGGGCGGCGGGGTATCGGCTGGTGCTCGAAGTCACTCAGGGGCAGCTGCGCGACGGGCACATCCGCGCGGACCCCGACGGCAAGATCGGTTTGCGGATCACGGGCCTCACGGGCGAGGCACCGCTGACTCCGCTCGTCGGGGGCGAGCTGTTGAACGACTCGGCCGGGGCGGACGCCGCGGCTCGCGACACGCTGACATTTCTGGCCTACCGCGAGAAGCTGCTCGCCGGCTCCTGGCGCTTCGACACCTATTTCGGGCGGGATACCCTGATGGCCGTGCGCCTGCTGATGCCCGCTCTCAGCGCGACGGCAGTCGAGGCCGGACTCTCCTCGGTGCTCGCGCGGCTGTCAGTGCAGGGTGAGGTTGCGCACGAGGAGGACATCGGCGAGCGCGCGGTGCTGGATCACCTGAAAAGCGATGGCTCCCGCTCCGCGGCGCCGGTATTCGACTACAAGATGATCGACGGCGACTATCTGCTCGCCCCGGTGGCGAGCGCCTGGCTGCTTCATGAGCGCGCACGGCCGCGGGCCGCCGCGTTCCTGGCCGCGGCCGCCGGGGCTCCGGGCGAGCGCCGCGGCACCCGCGGAGCCGCGTTGGTCGCCAACCTCCGGTTCGTGTTGCAGACCGCCTCCGCGTTCGCCGCAGACCCGACCCGCGCGCATCTCATCGGGCTGAAGCCGGGGTTCTCGGTGGGCGAATGGCGCGACAGCGAGGAGGGCATCGGGCGGGGCCGCTATCCCTACGACGTCAACGCGGTACTGGTCCCGGCGGCGCTCGAAGCCGCGGCGCAGCTCACTGACAGGGGTCTGCTGTCACCGTATGTGAGCGCGGCTGATCGTGCGCTGTTCGGCCGCGCCTCGCAGATGGCGAGCGTGTGGCGCGCGAAGGCGCCGCAACTGTTCGAGGTTGCCATACCGCGCAAGGCGGCCGGCAGCGCCATCGAGGCCTATGCCGCCTCACAGGCCATTGCGGCGCGGCCGGCCCTCGCAGCGTTGGGTCCTGGGGATCTGCGCTTTCATGCGATCGCGCTCGATGCATCGGGAGCGCCGATCCCGGTCATGCATTCGGACGAGGGATTTGCGCTGTTATTCGCAGAACTGGATGCGGAACGTGTCGACCGGGCGGTCACCGTGCTGATGCGGCCGTTCCCCGCGGGCCTGATGACCGACGCGGGCATGCTGGTCGCCAATCCCGTATTCTGCGCGCCGTCGTTGCAGGTGCGATTCAACCGCAACGCCTACCACGGCACGGTCGTATGGTCGTGGCAGCAAGCCCTGTTCGCCGCCGGCCTGGAGCGGCAACTGCAGCGCCGCGATCTTGCGCCTGCCGTGCGCACCCACCTCGTCGAGGCGCAGCGGGTCCTGTGGTCGGCGATCAAGGCGACGCGCTCCATCAGCAATTCCGAATTGTGGTCGTGGTCGTTCGACGCGGGCCATTATCGGGTGGCGCCCTTCGGGGCCGCTGCCGCGGACGCCGACGAGTCCAACGCAGCGCAGCTGTGGAGCACCGTGTACCTGGCCGTGAGGCCTCCGCATGAGTGACTGGGTGACAGCCGCGCGCGCTGCGTTGCCGGCGCTTTTCCTGGTTGCGGCCGCGAGCGCCCGCGGCGAGACCGACGCGAGCTTTCGCCTGAGCGCTGGGCTTGCGGATCTGCCCGGCTATTTCCCGGCTTATCTCGCCAACGGCTACATCTCGACCCTGAGCGCACCGCGGGGCACCGAGGCCACGCGGGCCTACCTGGTCGCCTTCATGGACTACGCTGCGGGCGATACCTCGCGCCCGGCGGCCGTTCCCGGATGGACCGAGATCGACTTCAGCTGCGGTGCAGCCGGATCGGGCTGGGCGTGGCTCAACAGAGCCGCGCTGAACGAGCGCCATTTCAGGGACTACCGGCAGAGCCTGGATCTGCGTGAGGCCACACTGACGACGAGCTACCGCTACCTCGATCGCCGCCGGGAAACCGCGCTCGAGGTCACCACCCTGGTGAGTCAGTCATCCACGCATCTGGCGGCGAGTCGTCTCAGGATCACGCCGGACTACGCCGGCGTGGTGCGCTTGTCGTTTGCCTTGAGGCTGTGGGCGCCCCACGCGCCGCGCTTTCCGCTCGCGCAGATGAGCGGCCCCGAGATGGAGGAGGCCGTGGCGGCGAATGGCTTGTCGCTCGAGCCACGAGCCCCCGCCACGCCCGACCGCGAGGCGGTCTGGTACCCCGGCTACACCGAGGTGCGCGCGAGCGAGGGCGATGGCGGCTCGCTGTCGTTGTGGCTCGACGGCCAGGCGGAGCAGGGCCTGCCCATGGCGATGGGGGCCGCGGTCGCCCTGCCGGAGGGGGTGCCGCCGGAAACGGTCACCGTGCACCGTGACCGCTACCGGCTCGCGCTCGATGTCAGCATCAGGGTCGAGCGGGGCCGCACGTATGTCTTTACCAAGTACGTCGCCGCCTCGCGCGCCGGGTGGGGCGGCAGCGCAACCGATGATCTCGCTCTGGCCCGGGAGGCCCGCAACCGCGGATTCGATCGCCTGCTGGACGAGCATCGCGCGGCCTGGGATGCGCTGTGGCAGCCGGACATCCTGATCGAGGGGGATGCGAAGGCTCAGCAGGTTGTCCACTCGGAGCTGTATTACCTGTTGGCGAGCGCGACCGCCGGTACGGCGTGGCCGGTCGGCCCCTGCGGGCTCACTCTGTGTTACGCCGGTCATGCGTTCTGGGACGCCGACACCTGGGTATTTCCGGCGTTGCTGCTGCTGCACCCGGAGCGCGCAAAACCCATGGTGGCGTTCCGCGAGCGCACCCTGGATGCGGCACGGCAGCGGGCGCGGCAGCGCGGCTTCGACGGAGCCATGTACCCGTGGGAATCAGACCCGGAGAACGGCAGCGAGCAGACGCCGCACTCTGCCTACGTCCTGGGAGAGACCGAGATTCACGTGAACGCGGACGTCGCGATCGCGCAGTGGCAATACTATCTGGCCACGCACGACCGCGACTGGTTGCGAGCGCACGGCTGGCCCGTGATCCGCGAGGTCGCCCGCTTCTGGGCGAGCCGCGCCACCTACGATCCGGGCGCGCAGCGCTACGGGATCACGCACGTCAATTCAGTGGCCGAGTCGAACACGGACATTCCGAACGATACCTTCACGAACGTCTCGGCCGCCAAGGCGCTGAGCATCGCTGCTGCCGCCGCAGCCGTGCTCGGCGAACGCCCCGATGCGCTCTGGAGCCGCATCGCCCGGCTGCTGTACATCCCGCTCACCCCGGGCGGTGAGCATCACCTGCCGTTCGCCCCCGCCGTGATGGCCGACCGCAGCGACGAGGATTTCGGAGGCGGCCCGATCGCGCTGTTGTTCCTGCCCTCGCTGGATCTCGCCATGGGCGCGGAGTTGCGGCGCCATGATTACGAGTACGGCATTCGCCCGAGCTCCGTCGCGCGGGTCGCTGCGGCCAGCATGGGCATCGCACCGCGGTCGATCGCCGCCGACACGATCGGCGATGCGGCCGATGCTGCGGCTTGGTTCGCCACCAATCTCACCGGCGGCACGCTCAAGCCGCCGTTCAACGTGCGCACCGAGACGGCCGGCAACAATGTCGGGTACTTCCTGACGGGCTCCGGCGGATATCTGCAGAGCCTGATCTACGGCTTCAGTGGACTGCGCATCCGCGAGGCGGGGCTCGTCGAGGCGTATGCGCCCGTCCTGCCGCCGAGCTGGAATTCGCTCACCTTGCGCAACCTGAGCTTCCGCGGCCAGCACATGGATATCCGCATCGCGCGCGATGCCGCCGGCGTGGTGCGCTTGAGGCGCCAGGTGCATTGACATACGCCCGCCAACCAGCTGCTGACCGGCATGTAGCACCGCGGCGTCGTTGGGGCGGATCCAGGTGCTAAGGCTCAGCCGATGCAGGCTCCGGGCTGTGCCAAGCGTCGTTGCAAATTCGCAACAAAGCTTGTTAATGCCAATCATTCGAATTAGAGTTTCGCGCGAGGTGCCAAGGCGCGCGACGCGCCTACGTCCGGCGACGATCGAGGGGAAGACGTAGAGCACAAGCAGCCGGCACTCCTTTAATTGCGGCGACTTGCAGGTCCGATTCGCTTTATCCACCAGCATCTCGGGGAAGGGGATCTCCATGAGAGTGAAAAGCAACAAGGCGCTACGCAGAAGTGCGCGGCTGGCTCGACGAGCGTCCGTGTCAGCCGTCGCTGCGCTGCCTGCGCAGGCATCGATCCTGCGACGGCCGGGGCTGCGACTCGGGGCCGCAAACAGCATTGCCGCCGCAGTGGCCGGGATTCTCTGGGGCTCCGGCGGCGCAGCCTACGCGCAGCAGCCGGCGCCAGCGGGCGGTGAGCCGGCCGAGGCGCTGCAGGAGGTCGTAGTCACTGCGAGTGCGACCGGCGTGAAGAAGCTCGATGCGAGCTACAACATCGTCGCCGTGGACGCCGAACAGATCAAGGAAGCGAACCCTAAGAGCACCGCTGACATTCTCAAGGTGTCGCCGGGCATCTGGCCGGAATCATCCGGCGGTCAGACCGGCGCCAACATCGAGATCGCCGGCATTCCGGGCGGCGGCGACGCGCCTTACTTCACCAACATGATCGAAGGGATGCCGCTGTACGGCATGCCTTCGCTTTCCTTCATGGACTCGAGCTCGTTGTTCCGTCTCGATAACACGATTCAGCGCGTCGAAGTCGTGCAAGGCGGCCCGGGCGCTGTGTTCGGTCCGGGACAGATGGGCGCCACGGCCAACTTCCTCCTGAGGCGCGGCACGGCCGAGCCGAGCGGCGAGGCGGGGGTCACGTACGGCAACGAGCACTTGATCCGGGTCGACGGCTTCTACGGCTTCCCGGTCATACCGGGGTGGCTCGCGAGTGTCGGCGGCTTCTACCGGTCATCGGACGGTGTCCGCTCGCCGCAGTTCAAGGCCGACGAGGGCGGCCAGATCACGGCGACCCTGACCCACGATCTCGATGGCGGGTCGCTCATGTTCTGGGCCCGCGGGCTGGACGACAAGAATCAGTTCATCGTGCCGGTTCCAGTGATTCAGTCTGGCAGCGACAGTTTCGGCGCCTATCCGGGCTTCGACCCCCTCACCGGCTCCTATGGGAGCCACGCCATCCAGCATGTGACGATCCCGAATCCGGGCGGCGGTTTCGAGGGTGCCGATCTCGCCAACGGGCGCGGCGGACAGCTGTACTACTTCGGCATCAAGTGGGACCAGAAATTCGGCGACTGGTCGGCGCTCAACAACTTCCTGTTCGACGGCGGGCACCTCAACACCAATGCCCTGTTCTCGGGCCCGAACCCGAGACCGCTCAGCTACTACCTGAACGGCTGCAGCGCCGCGCAGCCGGCCGGCTACTGCAACGCCGGAGCGCCGGTCGATTCCAACAACCTGAGTTTCACGCTTAACCCGGGTGCGGCCGGAACCCCGGCAGACCCGTTCCAGGTCTACAGCGCCAACGCCAGTGCCGTTAGTGCGGTCACGTGTGATAACAACAATAAAAATTGCAAGATCACGCACCCGACCCCCGCGATCGCGGCCGCGTACGCCGGCGCTGGCGGAGCGGTGCCGCTGAGTCAGAGCGTCATCCGGCAGGGTTGGTGGTACATCCAGAAGCAGCTCCAAAGCTTCGTCGACGAATTTCGCGTGAGCAAGACGATCTTCGAGGGCAACACCGTGACCGGTGGCGTCTACCTCGCCCGGTACAGCGATGACGACAACTGGTCTCTCGGGAACGGGATGTTGATGACGAACACGCCCAATGCCACCGGGGTCGCATTGAATACAGTGATTGGCGGCACCCCCTACAATGTGACCAGTCCGCAGGGCATCGTCGACTCGAACGGCAACTACAACATCCTCGCGCACGGCAACGCCACGAACATTGCCGGCTTCCTGTCGGATTCATGGAAGGTCAACCAGTGGATCTTCGACGCCTCCGCACGAGTCGAGAACATCGATGTGCATCAGCGCACCTGCAACCGAACCAGCACACAGATGCTGACCGCCTCCGACCTCTGGGCCAATGCGGTGCCGCTCTGCAACGGCACCTGGGACTTCGAGGACTACAAGACGACCAAGCCGTCGTTCACCGGCGGCGCAAACTACGAGTTTGCCAGCAATATGAGCGCGTATGTGCGTGCGAACACCGGTGTGCATTTCAATGACTTCGACAATAACGTGCGGGGTGCCAACGGCAAGTTTGCGCCGACTCAGACGATCACCAATTACGAAATCGGATTCAAGTTCCAGAACGCAATGGCATACCTCGATGTCAGTGCCTACAAAAAGCAATTCACGGGTCTGCAATACACGCCAAGCGACCCGAATGGGAACCCGCTGGCCGGCCAAACAGCCATCTATGGCGCGGACTCCAAGGGCATCGATTTCATCGGCAGCATGACGCCGATCGAGCATTTCACCGTCAGGATCGTCGGCGACTACATGGACGGCACCTACTCGGATTACCATGGTTGCCTGAAGTACACCGACATCTTGGGCAACCTGGTTGCGTGCGCCTCGCCCAACGGTGCGCCCCTGCAGCGCCAGCCGAAGTTCCAGGTCCGGATCACGCCGAGCTACACCCAACCGTTCCCCTGGGGGGATGTGACCGGATGGGTGACGTATGAGCACGCCGGCCAGCGCTACGAGGACATCGTGGGCGGACAACCACTCGGCAGCTACTACATGCTCGGGGCCGGTCTCGTCGCGACCTTCCAGAAGAACTGGGAGCTGCGCGTCCAGGGCACGAACCTGACCAACGAGATCGGCCTCACGGAAGGCAATGCCCGCAAGCTCGGTGCGGCGACTGGCCTCGGCAATGTGCTCCTTGCCCGGCCGATTGAGGGTCGCGAAATCAGCTTCACGGCCCAGTACAAGTTCTGATCGCTAATAAGACGCCCCCTCGCGCACCTGTAGCGCGAAGGGGGCGCGCGGCCGCGGGGGGCGGCGGCTACTGCATTCCGGACGATTGAGGGAGAATCCGGCGAGCTGAGGTCGGCCTGCCGGACGCGATAGACCATGCCCGTGACGACCCCTGCGCTCATCGAGGCCATGCGGCGCATCAGCGAGCTGCTGCGAACCGGCGCTTACCGCGCCGCACACGACGAGCTCGAACCGATCGTCGCGGCCAACCCCGCCTTCGTGGAAGCGCTGCGCCTGCTCGCGGGCGCCAAGCAGGCGCTGGGCGATCCCGCGGCGGCGGAGGCGCTCCTGCGCCGGGCACTCGCCCTGGATCCGAACTGGATGCCAACGCTCACCACGCTCGGCGAGCTGTTGCTCGGCAACGGTCGGGGCAGCGAGGCCGAGCCGCTCCTTAAGCGTGCGGTTGCGGGCTCACCTCCCTTTCCGCGCGCGGCCCTGCTGCTCGCCCGCTATTACAACGACACGGGCCGACCGGGGGAGGCGCTCGCCGCGGCCGCACCGCTCTGCCTGAGTGGCAAGGCCGATGCGGAGCTCGCGGCGCAGCACATCGCCGCACTCGCCGCGCTCGGCCGTCAGGAGGAAGCGGTCGCTGCTTACCGGAGGATCATGTCCGCGGAGCCGGACAACCTCGCCGCGGCCCACGCGCTGGCCATTGCCCTGAATACGGCCGGGCAGCCGGCCGAAGCCGCGCAGATCGCACAGCGGACGCTCGCGCGCGGGCACCAGAGCGCGGCGCTTCATAGCACCTACGCCCGCAGCCTCATCGCGCAAGGCGCCCTCGACCGTGCCGAGGCCGCGTTGCGCGAGTGCCTCGAGCTCGAGCCGCGTCTTATCGAGGCGCAGACGAGCCTCGCGCAACTGGTTTGGATGCGCACCGGGGATCTCACGCAGGCCACCACGGCGCTCGGTCAGGCCCTGCAGCGCTTCCCTGGCGACGACACGCTCCGGGCAGCCAAGGCGGCCATCCTGCAGGGCGCCGGGGACGCGCGCGCGGCCTACGCGTGTCTCGCTCCCGCGGCTGCGCGCGCGCAGGCTCCGCCGATGCTGCTCATCCGCGCAGGCCTCGCGGCGCTCGAGTTCGATCCGGCGACCGCGGTCGGTCTCGCCGAGCGGGCGTTGCGGCTCCTGCCGGATAATGCGCCGGCCCGAAACCTGCTGGCGGCGGCCCAGCTCGGCGTCGGCGACGCCCGCACCGCTCTGATCCACTGCGAGAGGCTGCTGGCGGACGCCCCCGATGACCAATATCTCATCGCGCTGCAGACCACCGCCTGGCGGCTGCTCGGCGACGAGCGCTACGTACAGCTGTGCGACTACCGCAATCTCGTGTTGCCGTTTCAGCTCGAGGCGCCGCCGCCGTGGCAGGATTTAGCTAGCTTCCTCGCCGACGTCAGGGTGAGCCTCAACCGCCTTCACGACCCCAAGGGTCATGCGCTGCTCTTTCAATCGCTGCGCCATGGCACCGAGACCACCGCCGATCTGACGCGCAGTGCCGACCCGGCGATCCGCGCGCTGTTCGGCACCTTTGCCGCGCCCATCCGCCGCTACCTCGAGCACATCGGCCACGGCTCCGATCCCTTGCGCCGCCGCAACAGCGGCCGCTGGCGCTTCAACGGCAGCTGGTCTGTGCGGCTGCGCAGCTCGGGGTTCCATACCAACCACGTTCATCCGCGCGGCTGGATTTCCTCGGCTTGCTATATCGAGCTACCGAACAGCATGAGCGATGCCGGGAGCGAGGAGGGCGTGCTCACTTTCGGCGAGCCGAGCCTCGTGACGACCCCGGCGCTCAGCCCCGAGTACTCGGTGCGTCCCGCGGTCGGCATGCTGGTGCTGTTTCCGTCGTATTTCTGGCATGGCACCGTGCCTTTTTACAGCGACCAGGCCCGCCTTACCGTGGCGTTCGATGCCGTACCGGACCGCCAGCGCTAGCGGCAGGCGGCGCTCGGCTCAACGCCCGACGTGTGCCACGAAGAAGTAGGCAATCCCCAGCATCACCGCCATCTGCCCGAGGAGCGCCGCGTACATCTGGCGCGAGATGCTGCCAGCGTCAATGGCGGGTTCTGTCCGTCTCTCAGCGCTTCGCCGCCGGATCGCTGTCGAGCGCGTTGGCGTTGAAAGCGATCGTGATGCGGGGCTCGTCGCTGTCGTGAGGCTCGACGTAGTGTTCCATCCAACAGGGGAACAGCACCAGGAGCCCCGCGCTCGGGGTGAGGTGGATGTCGGCGTGGCCGTTCGGCACGCCTCCCTTGACGAAGCCGTGAAGCACTCCCGGGCGCGGGTCACGGAATACGAACTGGCCGGAGCCGGGTGGCACCTGAAGATAGAAGCTGCCCGAGAGCAGTGATCCCTCGTGCATGTGCAAAAAGTTGAATCCGCCACGGTCGTGCAGGTTGACCCAGGATTGCAGGCTAAACGGTCTGTCGCCCTGACCCATCTCGCCCAGCGCACTGGCGCACGCCGCACGAATGGCCTGGCGCAGGGGGGCGAAATTGGGCTGCTCCAGCACGCTCATGTCTTCACTGTTCCAGCCTTGACGAACGGTTCGACCTGCCGGCTTGGGAGCGGCCGCACGCATCGCGAGCACATCCTTCACCCAGCAGTCCAGATGCGGGTCGAGAGGGTCCAGATGAGTCTGCCAGATGCGCGTCGGGAAAAGATCGTAGGACTGCAGCACGGGCACCACCGTGGCTATCGGTTACCGGAACTCGCGTATACGGATGTTGCGGATCGCCAGGGCTCCGGGGTGATCGCCCTGCAGCCCGATCAGGCCGGCCGTCGCCAGACCGTAATTCGGGTATGTCGCGTACTTGCTCGCGGCAACCCGGCTCTTCCAGTCGGCGCTCCTGAGCTCGTATTCGACCACTCTGCGGCCATTGAGCCAATGCTCCACATGAGTGCCCCTCACAACGATTCGCGTCTTGTTCCAATGATCGAACGGCAGCACGACACCAGCCGGTGGGCCGTAGAGCGCGTAGGCGGCCGCGGCGGCGGTGAGGCGGCTGCGCCCGTCCGCCGCATTCTCGTCATCGAGGAGCTGATATTCCGGAGCGCTCCAATAGACGTGATCGTACTCACGCGTGCCGCGGTAAAAGATACCGCCGTTGCCAGCCCTGCCGATCTTCCACTCGAGCTCGAGCTCGAAATCCCCGAAGCTCTCCTTGGTGACCAGATCGTCGACCAGCCCGTCCTTGGAGAGCACCCCGCCGGCGATGCGCCAGCCCGCCGGCAATCCGGGCTCTTTCCAGCCGCGCCAGTCGGGCGCGCCGTCGTCCTGCAAGAGCGAACGCCAGGATGCCGAGGGCGCGTTGGCCGGTTCCGCTGCAGCGAGCAGCGCCGCGGCGCAGGAAAGAAGCAGCATGGCGGCGTACAGATGGATCTTGGTCATGGCTCACTCTGTGTGTGATCACCCGTTACGGCAGGGTCAGCTTCTCGAGCAGCGCGGGAGGGGGCCCGTCGAAACTTGCAAGCGGCACATTGCCCATGTAGCCCAGGTCCTTGCGGCCAACGGGAGTTGAGTAGAACCCGCCGGCGGTCAGGTCGCGATAGAGCGCGAAGAAACGCGCCGCATCACGCCATTGCGAACGCGATTCCTGACAGATGTCATCGCAAATGCCTTTCTGTTCAGTGGTGGCGAGATCCGAGAATCCCTTGCCAAGGCGGCGTGCGGCCTCGTCGTTCAACCACCTGAAACCGCCCAGCACGATCGGCCGGTCTCGCTGGCTGGCAGGATACGGTGCACTCACCCACTCATCAATGAACTCGACCACTCCGACGGAGGAGGCGCTGGGCGAATGCTCGTCGGCCGGAATGATGATGTCCGCGAGGATCCCCGCGAGCCGCCGCTGTGGGGCCGTGAAGGTCAGCGACCACAGCTCGCCGGGGTGGTAAACCGCCAGAAGATTTGGGTCGGTCCCGTAGCCCCGCCCC
>VBNP01000176.1 GCA_005877965.1 Gammaproteobacteria bacterium | reverse complement strand
CAGCGGTGCGTACCGAATCGACTGCACCCGGACGGTTTCGGGTGGCGAGCGCGGCGAGCAGGATGTTTACCTCGCGGCCCCACACCACCCGCGGTGAATGGTAGAGGTCGCGCGCGAACATGTCCCACACGGCGGGCGACGCGTACGCATCGTTGGCGACCGCGAGCCCGACGCCGTCGATAAATAAGCCGACCGGGTAGGGCAGCAGGAAAGGACGCAGCAACTCCGTCTCACGCTCGACCGGTTGCGGCTGGAGCAGCAGCCACATCGCCGGATCGGTGCTCATCACCGGGATCGGCTGTCCCGCGCTGTCGAGCGACACGGCCGGAAAGCGCAACGTGTCGGCCGGAAAGCCGGTGCGCGCGAGCACGGAATCCCAGTGTGCGCGTTCCGGCTCCGGCAACGACGCGAGCTTCGCCCGCACGCGCGACTCGATCGATGCGCCGACGTTCGTGGTGCCTGAGATGGCGCAGTTCGGATTCGGGGCTCGCCCATGGCACACAGCGCGCTGTCGATCGTACCGATGGCGCGCAGCGCGGCGGGGACCCAGACCACATTGACGTCGAACGCGAAGCAACCGCCCGCGTAGCCGACCCGGCTATCGCGCCAGCTTCCCGGATGGCACCAGCCATCGGTGTCGCGCTTGAATCGCACGAGATTCGTCGCGAAGGGATTGCGCGCGTATGGAGCGGCCTGCTGCGCGACGTACGCGAGATTCCTGCGCAGCGCACCGCCCCAGCGCCGCAGGAAGGCCCGCTTGCGCGCGTTGGGGACATGGCCATTGGCAAAGTAATGCCCTGCGACCACTGGCAGCTGGAAGTCGTCGTCCACCATCCAGTAGTTCTCGCGCGTCGCTTGCAGGTTGCGCAGCAGGGTGCTGTCTCCGGTCCTCAAAAACTCGGCTGCGTTCTCGCGAATCGCCTGGCCGCCGAGTGCTTCTTCGTGACTCACCTCGCCGTCGGGCGCGAGCTTGGCGAGCGCGGCGCCCATCACGAATTCCGGCATCGTGTCCGCCCACACCGGCTCCATGAGCAAGGCCGTCATCAGCATGTCGCGCCCGAAGTAGGTCGCGTACGTCGGCAGGCCCGCCATCAGCTTCTGGCGCGAGCTGAGCAGCTCGAAGCCCGAGATCTCGCGCTCCAAGCGCTGGGACTTGGCGGAATCGGCGAAGCGGCGGAACTCAGTGCTGAAGATTTGATTGCGGCGGAGGGGATCGAGGGCAGCACCATCGGTCGCGATCTCGACGCTGAGCGTGACAGGTTGCGTACCGAGCGAGCGAATCGTCAGGACGCCGCCGGCGAGTCTGGCACGAGTGGTGCGCGCGTCGCCGTGCAGCGTCAGCCAGAGATGGTTCTTGCCGTCGAGGCTGGGCTGCGCCACTCGGAGCGTCCAGTCCCGGGGCGTACTCGTCAGTCGCACACTCGGCGTGACGCGTTCGGTGTACGGCAGGCCTAACGCTCGCCCGAACTGCGCCATCTCAGGCACCACGAACGTCGGCGCATCGATCGAGTCGCGGACGCGGCCGGCGTAGCCGAAATCGCGCTCGATGCGCATCGATCCGAGCAGGAAGTGTCCCAGTCGTACCGACCGCCCGCCTTCCACCGTTAGCGAGTAACGCAACCAGCGCCGACCGCGCGTCGCGCCGACCGTCGCTCCACCGAGATCGAATGCGACCCCCGCATCGCGGACGGTGAAGGCGATGCTCTCATTCAACGCGTCGGCCCAGAGATGCACGAGACGGACCGTCTTGGCCTCGATGTAGATCTCCACGCAATTCCCGCGTGCGTCGCGGTAGACGCGCGCGCTGTATCCCTCGTACGCCGTGGGGTCATCGAGGCCCGGAGTCGGAAATTGCAGCACGGGCGGGGCTTCCCGCGTGGATGCAGTTTGAAGCGCGAGGAGAATGGCCAGCAGCATGGGCCTAGATACTCCGCCACCGCGCGAGCCTTGACAAGGGCGGGAGTCGGCTGCATTTCGGAGATAACTTTCCGATGAGGTCTCATCGATGCGCGCCGTTCGACACGGAGTAACTGCTCTGGCCCTGCTGTTTCTGGCGTCGCTTCCCCTGCAGCTCCTGACCGCGCAGAACACCGGCACGATCACGGGGCGGGTGACGGACTCCACCACCCAGCAGTCCCTGTCCGGAGTCAGCATACAGGTCGTAGGGACCGCCCGCAGGACGCTGACCGCGGAAGACGGGACCTTCCAGCTGACCGATGTCCCAGCGGGGATCCAGCAGCTCCGGGCCAGCCGGATCGGATATTCCTTGCAGCAGCAACAGGTCACGGTCTCGGCTGGTGCGACGGCGAACGTGGAGCTCGCGCTCAGCCCGCACGCGATGATGCTGGACGCGGTCGTGGCGACCGGCTACGGCACGCAGAGCAGACGGGATGCGACAGGTTCAGTGGTGGCAATTACCGATCAGGATTTCAACAAGGGGGTGATCTCTTCTCCCGAGCAGCTATTGCATGGACGTATGGCCGGTGTGCAGGTCACCATGGCCAGCGGCGAACCCGGGGCGGGCGCCAATATTCGCATCCGGGGCACGTCTTCGGTCCGGGCCGGGAACCAGCCGTTGTTCGTGGTCGACGGCGTGCCGTTGACCGGAGGGCCGGCGCAGCCCGGCGGGCCCGACTACGGGGCCGGCACCCAGTCTCCGCGCAACCCACTCGCGTTCCTGAATCCTGACGACATCGAGAACATCAGCGTATTGAAGGACGCCTCGGCCGCAGCCATCTACGGGTCGCGGGGCTCCAACGGCGTGGTCTTGATCACCACCAAGAGAGGAACAACGGGACCGAGCATGACCGTCTCGTCCTCGATGAGCGTCAGCAGCGTCGCGAAGAAGCTCGATCTGTTATCGGCCGGTCAGTACGTCAGTGCCGGACAGGCAGCGGGCGCCGACCCGGCTGTGATTAACTTCGGCGCGACCACGGACTGGCAGGATCAGATTTTCCGTACGTCGGCCACCCAAGATCACTATCTCAGCTACGCCGAGCGTACCGCGACAGGCGCTTACCACATCTCCCTCGGGTATGCCGATGAGAATGGCATCATTCAGAAAGCATCCCTACAGCGCGTGACGGCGAGAATCAATGCCGATCGACGCTTGCTGAACGACCGGCTGAAGTTCCAGCTCAGCCTCACGGGCAGCCGTATCAATGACACGTACGCTCCCGTCGGCAATACGGCCGGGTTCGAGGGAAATCTGCTCGGGGCTGCGCTGCAGGCCAATCCGACACGTCCGGTATTCAACCCGGACGGCAGCTATTCCCAGGCCGGCGACTGGAGAAATCCCATGGCGATGCTCGCCTTCATCGATGACAAGGCCGAGACGAGTCGCATCCTGGGGAGTGTCAGCACAACGTTCGACCTGACCAGCTGGCTGTCGTACAATCTCAACCTCGGATATGAAAACACGGAGTCCGTCCGTCGGACCGGACTCGACTCGGCACTCGCTGCTTCAGGCGGGTTTTCATTCCTCGGGCCAACGAACGGCAGGGCGGAGATCAACAACCTGTATAACCAGTCCGGGTTGATCGAACATACGCTCAATCTGCGGCGCTCCGTTGGCGGCGGGGGCATCGAGGCACTGGCCGGCTTTTCTTACCAACGGTTCGAGACCAGAGGAGACTGGCTGCGGGCCGAATACTTCACCACCAACCAGATCCCGGTGGTCGACAATGTTGATGGGGTCAATAACGAGGCCCACAAGGCCTTTACCGCTGCTTCCAACAGGAACGTCGACGAGCTCCAGTCCTACTTCGGGAGGGTGAACTACAACTACAACGACCGGTATCTCGTCACGGGCAATTTCCGCGTCGACGGCTCAACGAAGTTCGGGAAAAACAACCGATACGGGTATTTCCCCTCGCTGGCCTTCGCATGGCGGTTGTCCAATGAGCACTTCTTCGCCGGGCTGCGCGACAAATTCAGTGATCTCAGGCTGCGAGCCGGATGGGGAAAAACCGGCAACCAAGAATTTGAATCGGGTGTTTCGCTTGCCTTGTTCAGGACAAACAACGACGGATCGCTGACGCAGGTCAACAACCCCAACCCGGACATCAAGTGGGAAGAAACAGCACAGTGGGGAGTCGGGCTCGATTACGAGTTATCGAGCGGCCGGGTCGGCGGATCTTTCGATTACTTTAACAAGACCACCACTAATCTCATCTTCCGCACGGACTATGCCCAGCCGGCCGCGGTCGACTACCAGTGGGTGAACCTACCTGGCGACGTCGTCAACAAGGGCGCGGAAATCGCTGTCTACGCCCTTCCGGTACGCAGCTCCCGGCTTTCGTGGCGGGTAGACTACAACATGAGCTTCCTGCACAACGTCGTCCGAAACCTGGGCACGTCCGTCAATACGGGTCAGATTAACGGCCAGGGTCTCTCCGGCGCCTATGCACAGCGAATTGCCGATGGGCAACCGCTCTACGCGTTCTACATGCGGACATTCCTCGGCTTCGACGCGAACGGGCTGGGCATCTATGCCAACAATGAGCAGCTCTCCTTCGTAGGTTCCCCGATCCCCAATATGACTCTCGGGTTGACCAACACCCTCACGTTCGGGAGGCTCGACGTCAGCGCGTTCCTGGAGGGGGCCTTCGGCCAGAAGGTATACAACAACACGGCCAACGCTATTTTCCTGAAGGGCAACCTGAGGAACGGCCGCAACGTGACCACGGACATCGCCGCCAGTGCAGAATCGCCGAACAACTTCGGGGAGGCATCCACTCGTTTCCTCGAGGACGGCGACTACGTGCGGTTGTCCAACCTGACTATCGGTTACGACGTCCCGGTGGGGCGACTGCTTCGGGGCGTCCGGAATATGCGGATCGGCGTGACGGGGCAGAATCTGCTGGTGATCACCAAGTATTCGGGGTATGATCCGGAAGTCAACACGGACAAGTCGATCAACGGCGTGCCATCCCTGGGGATCGACTATACGGCCTTCCCGCGACCGCGCACTTTCACGTTCAATGTTCGATTCGAGCTTTAGAGCCGCTCGAGAGGATCAGTCGCCATGTTCAAGATGAAAGCATGCCTGCTGTACCTGCTTGCCGGACTGGTCGTGGCGGCGTGTACAGACCTAAGTACGAAAGTGGAAGACGCGATCGGCGTGGACGTTACCGGCGGCTCGACTCCGCCAATTTCCGACCCGGCCGCAGCTCTCACGGGCGTTTACAACCAGTTGAGGACGATGAGAGGCGTAACGAACACCTTTGCCCTGATGGAACACACGACCGACGAGATGATGGGCCCGACCCGGGGCACCGACTGGAGCGACTTTGGGGTGTGGCGCCAGTTGCATGCACACACCTGGGACCCGTCGCACGGTCAGGTCCTAGGCACCTGGAACGATCTGAACGCGGGGATCTTCAGGGCCACACAGGTCATCGATGTGCGGGCTTCTTCGACGGCGCGACAGGTTGCCGAGGCCCGGTTCCTGAGGGCGTTCTTCGCGTTCTACGTCATGGACCTGTTCGGCCAGGTTCCATTTCGTCCCGCGGACGCTGCCCCTGCCGCGATACCCGCTGTCATGAACCGGCCCGAGGCCTTCGACTTCATCGTCCAAGACCTGCGTGCGGCCAGGCCGCAGCTCCCCAATCTGACGTCAGGCGCTGACGCGGGAACGGCCTCGCAGGAAGCCGTCGACTTCCTGCTGGCCAGGCTCTACCTGAACAGGGCGGTCTATACGACATCGACACCCGCGAGTCCCTCCGCCGGTCCGTACACGTTCGCCAGCGCGGACATGGATACGGTGATTGCGAGGGTGCAGGCCATCATCGACAATCCCTATACCGATCTCAGCCCCTTCTGGGACAACTTCCACTGGGACAACACCATTCGTTCCAAGGAGCTCGTGTTCGTCAAGGCTGAGGCTGCCGGGACAGGCGGAAATTTCACGACATTCTGGTGGACCCTGCACTACAACGACAGCCCGTCGGGCTGCTGCAACGGGTTCGTCACGCTGGGCGCGTTCTATGATCTGTTCGAAACAGCGGACGTCCGGAGGACGGCGTATATCCCCGACATGACCCCAACAACCGGTATCAAGGCGGGGATCCTGGAAGGACAGCAGTATAAAACCTATGCCGATTCCAACACCCCGGTCGGGCCCCTGACCGACCGCGGCGGCAACCCGCTCATCTTTACTCGCCAGGTCGATCTGTTGTACTCGAACGAGCGGATGGGCCTTCGGGTGGTCAAGTACCTGATCAAGCCGGTTACGTTCAACGACGCCGGCACGGACTGGGTCTTCTTCCGCTATGCCGATGCGCTGCTGATGAAGGCGGAAGCGCACTTCCGCAAAGGCGAGACCGGCCCGGCGCTAACTATCGTCAATCAGATCCGAGCCACTGATCCGAACAATCGGGGCGCTACCCCGCTGGCGAGCATCACCGAGAAGGACATTCTCAATGAGCGGGGCCGTGAGCTCTACTGGGAAGGCTGGCGCCGCCAAGACCTGATCCGCTTCGGCGTTTTCACGCACGCATGGGAGGCCAAGCCGGCATCGGGGGTCTTTAGGGTGATGTTCCCGATCCCGCAGCGGGCACTGGATACCAATCCCAACCTGGTGCAGACCCAGGGGTACTGACGTAGCGCAGAGAATAGCGAACGCTCCTATGAATAGAGGCTTTGTATCCCGGTACAGAGCCTCTATTTGTTTCCGGCTCCTACCTGCGGTTTTCCTGGCGATTTCGGCCTGTACATCCGGCGCTGAACAGCGCTTTGAGTTGCTGGATCCGCACGCAACGGGGATCGGCTTCGTCAACGAACTGAAGCCCACACCGGAGCTGAACATCTTCAATTACCTCTACTACTACGACGGTGGCGGTGTTGCGGCCGGAGATCTCAACCGCGACGGTCTGCCGGACCTTTACTTCACGTCTAACCAGGGTCAGAACCGGCTGTACATCAACAGGGGGAATTTCAGATTCGAGGATGTTACGGATCGCGCGTTCGGAGCGCAGCCTGAGTTCTGGTCGACCGGAGTCGTGCTCGTCGACATCAACGGCGATGGCCTGCTGGATATCTATGTATCGAACGTGGGCGGCTACCCGCCTTTCGCGGGACACAATCAACTCTTCATCAACCAGGGCAGCGACCAGAACGGCATACCCCGGTTCGCAGAACGCGCCGCAGCATATGGCCTCGACTTGGTCGGACTCTCGACACAAGCCGTTTTTGTCGATTGCGACGGGGACGGGGACCTGGACCTCTACATGATGAACCACTCGCTGCATGCGTTCGGGACGTTTACGGATACGACGCTGCGCAGGAAGCGCCATCCGCTGGCAGGCGATCGCCTGTTTCGCAATATGGGCGGCAAGTTCACGGAGATCACCGATCAGGCCGGCATCTACAGCTCCGCCCTTGGCTACGGATTAGGGATCGGCATCGGCGACCTCAACGAGGACGGGCACCCCGATATCTATGTCGGTAACGATTTTCACGAGGACGATTATCTCTATCTCAATAATGGGGACTGTACCTTTACGGAATCTCTGGGCAAGATGATCCGCCACACCAGCTACTCGTCGATGGGCAACGATCTGGTCGATATCAACAACGATGGGCTGATCGACATCATTTCGCTGGACATGCTGCCCGAGGAG
>VBNP01000175.1 GCA_005877965.1 Gammaproteobacteria bacterium | reverse complement strand
CCCCTTCTGGCACGGCAGCTTCGCCGAGGGTTGGCAGAAGACCCCGATCGATTTTATCCCCATGGCCAAGGCGCGCTATCCGCAGGACCCTATCGGACCGGATGAGCTCATCAATCCGCCGCCGCGGCTCTGGCCCGCGACCGATACGGTCCCGTTCCACTACCCGCATCCGGCGACCGGTAAGCCGATCGTGCTCGATAACAGCCGCGCACGCGAGGGGTTTAAGGATGGATGAGGCAGGCGGCAGGCCCAAACGC
This sequence comes from Gammaproteobacteria bacterium, assembly GCA_005877965.1. GTDB lineage: Bacteria > Pseudomonadota > Gammaproteobacteria > Steroidobacterales > Steroidobacteraceae > 13-2-20CM-66-19. Next base: position 4,455 of record VBNP01000175.1, on the reverse strand, counting down.
GCAGCGCCGTAGCGTCACGGCCGGTCGCGGTTCCACAGCGCCATCAGGATGGGCAACACCATCGGCCGCAGCTTATCGGGCACGCGCCTCAGGAGCGCGGCTTCGTGAGCCGCCACCACGCGGCGCGCCCGCACGAGCAGCACACGCCCGCGCCGCGTCAGGTCGAGCGCCTGCGACCGTCGGTCGACCTGCCGCCTCTGGAGCACGCCGCGCCCCTCCAGGCGGGCGACGAACGGGACCATGTTGGCCCGCTGGATGTCGAGCACGCGCCCGGCCTGGCTCTGGGTTATGCCGGGCGAGGACTCGATCAACATCAGCATGGCCACGTCCGCGTGCCGCAGATTAAGTCGTGCGAGCCGCTGATTCAGCTCGGCGAGCGCCGCAGCCGAGGCGCGCCGCAGGACGTAGCCCGGGAGCTTGAGCAGAGGATCTGAGGCGCGCGCGCGTAGCAATTGTCAGCGGAGCCGGTGGTGAGCTAGACTGCTATATAGTATAGCAATCGTGCCAGAAGTGGTCCGCGTGACCCGAGAGACGACTCATGAGCCAACGGGCTGAGGCCGATACCGTTGCCGTCGACGTCAAGGACGGAATTGCCTGGGTGAAGTTCAATCGCCCGGAGAAGCGCAACTGCATGAGCCCGAAGCTCAACCGGCAGATGCTGCGCGTCATCAATGAGCTGGAGTTTCGCGACGAGGTGGGCGTGCTGGTGCTCACCGGCGAGGGCGCTGCCTGGTCGGCCGGCATGGACCTCAAGGAGTATTTCCGCGAGACCGAGGCGCAGGGGCTGAAAGGCGTGCGCCATTCGCAGCGCGAGGCGTACGCCTGGTGGGAGCGGCTGCGCTGGTACCAGAAGGTCACGATCGCGATGGTCAACGGCTGGTGCTTCGGGGGCGCCTATGGCCCGCTGTTTGCCTGCGACCTGGCCTTCTGTTCCGAGGACGCGCAGTTCGGCCTCTCGGAGATCAACTGGGGCATCCTTCCGGGCGGCGGCGCCAGCAAGGTTGCGGTCGAACTCATGCCCATGCGCAAGGCCATGTATCACGCGCTCCTCGGCGAGACTCTGACGGGCAAGCAGGCCGAGGCCGCGGGGCTGGTCAACGAGGCGCTTCCCGCGGAGCGGCTGGAGGGACGCGTCACCGAGGTGGCGCAGAAACTGCTGAAGAAGAACCGGGAAACGCTCAAGGCCACCAAGGACGCGGTGCGGCATGTACGCGAGATGACCTATGACAACGCGGAAGACTACTTAATCCGCGCCCAGGAGGCGCTCAACTGGCACGATAGGTCGGACGGCCGGCACCATGGCATGAACCAGTTTCTCGACGACAAGACGTACAAGCCCGGCCTCAGCGAGTACGACAAGTCGAAGTGAAGGCGCGGCGCTCGGACCGCGCGCCTCAGTCAGCGTCGCGCACCTTGAGCGCGAGCACGGCCGCCGCGGCCATCAGCGACCCGCTCGCCATCAGGAGCGCCACGGTCGGCAGGGCATAGCCCGCGCGAAACAGGTAACCGGCGATGATGGGTGCGAGCGCCGCGCCGCCGCGGCCCACACCGATGGCAAAGCCGGTGCCGGTCGCGCGCACGTGCGTCGGAAACACCTTCGCGAACGACAGATAGAGGCCGGCGACCGCGGAGTTCGTGAACAGGCCGGCGACTGCAACCAGAGTCTTGAGGCTGGTCAGATCCGCCGAACCGCGGCCGAACCAGGCAATCATTAACGAGGCGCCGAGGAGCACGCAAAACGTCAATGGCTTGACTCCGATACGCGTAGCGATCAGGCCGAAGATCGCGCCCCCGGTTGCCCCGCCGATGTTCAGCCACGTGAGGACGCCGGCTGCCGCTTGGGGCGCGAACCCCATGTCAACGACGATCTTCGGCACCCACTTGAGGAGGAAATAAAAGCTGGTGATGTGGGCGAAGTACGCGAAAGTGATGAGCACGGTCGTCGCCAGGAGTCCGGGCTTCAGGATGTCAGCGATCGAGCGCCGCTCGGCCGCCGGCCCTGCCTCACTGAGCGCGCTCGCCGGTGGGTGACCAAAGCGCGCCAGAATGCCGTTGATCTTCTCCAGCGCCCCGGTCGGGCGGCGCCGGTCGAGAAACGCCACGGATTCGGGCACGAGCCACCACACGATGGGCAGGAAGGCTGCGGTCGCCCAGGCACCGTAGACGAACACCGCGTGCCAGCCGGCGGTCGCCAGCAGTTTCTGAACGAACAGGCCGCCGACGGCTCCACCGAGCGGATACCCGATCACCATCAGCGCGAGGGCTGCGCTGCGCCAGCGTCGATTGGAAACTTCCGCGGCGGCGGCATTGATCGAGGCCAGCGTGCCGCCGATGCCGAGGCCGGTCAGCAGCCGGTAGGCGAGAAGCTCGGAGACCCCGTGCGCGTGACCCGCCCCAAACATGCCGACCGCCATCGTCACGAGGCATGCGAGGATGGTCGGGCGCCGCCCGACCTTGTCGGCCACGCCTCCGAGGAGGAGCGACCCGAGCGCCATGCCGAGCAGCTCCATGGAGAGAACCCAACCGAGCGTCGCCTTGTCGATGCCCCAGTCCTTCGCGATCCCTGGCGACGCGAAGCTGATCGACAGGACATCGAATCCGTCCAGGGCGTTCAGTCCCGTGGTGACGAGCACCGCCAGCCATTGCCCGAACCCCATGGCGCCATCGTCGATAATGGATTTCGGGTCCTTGCCCATCATGTTCCCCGCGGTGCGCAGCGACGCACTTCTTTATTCGTGAATGCGGGCCAGGAGCTCGATCAGCCTGGCCACCTCTTGTTCGGTAAAGCGCGACTTGAGCCACTGCTCGTGTTGCTGGATGGCACGCTTGGCCGCCGCAAGCGCCCTGCGTCCCGGATCGGTGAGGTTCAACGCCTGCTTGCGTCCGTCGCTGCGGGACTTGCGGCGCACGAGGTATCCCTTCGCCTCGAGCCGGTTCACGATGGCCATTGTGGTGGCGCGATCCATGCGCATGCGCTGGGCGACACCGATCTGCGCGATGTCCGGGTGGTCAGCGACCAGCCAGAGCGCGGAGACCTGCTTCTGCGTGAGGTCCAGGTGCGCGAACGTTTCAGTGAAATGCCGGTAGACGGCACCGTGAGCGAGGCGAATGTGAAAGCCCACGATATTGCGGATCTCGCCGATGTCCTCAGCACCCGCGACGTGCGGCGTCGTGATGGCGATCGTCTCTTTCTGTCTTGGCATCGGCCTACCCAGGATAAGATTGTTAGTATAACTTACAAAGACCGCCGCTGAGGGGACGTGCCATGGCCCATTTTCCCCGGACGCCGAGTTTCACAGGCTTCAACACGCCCTCGCGCATCGAAGCTGACATTGTAAATCTGGCTCACGAGGGCACAATTCCCCGCGAGCTCAACGGCGCGTTCTTCCGCGTGCAGCCCGATCCGCAGTTCCCGCCGCGGCTTGACGATGATATCGCCTTCAATGGTGATGGCATGATCAGCCGCTTCCACATCCATGACGGCCAATGCGATTTCCGGCAGCGCTGGGCCCGTACCGACAAGTGGAAGTTGGAGCGCGCGGCGGGCCGGGCGCTGTTCGGCGCTTATCGCAACCCCCTCACGGATGACGAATCGGTCCAGGGCAAGATCCGCGGCACGGCCAACACCAACGCCTGGATTCACGGCGGGAAGCTGTACGCGCTGAAGGAGGATTCACCGGCGCTCGTGATGAATGCCGCGACGCTGGAGACGGAGGGCTATACCACATTCAACGGCAAGATGACTGGTCAGACCTTCACCGCGCATCCGAAGGTCGACCCGGCGACCGGCAGCATGATCGCGTTCGGCTACGCCTCGTCCGGTCTGTGCAGCGATGACTGCACTCTTTATGAAATCACCCCCGAGGGCGAACTGGTCCGCGAGCTGTGGTTCAAGGCGCCCTACTACTGCATGATGCACGACTTCGCGATCACCGAAGACTACGCACTGTTCCACATCGTGCCATCCATCGGCAGCTGGGAGCGGCTGAAGAAGGGCTTGCCGCACTTCGGTTTCGACACCACGCTGCCGGTGTACCTCGGCGTACTGCCGCGCCGCGCCGACGCCACCGCGAAGGATATCCGCTGGTTCGAGCGCGCCAATTGCTTCGCGAGCCACGTGCTCAATGCGTTCCAGGACGGCACCAGGATCCACTTCGACATCCCGGAAGCGAAGAACAACATGTTCCCCTTCTTCCCCGACGTGCACGGCGCGCCTTTCAACGGCGCAGAAGCACTCAGCTACCTGACGCGCTGGACGGTGGACATGAGCTCGGATTCGGCGGCACTCACACGCGTTGAGCGCCTGACCAACACCGCAGCCGAATTCCCCCGGATCGACAACCGTTTCACCGGTGTGCCGTATCGCCACGGCTGGTTGCTCGAGATGGACCTGCGCCGCCCGGTGGAGCTGCGCGGCGGCAGCGCCGGGGGCCTGCTCATGAACTGCCTCTTCCA
>VBNP01000197.1 GCA_005877965.1 Gammaproteobacteria bacterium | reverse complement strand
CACCGGCGACATAGTAGCAGTAGCTGTCCAGGTCACTTGACAGGGGCAGACCGCGCAGGCTGGCGGTGGACTGGAAGTGATGCATGCCGTAGCACATCACCTCAATGCAGCGGTGGATTGCGGCGCGCTGCTGCTCATGAAGACCGGCGGTCATTCGCACGACCCGCTCCATGTTGCGCACCAGATCGCGCTCGGCCGGGAGCGTGCGGTCCGAGAGCCGTGGCTCGAGCTCGCGCACCAGCAACGCCGCTTCCTCCCGGCCGTACACCACGGCAGTGAAGCGCTGCAGGAAAGCGAAGGTTTCGGCAGCCGACAGCGCCGGCTCGTCCTCGATCGTGTCGGCGATCCGGCACAACAGATAGGCGCTGGTCACCGCGGTCCGCAGGCCCGGCGGCAACTGGGGAATCGTGAGCGCAAACGTGCGCGACACGTGGGGGAGTATCTGCTCCTGGTAGACCTCGTCGGTCATGCCGGAATCGAAACGCATGAGGAGTCAGCAACGCCGCGTGAGCAACCAGGCAGCCACCGAGCGCAGGGGCGCCGCGCGCTGCCCAAAAGGCGCCAGGGCCTCGAGCGCCTGGGCGTGCAGCAGGCGCACCCGCTCCTGCGACGCCGCGATGCCGATGACCGCCGGGTGGGTGGGCTTCGCCCGCTCGCGGTCTGAGCCGGTCGCCTTGCCCAGGGTCGAGGGATCTCCGAGCACGTCCAACAAGTCGTCCTGAATCTGGAATGCCAGGCCGATCGGAGTCGCGAAACCGGTCAGTGCCTCGTACAGACGAGGATCGAGCGAGGGTACGCAGGCCGCCGCCATCAGCACGCTGGCGCGGATCAGGGCACCGGTCTTGCGGGCATGCATTTCCTCCACCTGCGCAATACCGAGCTGCTTGCCCTGCACGGCGAGATCGATCGCCTGACCTCCGGCCATGCCAAAGGTGCCACTGGCCTGCGCCAGCAATTCGATCAGTCGCAGACGTATTGTTGGCTCGGCGGGCAGTGCGGGATCGCGGGCGAGCAGATGAAACGCGAGCGGCTGCAGGGCGTCGCCCACCAGGATGGCCGTCGCCTCGTCATAGGCCTTGTGGCAGGTGGGCCTGCCGCGGCGCAGATCGTCATCGTCCATAGCCGGCAGATCATCGTGGACCAGCGAGTACACGTGCACCAGCTCGATGGCGCAGGCCGCCGCCTCGACCTCTGCTTCCGCGAGGCCCAGGGTCCGCGCGCTGGCAAACAACAACATCGGACGCACCCGTTTGCCTCCACCCAGCACGCTGTAGCGCATGGCCTGGTGCAAGCGCGTCGGCACCGCTGTGCTATCCGGAAGCCGCGCCGCCAACGCCGATTCCATGCGGGCGCGCCAGGATTCGAGCTGTGCAGCGAATGCATCGCGCTCGGCCGGCTCCGCCTGCGGGGCGAGTCGAATATCCGCCGCCCGGTTCACTACGGCAGCCTCGCTGAACGCCGCCCGTCAGACTCGCTCGCCCGTCTGATCTGTGTAATCGGAACCGCGACGGCGAACTCCCCCAGCCCCTCGCCATACAGAATCGGCAGCTCGGGAGCCATCGGACCCGTAACCCGCGGACCCCGCAGGGCGGCTTTGAGCGCCTTGATCGGATGAGCGAACGCGTCATCCACCGCCGTTCCCTCGAATCCGCAGTGCGCCATGCAGTTGTTGCACTTGGGGTTGCGTCCGACACCGTACTGATCCCAGCGCGTATCCTCAAGCAGGGACCGGTAGCTGGGCGCGTAGCCTTCATCGGAGAGCAGATAGCAGGGCCGCTGCCAACCGAAGATGTTATAGGTCGGATTGCTCCACGGCGTGCACTGGTATGTCTGGTTGCCCGCGAGAAAGTCCAGGAACAGCCCGGAATGATTGAAGGACCAGCGGGCGGCGCGGCCGCGACGGCGTTTGAAGATCTCGCGGAACAGCCGCTTGCTCGCGCTGCGCCCCAGGAAAACATCCTGCCGCGGTGCGTGCTGATAGCTGTAGCCGGGCGAGACCGTGATTCCCTCGATGCCGAGTGACATCGCGGTATCGAAGAAGTCAGCGACCTCGTCCGGGTCCGCGCCGCTGAAGAGCGTGCAGTTGACGGTCACGCGAAAACCCTTGCTGCGCGCGAGCCGGATTGCCGCGACGGCCTTGTCGAACACTCCCTCCTGGCACACCGACTCATCGTGACGTTGTCGATTGCCGTCCAGATGGATCGAGAACGTGAGGTAGCGCGACGGGAGATATTCATCGATATGCTTGCATAGCAGAATGGCGTTCGTGCACAGATACACGAATTTCTTGCGCGCGACGATTGCGGCGACGATCTGCGGCATCTCGCGGTGAATCAGCGGCTCGCCCCCGGGAATGGACACCACGGGAGCCCCGCATTCGTCGACGGCGCGCAGCGCGTCCTCGACGCTCATGCGCTTCTGCAGGGTCTCCTTCGGATAGTCGATCTTGCCGCAGCCGGCGCAGGCGAGATTGCACTGGAACAGCGGTTCCAGCATGAGCACCAGCGGATAGCGCCTCTCGCCGCGCAGCTTGCGGCCGGCGAGGTAGCGGGCGACACGATACGTCTGGATCAGAGGAATGCCCAACTCTTGATTCCTAGCAAGGTGAGCACGGCTGCGCGGTGATCCCGCCAGATGCGCCCCCACTCCAGTATGAACCATGGGGTAAAGTTACCGGCGCCGGTGCCGGTCACCTCGGCCTGCAGGGCCCGGGGGCTGATCCAGCGCCAGGCGAGGATCTCGTTCGGATCGATCCGCAACCGCTCGGTGCAGCGCCCTATGAAGACCGAGCACAGCTCGTGCTCGGCGCCAGCCGTATCGAATTGCGCCTGGTACCTGAACTTGAACAGAAAATGCAATGGACAGCGCAGGCCCAGCTCCTCGTAGAGTCGCCGGTGGATTGCCGCCTCCATGCTCTCGTCGCGTCGGGGATGACTGCAGCAGCTGTTCGACCAGAACCGCGGCCAGAGCTGTTTCGACGCCGCTCGCTGCTGCAGCAGCAGCTCACCGGCGTCATTGAAGATCAACAGAGAAAAGGCGCGATGCAGAACTCCGCCCCCCTGGTGGCACTGAGCCTTGCTCATGTGGCCGACCTCGCGGTCGGCTTCATCCACCAGAATCAGCGGCTCGGAATCTGGCGCAATATCGTCGGCACCGATCTGGAAACTGCGAACCTGGTCCATGTACGAGGCACTCCGTACTGCGGCAAATACCGCTGCAGTCACTCACGCCCGCAGGCCGGGGACGACCCGCGTTCGCACCGCAACCGCAGGCTGCGGCGCCGGCATCCCGTGCATAATAGCTGCCTGCCACGTTACGGCAATCCTTCTTCCGGGCGAGGACGGCCCGGGTGCCGTCCGCTGCGTCCCCCGCTAACCTGTCGGGCCTTTGAGTGAGCGCGATCGTTCAGCTGTGGCTCAATTGGGGCGGCACCGCTCTGGCCGCGCTCGCCATGGCCTATACCGTCACGGCATGGCTGGCCGTGCGGTCGCGGCACCACAGCTCACGACCCGGCCCTGCGACTCTGCCCCCGGTGACGGTCCTGAAGCCCTTGTGCGGCGCGGAGCCCGACCTGTACGACTGTCTGCGCTCGTTTTGCGAGCAGGCCTATCCAAGCTTCCAGATGGTCTGCGGAGTGCGCGACGCGGACGATGCTGCAGTCACCGTCGTACGCAGACTGCAACGCGAGTTTCCGGGGCTCGACCTGCAAATCGCCATCAATCCGGTGCAGCACGGCAGCAGCGGCAAAGTCAGCAACCTGATCAACATGATGCCGTTTGCCCGCCACGACCATCTGCTCGTCGCGGACAGCGATGTGCGGGTTGCGGCCGACTATCTGGCCAAGGTTCTCCCACCGCTCCTCGATCCCGCGGTCGGCATCGTCACGTGTCCTTACCGCGGCTGCCCGCAGAGCGGGCCGTGGTCCGCGCTGGGATCTGCGTTCATCAACGACTGGTTCATGCCCTCGGTGTATGTCGCGGCCCTGCTCGGCTCGCGTGCGTTCGCCTTCGGTGCAACCATTGCCATGCGCCGGGAGGTGCTCACCAGGATAGGTGGATTCATGGCCATAGCCGATCAGCTGGCGGATGACTACCGGCTGGGCGAGCTGACGCGCCGCGCGGGCTTGCGCACCGTGTTGTCTGAGGTCGTGGTCGAGACCTTGGTCGATGAGCACCGCCTCGGTGATCTCGTTCGGCATGAGCTGCGGTGGCTGCGCACCATTCGGGCCGTCCGGCCGCTGGGTTACGCTCTCTCCTTCGTGACCTTCGGCTTGGCGCCGGCCGTCCTGGGGAGCCTGCTGGCAGCGGGCGCGAGGGCGACGCCAGCCCTGCTCGCCATCACCGCGCTGGCACGACTCATGTTACATTTCGGCGTTCGCGATGCCCGCTCGGCCGTGCGGCAGCTGTGGGTGCTGCCGCTCACTGACCTGCTGGGCTTTGCGCTGTGGTGCTGGGGCTTCGTCTCGCGTCGCGTACAATGGCGGCACGCCCGCTACCGAGTCGCTCGCGATGGCTCGGCGCGTCCGATCCCTTGAAAAGATCTCTGGTTGCGTGCCACCGTAGCGTCGGCGGGGCCGGGCGCTTGAGTTGAGCATCGCGGCGTATTGCTCCCGCGACTGGATTCGCGGGTTTCCTGGCGAGGTTCATGATGAGAACGCTGTTTCTGCATCCGCCTTCCTACGACGGCTTCGACGGGGGGGCCGGCGCCCGCTACCAGATGAAGCGCGAGGTACGCTCCTTCTGGTACCCGACCTGGCTCGCACAGCCGGCGGCTCTGGTGGAGGGCTCGAAGCTGATCGATGCACCACCGCACCGCCTGAAATTCGAGGACATCGCCCCCGAGCTGAGCGGCCGCGAGCTCGTGGTGATGCACACCTCCACCCCGTCCTTCAAATCGGACCTGAAGACGGCCGAGATGATCAAGGCGGTCAATCCGGATATCAGAATCGGGTTCATCGGAGCCAAGGTCGCAGTCGAGCCCGAGAAGAGCCTCATCGCCGCACCGGCAGTGGACTTCGTCGCGCGCAACGAATTCGACTTCACCATCAAGGAAGTCGCCGACGACAGGCCCTGGAGCGACATCAAGGGGCTTTCCTACCGCAATCGCGAGGGTGTCATCGTTCACAACGAGAACCGCGAAGTTCTCGAGAACATGGATGCGCTTCCGTGGGTGACGCCGGTCTACAAGCGCGATCTCACCATCGAGAATTATTTCGGCGGTTATCTGCTGCATCCCTACATCTCGTTCTACACGGGACGCGGTTGCAAGTCGCGCTGCACCTTCTGCCTGTGGCCGCAGACGGTGGGAGGGCATCGTTATCGCGTGCGCTCGGTCGAAGATGTCATTGGAGAAATGAAATGGGCGAAAGAGGCCTTCCCGCAGGTGAAGGAATTCTTCTTCGACGATGACACCCTCACCGACAACCTGCCGCGTGTGGAGACGCTGGCGAAGGAGCTGGGCAAGCTAGGAGTCACCTGGTCGTGCAACGCCAAGGCCAATGTTCCACGCCGGACGCTGGCTGTCATGAAGGACAACGGCCTGCGGCTGCTGCTGGTCGGCTATGAATCCGGCAATCAGCAGATCCTGTTCAACATCAAGAAGGGCATGCGGGTGGAGTTCGCCCGCCGCTTCACCAGGGACTGCCACGAGCTCGGCATCCTCATCCACGGCACGTTCATCCTGGGGCTGCCGGGCGAGACCCGGGAGACGATCCAGGAGACGCTCGATTTCGCCAAGGAGATCAATCCCCACACGATTCAGGTCTCGCTCGCCGCCCCCTATCCGGGCACGTTCCTCTACCGTCAGGCCAAGGAAAACGGCTGGCTGTACAACGAGGAAATCGATCTTCTGACGCAGGAGGGCACGCAGATTGCGCCGCTGAACTATCCGCAC
>VBNP01000091.1 GCA_005877965.1 Gammaproteobacteria bacterium | reverse complement strand
CGCGCTGGCGTTCGCCACCGCGACCCTGCCCGCGCGGGCCGCGGCCCCGATACCCAAACCCCCCGAGGTCAACGCGCGCTCCTATCTGCTGGTCGATCACTTCAGCGGCCGCGTGCTGGGCGAGCGTCACGCCGACGAGCGCTCGGAGCCTGCGAGCCTCACCAAGCTGATGACCGCGTACGTGGTGTTCAAGGCGCTCGCGGAAGGCAGGCTGAAGCTCACCGACATGGTCACCATCAGCGAGCACGCCTGGCGCACGGGGGGCTCGCGCAGCTTCGTGCAGGTCGGCACGCAGATCCCGGTCGACATTCTCATCAAGGGCATGATCGTACAGTCGGGGAACGACGCCAGCATCGCGCTCGCCGAGAAGGTCGGCGGCACGGAAGCGGCATTCGCGCAGATGATGAACGAGTACGCGCGGCGCCTCGGCATGAAATCGAGCAACTTCGAGAACGCCGACGGCCTGCCCTCGCCCAGTCACTACACCACGGCACGCGACACGGTGGCGCTCGCCGATGCCCTCATCCGCGAGTTTCCGCAGTTCTATCCGCTGTTCGGCCTGCGTGAATTCATGTGGAACAACATACGCCAGGACAACCGCAACGGCCTGCTCGGCAAGGATCCGTCGGTCGACGGGCTCAAGACCGGGCACACCGACAGCGCCGGCTTCTGCCTCGCGACCTCCGCCAACCGTAACGGCATGCGGCTGGTGTCGGTAGTTCTGGGTGCCCCGAGCGTCAGGGCGCGCGAGGATGCCAGCGCCGCGTTGCTGAACTACGGCTACACCTTCTTCGAGACCATCCGCGTCAAGGCGGCGCGCGAGACGGTGCTGAAGCCGCGCGTCTACAAGTCTGCGACCGAGTTCGCCCCGGTCGGCGTGCCGTACGATGTCTACGCGACCGTGGGCCGCGGACAGGGCGCGGCGCTGCGCACCAGCGCGCGCTTGAGCGGCGAGCCGCTGATCGCGCCGCTCGCCCCCGGCCAGCCCGTCGGCGAGTTGACCGTGGCGGATGCCTCGGGCGAGGTGATCGCGCGCGCACCCCTCACGCCGCTTGCGCCGGTCGCACAGGGCGGGCTGTGGACGCGCGCCGTGGACGGCGTGGCACTGTGGTTCCACTGAGCCCTTGAGCGCATGGCCGAGCCCCTGCCGCTGTGCTACCTGAACGGCGCCTACCTGCCGCTTACCAAGGCGCGTATCTCCCCGCTCGATCGCGGGTTCCTGTATGCGGACGCCGTCTACGAGCTCATGCCGGTATACGGCGGACGTCCGTTCCGCTTCACCGCTCACGCCGAGCGCCTCACGCGCAGCCTCGCCGGGATCAGCATGGCGGATCCGCACACGCGCGAGGAATGGCGCGCGATCCTCGGCACGCTCATCGAGCGCAACGGCGGCGGCGACTGTTACGTGTACTGGCAGGTGACCCGCGGCGCGCAGCCGGGGCGCACGCATGCACCGCTCCCTCACATTCCACGCACCGTGTTCGCGTTCTGCGCCCCCCTGCCGGCGAGCGGCGCGGAGGTACTGGAACGCGGCGTCGCGTGCGTGACCGCCCCCGACAGCCGCTGGGCGCGCTGCGACATCAAGTCCACCGCGCTGCTGGCGAACGTGCTGCTGCGGCAGTTGTCCGTGGACGCGGCGGCCGCGGAGACCATCCTGCTGCGCGATGGCGAGCTCACCGAAGCCTCCGCTTCCGCCGTGCACGTGGTGCTCGGCGGGGAGCTGCTCATGCCGCCGCACTCGCGCCGCATCCTGCCGGGCACCACGCGCGGCGTGGTGGAAGAGCTGGCGGCCCGCACCGCCATACACTGCCGGGTGGTGCCGATCAGCGAGGCACAGCTGCGCGCCGCGGACGAGGTGTGGATCTCGGCGGCCACCCGCGAGGTGCAGCCGGTGACCTCGCTCGACGGCCACCCTGTCGGCACCGGCAGGCCCGGCCCGCACTGGCGGCGCGTGTACGAGGAGCTGCAGCGCTACAAACGCGAGCTCGTCGGCACCCCGTGGTGATGCGCCTGCTGATGCTACGCTAGACGCCGCGCTTATAACCTGTTTGTCACCTGCCCGTTACCGGGTGGAAACTGACGACCCGGTCACGCCCCCGCTAGCATCGCCGCATGTCCATCACCCTAGACCAGGTCACCAAGCACTACGCCGGCGCGCCGGTGGTCAACGACGTCTCGCTCGACATCGGTGACGGGGAATTTTTCGTGCTGCTCGGGCCGAGCGGCAGCGGCAAGAGCACCCTGCTGCGCGCCATCGCCGGGCTATCCGGCGTCGACCATGGCCGCATTGCGCTGCACGGCCGCGACGTCACCCACGTCGCCGCCCGCAAGCGCGGCGTGGGGCTGGTGTTCCAGAACTACGCGCTGTTCCGCCACATGACGGTGGCGGAGAACATCGAGTTCGCGCTGCGCGTGCGGCACATGCGCGCCCAGGCGCGCCGGCAGCGCCGCCAGGAGCTGCTGCGCCTGGTGGCGCTCGAGGGCCTGGATCAGCGGCTGCCGGCGCAGCTCTCCGGCGGCCAGCAGCAGCGCGTGGCGGTGGCGCGCGCGCTGGCGCACAAGCCCGAGGTGCTGCTGCTCGATGAGCCCTTCGGCGCCCTCGATGCGAAGATCCGCGAGGAACTGCGCCGCACCATCCGCCAGGTGCAGCGCGAGCTCGGGATCACGACCGTGCTCGTGACCCACGACCAGGAGGAAGCCTTCGCGATGGCCGACCGCATCGGGGTCATGAATCTCGGGCGGCTGCTCGAGATGGGAGCGCCGCACGATCTGTACTCGCGCCCCGCCACGCGTTTCGTGGCCACCTTCCTCGGCGCGGCCAATCTGATCCTGGCGCGCTGCACCCCCGATGGCGTCCAGATGGGCGCCAACACGGTGGCTGCCGCCGAGCGCCCGCCCGGTGTCGAGGAGCGCGAAGTGGTCGCGGTCGTACGTCCGGAGGAAGTGGAGGTTGCCGCGTCGCGCGACGCCCTGAGCTCCGCTTACCTCGCGCGCGGGGTGGTGAACGAGGTGGTGTTCACCGGCGCGCTCGAGAGCCTGCGCGTGCGCCTCGAGGATGGCGCGCAGGCCCCGCTGCTCGCCCAGGCGAACGGCGATGCCGGCGCGTCGCTCCTGGTGACGCGCACGCGGCACGAGCAGCGCGGCTTCGAGATCCACCCCGGGCAGAGCGTCGCCATCGGCGTGCGCCGCGTGCACGTTCTGCCCACACCACTTTCCAGCTTCACCGCCTGTGCCGCGAGCGCCGCCCTCGCCGACGCGCTGAGCCGCCAGCCCTTGCTCGCGGAGCTGGCCGAGCGCATGAAGACGCGCATCGCCATGCGCGCCGAGCCGCAGCTGGGCGTGCCGGACGCGGCGTGCGCGGCGGACAGCCCATTCGTGGGCACTACCGCGATCGCTTCACAGACCGACTGCGCGCAGCGTGCCGAGTGGCTGTTGCGGCGCGGCGCGAAGGACCTGCTGGTGCTGCCGGAACAGGCGGCGGTACCGCAGCGCGTGCTGATTCACTGGATGGGTGAAGCGGCGCGCAGCGCGACCCTCGCGGCGTCGGCGAGTGCGCTGCGCCATCTCTCTGCCGAAGCCGTTTACGTGGGTATCTTTCCCGAGCAGAGCGCCAGCGCCCACCCGCAGCACGGCATGCGCGAACTGCTCGATGCGCGCTCGGAAGCGCAGCTGGCGCACGGCCTGGAGATGCGCACCGAGCTGCGCTTCGGCGATGTCGCGCAGCAGCTGGCGCGGCGGCTGGCGGAAGCGCCCGCACAGATGCTGATCGTGGGCGTCGCGGAGCTCACACGCTTCGCCGAGCGCTTCCGCGGATTGCTCGACGGCGGGCAGTGGCCGGTACTGATCGTGTACCGCGGTTCTCCATGAGCTTCCGCCAGCCCAGCGTCCTGCCCGGTTTCGGGCTGACTTTCGGCTTCACCACTTTTTTCCTCAGCGCCATCGTGCTGCTGCCGCTGGCGGCGCTGGCGCTGGCCGCCGCCTCCATGCACTGGAGCGACTTCGTGCACGTGGTCTTGAGTCCGCGGGCGCTCGGTTCGTACCGCCTGTCCTTCGGCGCCTCCTTCCTGGCCGCTGCCATCAATCTGGTATTCGGCTTCATCATCGCCTGGACCCTGGTGCGGTACGAGTTTCCGGGCAGAGGGCTCATCGACGCGCTCATCGATATGCCCTTCGCGCTGCCCACTGCGGTTTCAGGTATAGCGCTCACCTCGGTGTTTGCGCAGAACGGCTGGATCGGGCGCTACCTGGAGCCCTGGGGCGTGAAAGTCGCGTACACCTGGCTGGGCGTGACGCTCGCGCTGACGCTGATCAGCATGCCGTTCGCGGTTCGCGCCGTGCAGCCGGCGCTGCTGGAGGTGCAGCGTGATCTGGAGGAGGCGGCCGAGACCCTCGGTGCGGGCCGTCTGTACGTATTCCGCCGCATCATCCTGCCGACGGTGCTGCCGGCGCTGCTGACCGGCTTCACGCTGGCGTTCGCGCGCGCGCTCGGAGAGTACGGTTCGGTCATTTTCATCGCCGGCAACCTGCCGATGAAGACCGAGATCACCCCGCTCCTCATCGTCATCCATCTCGAGGAGTTCGACTACCACGGCGCCGCGGCCCTGGGGGTGGTGATGCTCGGCATCTCCTTCGTCGTGCTGCTCGCCATCAACCTGCTGCAGGCGTGGGGCCGTCGCCGGCACGTCAAGGCGGCTCACTGATGGCCGCGGCGCTGCCTGCCGCGCTCGCCGGCGACGCCACGCGACCCGGACAGCACACCCGGCTGCACTCCCTGGTGCGGTGGCTCTTCATCGCGGTGTCGCTGACGTTCCTGGCCGCGGTACTGCTCGCGCCGCTCGTGACCGTGTTCGTCACGGCGCTCGAGCGGGGGCTGCAGGCCTACCTGCACAGCTTCGCCAACCCGGACACCGCGGCTGCCGTGCGCCTGACGCTCACCACGGCACTGGTGGTGGTGCCGATCAACACCATGTTCGGACTCGCCGCCGCCTGGGCGATCGCCAAGTTCGAGTTCCGCGGCAAGAGCATTCTGATCACGCTCATCGACCTGCCGCTGGCGATCTCGCCGGTGATCTCGGGCATGATCTTCGTGCTGCTGTTCGGCCTGCACGGCTGGTTCGGCGTGTGGCTGCGCGAGCACGACCTCAGCATCATCTTCGCGCTGCCGGGCATCATGCTGGCCACCATGTTCGTGACGTTTCCCTACGTGGCGCGCGAGCTGATCCCGCTCATGCAGCAGCTCGGCAACGACGAGGAAGAGGCCGCCATCACGCTCGGGGCAGGTGGCTGGATGACCTTCTTCCGCGTTACGCTGCCGAAGATCCGCTGGGGCCTGCTGTATGGCGTGGTGCTGTGCAACGCGCGCGCCATGGGCGAGTTCGGCGCGGTGTCGGTGGTGTCCGGACACATCCGCGGCCTGACCAACACCATGCCGCTGCACATCGAGATTCTCTACAACGAATACAACTTCGTAGGCGCGTTCGCCGTCGCCTCGCTCCTCACCCTGCTCGCGGCCCTGACGCTCGTGGTCAAGACCCTGGTCGAGCGCACCGGTTATCGGCGCCGCTGACGGCCATGCGGGCGCGTCTTGCACACCTGTGGAGCTCGCTGTGGCCGGACCCGGCGAGGACCAGCCTGGGCTGGTGGCTGGTGGTGATCCACCTGGGCCTGGTGCTGCTGGTGGGCGGCGGCATTTCCTGGTACGCCAGCGGCATGCTGCGCGCCCTCGCGGACGAACAGGGCAAGGCGCGCGTGCAGCTCGCCGCCACCACCGCGCGCGAGGACCTGCGGCGCATGGGCGAGGACGC
This sequence comes from Gammaproteobacteria bacterium, assembly GCA_005877965.1. Taxonomy (GTDB): domain Bacteria; phylum Pseudomonadota; class Gammaproteobacteria; order Steroidobacterales; family Steroidobacteraceae; genus 13-2-20CM-66-19. The sequence goes on along the minus strand of VBNP01000091.1, from coordinate 11,701 downwards.
GCTCGCCACAGCGCGCGCGCTCGCCGACCGTCCGACGCTGCAGCGCCTGACGGCCGAAGGACAGAGCGACGCGCTCCCGCCGCTCCTGCGGCGCTCGTGCGAGGCGAGCGGCGTGGACGCCTGCGCGGTGCTCTCCGGCAAGAGCGTGGTCGCCGTTTCAGGCCCGGCGCTCGACTGGCAGCAGATTCTCACCGCCAGCGCCGAACAGAGCGCGACCTTCATGGCGCTGCCCGCGACCGAGCGCGTGCCGCTGCTCGGCGCCCGCGCCGCACTCGGCGCGGCGGGCATGAGCGTGTACGTGGTGCGGCGCCTCGACCAGAAGCTGGGGCGTGCCCTGAGTGCACAGGTAGGAGCGGAGATCAGGCTGATCGACTACCGCGCCTACACCAGCGGCCCGGTGACCGCGTTCACGCCGCTGTACTCCGCGGCGCTCGCCGACGGGCACTCCGCGGTGCAGCGCATCGACCCGCAGGATGTGTATGCGTGCGCCGCACCGGTATTCGCCTCCAGCGGCGAGGCGATCGCGCTCATCGAGGCGCTGCTGCCGACCAGCGCGGTCGACACGCCCACCCGCCACCTGGTGCGCAAGCTCCTGGTGACCGCGCTGATCCTCGGCGCGCTCGCGGTGCTCGCCGGCCTGATCCTCGGCGAGCTGGTCGCCGGCCCGGTGCGCGCGCTCACCGCCGCCGCCACGCGCCTCGGCGCGGGGGACTTCTCCGCCTCGATTCCGCCGGGCGGGGCTGCGGAGGTCGGTGCCCTGGCGCGCACCATGGAGACCATGCGGCGCAACCTCATCGACCTCACCAGCACGCTGCGGCGGCGCGAGGCGGAGGCGCAGGCGGTGCTCAGCGGCATCGTCGAAGGGGTATACGCGGTCGACAGGAACCGGATCATCCGCTACCTCAATCCGCAGGCCGCGCGACTGCTCGCTGTGACGCCAAGCCAAGCGGTGGGCCGTTTCTGCGGCGACGTGCTGCAGCCGCGTAACGAAGACGGCCGCCGCCCCTGCGATTTCCGCTGCCCGATCCTGCAGGCACGCAGCGCCGGCAGTGCCAAGGCCGTCGAGCACCTCGGTGCGGCGCCCGGCGAGCCGCGCACCGCGGTGATCACCAGCTCCGCCCAGGTCGATGACCTGCAGGTACAGGTGATCCGCGACGAGACCGAGCTCGAGGCGGTTCGCCGCGCGCGCGACTCGGTGCTCGCCAACATCTCGCACGAGTTCCGCACCCCGCTCGCCGCACAGCTGGCCTCGATCGAGCTGCTGCTCGCGGGTCTGGAGCAACTGCCGGCGGCGCAGCAGAAGGAGCTGGTGACCTCGCTCGAGCGTGGCACGCTGCGTCTGACACAGCTCATCGACAACCTGCTCGAGAGCGTGCGCATCGAGTCCGGACAGCTCGGCATCCGCCGGCAGAGCGTGGCGCTCGCCGAGGTGGTGGAGGACGCGCGCGCCCTGGTACGCTCGCTCCTGGCGCAGCGGCGCCAGACCCTCGCGGTCAGCCTGCCCGACGATTTGCCGCTGGTGGCGGGCGACAAGCCGCGCCTCACCCAGGTGTTTGTCAACCTGCTCGCCAACGCCAACAAGTTCGCGCCCGAGGACAGCACCGTGCGCATCGGCGCCGAGGCGCGCCCGGGACAGGTGCTCGCCTGGGTGGAGGATGAAGGCCCGGGTCCGGCGGCGAGCGACGGCGAGGCGCTGTTCGCACGCTTCCGGCGCGGCGGCGGCGCGGAACCGGAGGCGGCGGGGCTCGGACTCGGTCTGTGGCTCGTGAAGTCGATCATCGACCGGCATTCGGGCAGCGTCGCCTTCGAACGCACCGCGGCGGGCCGCACGCGCTTCACCCTGACGCTGCCGGCGGAGGACGGCGCATGAAAGTGCTGGTGGCGGACGATGACGCGGATCTGCGCGATCTCATTGCCTTCACGCTGACGCAATCGGGCTATCTGGTGCTCAAGGCGGGCGACGGGCCCTCCGCCGTGCGTGGCTTCGAGGAGGAATCCCCGGACCTGGTGGTGCTCGACATCAACATGCCGGGCCTCTCCGGTTTCCAGGTCTGCGAGGCGATCCGCAAGCGCTCGCGGATCCCGGTGATGATGCTGACCGTGCGCGGCGAGGAGGAGGATCTGGTGCGCGCGCTCGGGCTCGGCGCCGACGACTATCTCACCAAGCCGTTCAGCCCGCGCACGCTCCTGGCGCGGATCAAGGCGCTGCTGCGCCGGGCGGGCATGGCAAACGCCACCCCGCTCACCGCCGGACGCGTGGCCCTCGATCTCCAGGAGCACACCGTGAGCATCGGCCGCGCCGACCCGGTGCGCCTCACGAAGCTCGAGCTGCGGCTGCTGCAGATGCTGCTGGCGAATGCCGGCCACACGGTGAGCTCTGATCGGCTGCTGGTGCAGGTGTGGGGACATCGCAGCGGGGGTGACCGGCAGCTCCTGAAGCAGCTGGTGCACCGGCTGCGGCAGAAGATCGAGGCGGATCCGGCGGCGCCGGCGCTGCTGCGCACCGCCGCCGCGGGTTACAAGCTGCTGGTCGAATGAGGCGGGGCGCGGCTCTCTAGCGGGCGGAGATCTGATCGAACACGCCGCCGTCGCTGAAGTGCGTGCGCTGCACCTGCGCCCAGCCGCCAAAGTCGGCAATCGTGGCGAGCTTGAGGGGCGGGAAGCGCGCTGCATAGCGCGCGGCCACCTCGGGATCGCGCGGCCGGTAGCCGTGGCGCGCGACGATCTCCTGCCCTTCCTTGCTGTACAGATACCCGAGGTATGCCATCGCCACCTCGCGCGTGCCGCGTCGCAGGGCCACCTTGTCGACCACCGCCACCGGCGGCTCGGCGAGAATGCTCACCGAGGGCACCACGATCTGGAGCTTGTCCGCGCCGAGTGCGCGCACCGCGAGCAATGCCTCGTTCTCCCAGGTCACCAGCACATCCCCGAGTCCGCGCTGCACGAACGTGGTCGTCGAGCCGCGAGCGCCGGTGTCGAGCACCGGCACGTTCTGGTAGAGCCGTCGCACGAACTGCCGCGCGCTCAGCTCGTCGCCCCCCGGCTGCGCGCGGGCCCAGGCCCAGGCAGCCAGATAGTTCCAGCGGGCGCCGCCCGAGGTCTTGGGGTTGGGCGTGATGACCGACACCCCGGCGCGCACGAGATCGCCCCAGTCGTGAATGCCTTTCGGGTTGCCGTTGCGGACCAGCAGGACGATGGTGGAGGTATAGGGTGAGCTGTCATCCGGCAGCAGCGTCTGCCAGTTCAGCGGCAGCAGCTTTGCGTCAGCGGCGATCGCATCGATGTCGGCGGCCAGCGCGAGCGTCACCACATCCGCGGCGAGCCCGTCGATCACCGAACGCGCCTGCTTGCCCGAGCCGCCGTGTGACTGATCAACACGTACGTCCTGGCCGCGCTTCGCCTTCCAGTAGCTGGCAAAGGCGGCGTTGAAATCCACGTACAACTCGCGTGTGGGGTCGTAGGAGACGTTCAGCAGCGTCACGCGAGTCGCAGGCGCGGACTCGGACCCGCCCCGGCAGGACGCGAGCAGGAGAGCGAGAGCACACAGCGCGAGACAGGCCGCCGCGCATCGCACAGGGGAGGCTCTTGGCACCACGGCATGCTAGCCGTGCCGGGGAGCGATGTCAGTCGCAGGGAGGTTACGGTGCGGTTACGCGGTATCCCAGCGCGCGCAGCAGATGCGGCTCGAGCGCGCGCGCGCAGGCGCCGACGGTGCGAGGTCCGCCGAGCTGCGCCAGCTGCGTCATCTCGAGGCCTTGGTAGCCGCACGGATTGATGCGGCGGAAGGGTTCCAGGTCAAGGGCCACGTTCACCGCGAGGCCGTGATAGCTGCCAGCGCGGCGCACGCGCACACCGAGGCTCGCGAGCTTGCGGCCCTCGACGTACACACCGGGGGCGCTGCGCCGGCACTCGGCGCGGATGCCATACTGCGCCGCCAGATCGATGACGCCGCGCTCCAGCGCCGTGACGAAGTCACGGATCGCAACACCCGCGCGCTTGAGATCCACCAGCGGGTACACCACCAGCTGTCCCGGGCCGTGATAGGTCACCTCGCCGCCGCGGTCCACCTGCAGCACCGGGATATCGCCGGGCGAGAGCAGGTGCGCGCGGCTCGCGTTCACCCCCAGGGTGAACACCGGCGGGTGCTCGAGAAACCAGATCTCATCCGGGGTCGCCGCCGAGCGCTCCTCGGTGAAGCGCTGCATCGCCCGCCAGGTGGGCTCGTACTCGACCCGTCCCAGGCGCCGGATCACGGCCGCGGGCAGGGCGGCGCCCGCCGCGGCCGCGCGCGGCGTGCAGGCCGCTGCCGTGCCCCCGAGGCTCATGTCGCCCGGCGCCGGTTGTCGAGGCCGGCGTTGTTGCGGTTCAGGGCCTGCTCCGCCCGATAGCTCGAGCGCACCAGAGGCCCCGACACGCACTCGAGAAAGCCGCGCGCCAGAGCCCGCTCGCGATAGCGATCGAATTCCTCGGGTGTGACGAAGCGCTGCACCGCGAGGTGATTGAGCGTCGGGCGCAGGTACTGCCCGAGGGTCACGATGTCGACGCCGGCGGCACGCAGATCGGCGAGCGTCGCGTCGATCTCCTCGTCACTCTCCCCCAGCCCGAGCATGAGACTGCTCTTGGTCAGGACCGAGGGCCGGCGATCCTTGGCGGCCACGAGCACCTGCAGGGTCTGTTGGTAGCCGGCGCGCGGATCGCGCACCGGATGGGTCAGGCGCTGCACGGTCTCGATGTTCTGTGCAAACACCTCGATTCCGGAGTCGACCACCGTCTCCACATCCGCCCGCACTCCCTGGAAGTCCGGCGTCAGAGCCTCCACCGCCGTGTGCGGGTTGCGGCGCTTGATGGCGCGTACGCAGGCGGCATAATGCGCCGCCCCGCCGTCGGCAAGATCGTCGCGATCGACCGAGGTGAGCACCACGTAGCCGAGCCTCATCCGCTCCACGGTGCGCGCGGCGTTCTCGGGCTCGTCCGCATCCAGCCAGCCGCGCGGGTTGCCCGTGTCCACGGCGCAGAACCGGCAGGCACGCGTGCACACCGCGCCCATCAGCATGATGGTGGCGGTGCCCGCGTTCCAGCACTCACCGATGTTGGGACACTTCGCTTCCTCACAGACCGTGGCAAGGCGGTGCTCGCGCACGAGGGCGCGGACGCTCTGGAAGCGCTCGCCGGTGGGTGCCCGCGCCTTGAGCCACGGCGGTTTGGGCAACGCGCGCGCACCGTCGGTGCCGCGCTTGATGCCATTACGGATGGCGGTAAACCCTTGAGCGGTCAGGTATTTCTCGCCGCTGCGCGCGCGCCCCCCCTCCGCCACCACCGGGATGCCCTTCAGATCCGACATGGGGGTCATTCTAGCGCAGGTACGCGCGCCGTAAGTTTCGCCAGACGCTCCAGCGTGCCCACGTCGCACCACTCGCCGCGATGCACCTGGCCGCGCACCAGACCCGCGGCGATGGCGCGATCCAGCAGCGGCAGCAGCGGAAACCTCCCGGCGGTGCAGCCCCCGAAGAACTCCGGCCGGTACACGCCCACCCCCGAGTAGGTGTAACGATCGGTCTCGCGACTGACCACGAGATCGCCCTCGAGCCCGAAGTCGCCTCGCGGGTGGTGCGGCGGGTTGGGGATCAACAGCAGGCGCGCGTGCGCATTCTCCTCGAGCGCGAGCGCCGCAAAGTCGATATCGGTCCAGATGTCGGCGTTGACGACCAGGAACGGCCCGGGTCCGAGCAGCGGCACGGCGCTGAAGATACCGCCGCCGGTTTCCAGCGGCACCGGTCCCTCATCGCTGTAGGTAATCAACACACCGTAGTCGTGACCGTCACCGAGTGTCGCGCGCACCTGAGCGCCGAGCCACGAGAGATTGATCACCACCTCGCGGATACCGGCGCGCGCCAGTGCCGCGAGGTGCCAGGCGATGAGCGGCCTGCCGCCCACCCGCACCAGGGGCTTCGGCACCGCGTCGGTGAGCGGTCGCATGCGCTCGCCACGGCCGGCCGCCAGCAGCATCGCCTTCATGCGTGCCCGTCCGCCGCGCGCGCGAGGTGGGCTGCGACCTGCGCGTTGGCGCGCGGCAGCTGCGCCACGACGCGCCGCTCGAGGAAGGACCCGAGCGCGCTGAGCTCGGTGTAGTGCGCACAGGTGTCGCGCACATAGTCGAGCGTACGCGGCAGGTCGGGCAGATAGCCGGCCTTGCCGTCGCGGTACCACAGACGACAGAAGATCCCGAGCACCTTGATGTGCCGCTGCACGCCGATCAGATCGAACCAGCGCAGGAACTGCGCCTCGCTTGCCCCGGCATCGGCGCCCTGGGAGCGCAGCTGTGCGCGATGGCCGCTCACCCAGTTCACCACGCGCTGGCGCGGCCACGCGATGTAACAGTCCTTCAGCAGCGACACCAGATCGTAAGCCACCGGCCCGCGCAGCGCGTCCTGGAAATCGATAATCCCCGGATTGCGCTCCCGGACCACCATGAGGTTGCGCGCGTGATAGTCGCGGTGCACGAACACCACCGGCTGCGCGAGCGCCTCCTGGATCAGGAACTCGAACGCCGCGCCGAGCAGCTGCGCTTCATCGGCCGAGGGCGTCAGCGCCAGGTGCCGGGCCAGAAACCACTCGGGCATGAGCGCCATCTCGCGCGCGAGCTCGGCGCGGCCGTACGGGGCGAGCTGTGCGCATGCCTCCCCGCCGCGCACCTGGATGGCCGCGAGCACCTGCAGCGCATCGGCGTACAGTGGCCCGGGATCGTCGCCGGCGTCGAGCCGCTGCAGATAGAGCGTCGCGCCCAGATCCTCGAGCAACAGCAAGCCGCGCTGCGCGTCGCTCTCATGCACGTGAGGAACATGCGCCCCCAGGGACTCGAGCAGTCGCGACACTTTCAGATACGGACGCACGTCCTCCTTGTCCGGAGGAGCATCCATCACGACATAGGTGCCGGCGCCGCAGAACACGCGGAAGTAGCGCCGGAAGCTCGCGTCACTGGATGCGGGCTCGATGCGCGCTACCTTCAGGCGAAGCTCGCGCGCCAACCAATCCCTAATCAGCGCAAGTCGCGCGTCGGTCTCGAGCATGTGAGCGTTGCGGGTCTTCGCAGGGCGCTTGGGCGTAGCGCGCCATTATAATGCCGCTGTTCATGCCGCGTTCGAGCCCATTCTGGATCGTGATCGCCGTCTCGCTTGGCGGCATGTTGCCGGCGGCCCGGGCCGAGGATCCTCCCTGTCCGACACAGATCGGGCAGCCGGCGGGGGCGGCACCCGCGGGTGCGGCGCCAGCGGCGACGAGTGCGCCGGCAGCCGCGGGTGCGCTGCGCGAGAAGCCGTTACGGGGCGAGGGCGACATCTCCCTCGACAGTGACACGGCGACACTCGGCGCCGACAACAGCATGACGCTCGAGGGGAACGTGGTCGTACGTCAGGGCGGACGTGAGATCCGCGCCAACGAGGTCCACTACAACCCGCAGGACCGCTCGCTCAGTGCGCCGGGTCACCTCGACTACAGCGATCCGCTGGTGCACGTGAGCGGCGCGGGCGGCAGCTACTCGGCGGCGGCCGGCGCGGACTTCAGGTCGGCCGAGTTCGCGCTGCGCCAGCGCGCCGCGCGCGGCGCCGCCCAGGAGATGAACCTCACGCCCCAGGGCGTGATCCGCCTGCGAAACGTCATGTTCACGACCTGTCCGGCGCGCGATAGCTCCTGGCAGCTGAAGGCCGACAGCATCACGCTCGACACGCGCCACCAGGTCGGCACCGGTCGCGATGCGCGGGTCGATTTCATGGGCGTGCCGCTCGTCTACCTGCCGTGGGTATCGTTTCCGCTGAGCAGCGAACGCAAGAGCGGCTTCCTGTTTCCGGGCATCGGCAACACCTCCTACAGCGGCCTGCAGCTGTCGGTGCCCTATTACTGGAACATCGCGCCGAACGCCGACTTCACCTTCCAGCCCGTCGAGTACAGCCGCAGCGGGCCCGACCTCGGCGGCGACCTGCGCGTCCTCACGCACAACCAGCGCGGCGAGGTGGACTGGAATTATCTGCCCTACGACGGCCCCTTCCACGGCAGCCGCAGCCGCGTGCGGTTGTCCGACGTGGCCGAGCTGCCGGATGATTTCCGCCTCAGCGTGAAAGCGGAGAACGTCAGCGATCCGTTCTACTTCGAAGACTTCTCCCAGGGCCCCGAGGGCACCAGCACCGCCTTCATCGAGCGGCGCGCCACGCTCTCCTACCGTAGCGATCACTGGCGCGTCGACGGCGAAGCGCAGCAATACCAGACGATCGACTACACGCTGGCGGCGAACGATCGGCCCTACGCGCGCGTGCCGCGCATCGCGGTCAGCGCCGACTACGGCTTGGGTGCCGGCGGACTGCTGCGTTACGGTTTCGATTCCGAGCTGGTCGACTTCCAGCGCCCCGCCGGAGCCACCGGGGTCACCGGCTGGCGGGCGGATCTCATGCCGGGGGCTTCCCTGGATCTGACCGGCCCGGGATATTTCCTGCGCCCCGCGCTCGCCTGGCGCGCGACCGGCTACCAGCTCGGCAACACCGCCCCGGGTGAGCCGCGCTCGCCGTCGCGGACGCTGCCGATCGCGAGCATCGACACCGGCCTGCTGTTCGAGCGGGACACCGGCTCGCGTAACCAGCGCAAGCTGACGCTCGAGCCACGCATCCAGTACCTCGAGGTCCCGTATCGCAAGCAGGAGCAGCTGCCGCTGTTCGACACCGCGCTGCCGGACCTCAATCCCGTGGAGCTGTTTCGCAGCAACCGCTACGTTGGCGCCGACCGCGTCAGCGATGCCAACCAGGTGAGCGCGGGCGTCACCACCCGGCTGCTCGATGCGCACAGCGGCCGCCAGTTCCTGGCCGCCACCTTCGGCCAGTCCTATTACTTCGAGAACCCGCGCGTGATCCTTCCCGGGGAAGCTGCGACGAGCGGCAAGCGCTCGGATTTCGTGGCGCAGTTCGCCCTGACGGCCTTCCAGGACTGGAGCGCGGACGCCGGGGTGCAATGGGATCCGCAGAATGAGCGCAGCGAACGCACCACGGTCAACCTGCAGTACAAGCCCGCCGGCGATGCGGTGCTCAACCTCGCCTACCGCTACGAGCGCTTCGTGCTGGTGCAGCAGCTGGTGCAGGGAGGTGCGCAGCAGTTCCAGCGCGGTTTCGACCAGGTGGAGTTCTCGGGAGCCTGGCCCATCCGGCGCCGCTGGAGCGTGTTCGCGCGGGACGTCTACTCGCTGCGCGATCACACCCCACTGGAGCGTTTCGCCGGCTTCGAGTACCGTGCGTGCTGCTGGCGCGTGAGGCTCGGCGCACGCCGGTTCGTGAACAGTCACGACCCAACCGCCAGCCAGGAGACCGGCGTCTGGTTGCAGCTGGAACTTGCCGGCCTGGCTGGTGTCGGATCGGCGTCGGACGTCTCCCTCGCCGAGGCGATCCGGGGCTACACGCCCCCCGAAGCGATACCTTCGAAGAGTCAGGGCCCGCTGAAGGGCACCTGGTAAAGGAACGGGAAATCACATGCAGCGGATGTTGACTTCAGCCCTGATGCCCCTCGCGGTGGCGGTGGCGGCTCTAACGGTGCAGCAGGTGGCGCACGCACAAACCCGCGAGCTGGCCACCAGGGGTGAACTGCTCGACCGCGTGGCGGCGATCGTGAATGACGGCGTCGTGCTCAACAGCGAGCTCGAGACGCAGGTGGACGTCGTCAGCCAGCGGCTGCGCCAGCAGAAGCTCGAGTTGCCGCCGCAGAACGTCCTGCGCCAGCAGGTGCTCGAACGCCTGGTCCTGCAGGAAATCCAGGTGCAGCGCGCCAATCGCGCCGGCGTCAAGGTGTCGGACGAGACCGTGAACGCCGCGCTCCAGGACGTGGCGAAGCGCAACGGCCTGACGCTCTCGCAGCTGCCGGAGGCCCTCGCGAAGCAGGGCGAAGACTACACCTCCTACCGTGACGACCTGCGCAAGGAGATCACGCTCTCGCTGCTGCGCCAGCGGGACGTGCTGCAGCACATCAGCGTCACGCCGCGCGAGATCGACCAGTTTCTCGAGAAGCAGGCCAAGACCCCCTCCGAGCGCAACGAGTACAACGTGTCCCACATCCTGATCGCCGTCGCGCAGGAAGCGAGCCCCGCGCAGCTCGACCAGGCCGCCAAGCGCGCCGCCGAGGTTTATCAGCGCGCCAAGGGCGGCGAGGACTTCGCCAAGCTCGCGGTAGCCTATTCGAACAGCCAGACCGCCCTCGAGGGGGGCGCGCTGGGTTGGCGCAAGGGCGGCGAGCTGCCCACGTTCCTCAACGACGTGATCGCCCGACTCAAGCCGGGCGAGGTGAGCGAACCGCTGCGCACGCCGACCGGATACCACATCATCCGGCTCAATGAGGTGCGCGGCGCCAGCGAGAAGGCGGTGGAGGACCAGGTCCACGTGCGGCACATCCTCATGAAGACCACCGAGCTCGCCGACGATGCGACCGTGCGGCAGAAGCTCACGGCGCTGCGCGAGCGCATTCTCAAGGGGGAGGACTTCGCGGGGCTCGCCCAGACCACCTCCGAGGACCCGGGATCCGCGGCCGAGGGCGGTGACCTGGGTTGGGTGGGACCGGGAACCTTCGCCCCCGAGTTCGAGCAGGCGATCGCGGCACTGAAGGACAACGAGCTCAGCGAGCCGTTCCACACGCAGTTTGGCTGGCATATCGTGCAGGTGCTCGGGCACCGCCGCTTCGACAACACCGACGAGCTCAAGCGCCGGCAGGCCGCGGAAGCGATCCGCGCCGGCAAGGCGGACGAGGAGACGGAGCTGTGGCTGCGCCGCATGCGCGATGACGCGTTCGTCGAATTCAAATCATAGAGCTCGCGGGAGCGAGCACGTGAAGAGAACTTCCGGGGACGCCGTGGATCCGTCTTGCCTCACGATATGACTCCGCGTATCGCTTTGACCTCGGGGGAGCCGGCAGGAATCGGGCCGGAGTTGTGCCTGGCGCTCGCTCTCGAGGAGCTGCCGTGTGAGCTGGTGTGCCTCGCCGACCGCGCGCTGTTGAGTGAGCGCGCCGCACGGCTGAAACTGGCGGTCACGCTGCGCCCCTACACGCAGCGCCCCGGAGCGGCTGCCGCCGCGCACCGCGGCGGCAGCCTCAGCGTCGAGCACCTGTCGCTCGCTTGCCCGAGCGTGCCCGGACGCCCGGACACGGCCAACGTGCCGTACGTGCTCGCGCTGGCGGAGCGCGCCGTGGCGGGCGCCCTCAGCGGGGAGTTCGACGCCATCGTCACCGCGCCGGTGCACAAGAGAGTGATCAACGACGCCGGCGTGCGCTTCAGCGGTCACACCGAATTTCTCGCACAGCGCACGCACAGCCCGCGCGTGGTGATGATGCTGACCGCGGGCGAGCTGCGCGTGGCGCTCGCCACCACCCACCTGCCGCTCAGGGCCGTGAGCGACGCCATTACCGCCGACTCGCTGTGCGAGTCGGCGGCGATTCTGGCGCGCGATTTGGCGCGCTGGTGGGCAATCCCGGCGCCGCGCATCGCCGTGTGTGGCCTGAACCCTCACGCGGGGGAAGGCGGCTACCTTGGCGACGAGGAGCTGCGCGTCATCACTCCCGCGATCGCGCGGATGCAGGCGAGCGGCATCCGCGCCGAGGGACCGTTGCCCGCGGACACCGTGTTCGTGCCACGGGTGCTCGCGGGGTTCGATGCGGTGCTCGCCATGTATCACGATCAGGGGCT
>VBNP01000196.1 GCA_005877965.1 Gammaproteobacteria bacterium | reverse complement strand
CGTGACGCTCGAGCGGGCGCTCGAGGTGATACGCCTGAAGCAGGAAGCGGACGCCAATCGCATCATCCAGGACTTCCCCGCCGAGGGCATCCAGGTGCTCAACGGCCGCTACGGACCGTACATCACCGATCGCAAGAAAAACGCCAAGATACCGAAGGACCGCGACCCCAAGGCCCTCACGCTCGAGGAATGCCGCGCGTTGCTCGCGGCGGCGCCCGAGCGCGGCGCACGCTTCGGACGCTGGGGCAAGGGCAAGCGTGCCGCCGCTGCCGCGCCGGCTGACGGCGCGGGCGCGCCGCAGGCGCCCGGGACGGCGGCCGCGCCAGGCGCGCGAGCGGCCGGCGCCGGCAGGAAAAGCGCGCGCGGCGCGCGCGCGCAGCCCGTGGCCGCAGCTCCTCCGGCGGCCGCGCCGGCGCCGGCAGCCAAGCCTAAGGCCGGGGCCCACGGCGCCGCCCGCAAGCCCCGCGCGCGCGCCAGGAGCGCGGTGCGCAAGAGCGCCGTCGGCAAGTTGCGGCCCGCGGCACCGGCGGCCAACGGCCGCGCGCGGCGTCTCAAGTAGCCTCGCGCGTCCCGCGCGCGCTCCCCGCCAGGAAGCGCTCGATCGCCGCGACGCACCCGGGCTCATCAAGCAGCGGCGCGTGCCCGCGATTGGCGACGGTGAGCACCTCGAGGTCGGGCTTCTCGCGCTGCATGCGCGCGAGGGTCGTCACGCTCAGGATGTCCGAGTGCGCGCCGCGGATGGCAAGGATCGGCAGCCGTGCGAGCGAGCGCCACAACGGCCACAGATCCGGCGCGGCTGCGGAGGTGCTCTTCAACGGCTCGCGGATCAGCGGATCGGCGTCCACCTCCGGCACGCCCTGCGCGTTGGCGCGGTAACTCAGGCGTGCGATCTCATCCCAGCGCGCATCGCTCAAGCCCGGCCAGGAGGATGCGTAGTCGGCGCGCAGCTGCGCGACCGCCTCGGGCCAGCTGCGCACGGGAGCGGCCTTGCCGGCGTAGCCGCGGATGCGCTCGAGCCCCGCGGGGTCGACTTCCGGGCCGACGTCGTTGAGCACGATGCGCGAGACGAGCTGCGGGTGCATCGCCGCCAGCACCATCGCCATGAGTCCGCCCATGGAGGTGCCGATGATGCTCACGCGGGCCGCACCCAGACCCGCGAGCAGCCTCAGGAGGTCCTCAAGATAGACCGGGATCTGGTAGTTGTTGTAATTCGGATCGCGCGCCGAGAAGCCGCGGCCGCGCACGTCGGGCACGATGAGGCGGTGGCGCGCCGCCAGGCGTGCCGCCAGCTCGAGGAAATCGCGGCTGTTGCGCATCAGCCCGTGCAGGCACAGCACCACCGGTGAGCCGGCGGCGGCGGCGGCGTACACACGGCTGTAGAGCCTCAGGCCATCGTGGCTGTCGAACCAGTATTCCGCCAAGCGCGGCCTCCTTTCCCAGGTGATACATTTCATCAGCCCGGATCAGCGCAGGCAATGAAGTACCGCCACAGCTTCCACGCCGGCAACTTCGCGGACGTGCACAAGCACGTGACGCTGCTTCAGCTGCTGACGGCGCTGAAGAAGAAGGACAAGGGGTTCCTGTACCTCGACACCCACGCCGGCCGCGGCAGCTACGATCTGTCGAGCCCGTCGCTCGAGGCGGCCGCCGGCATCGGGCGCTTCGCGAGCCTCGAGCACCGCGCGCCGGAGTTGCGCCAGTACGCGGCGCTGCTGGCGCAGTTTCGCGCCCGCCCCGGACAGCGGCATCTGTATCCGGGCTCGCCGCTGATCGCGGCGAGTGAGCTGCGGCCGCAGGATCGTGCGGTGCTCATCGAGTTCCTGGGAGCGCAAGCGAACGCGCTCGAGGCCTCCCTCGGGAGCCTCGCGCAAGCGCGCAGCGACGGCCCGCGCAGTGTGCGGGTCGAGCGTGGCGACGGCTTCGCGCGCCTGCGGGCGTTCCTCCCGCCGCCGGAGCGGCGCGGGCTCACCTTCATCGACCCGCCGTACGAGCAGACCCAGCAGGACTTCGGGCATCTCACGGCGGCACTCGCCGAAGGGCTGCGCCGCTTTCCGACCGGCGTGTTCGCGGCCTGGTATCCGATCAAGGACCAGCGCAGCACCGCCACCTGGCAGGCCGTCTGCGCGCGCAGCCTCCAGGCGCCGGCGCTGGTGTGCGAGCTGTGGCTGTATCCGCGCGACTCACAGGTCGGGCTCAACGGCTCGGGCCTGCTGATCGTGAACCCGCCCTACCTCATGCTCGAGCGCCTGCAGGCCTGGCTGCCGGAGCTCAAGTCAGCCCTCGCGGTGGGGCCTTGCGCAGGCACGAGCGCGCGGATGCTGTCACAATCTGTCTGATGGGTAACGCGCTGGACCAGTACGGGGTCGTGGGCCATCCGGTCGCTCACAGCCTCTCGCCGTTCATTCACGGCATGTTTGCCCGCGAGACCGGTCAGAAGATCAGCTACCGCCTCCACGACGTGGCGCCCGCTGAGTTTCACGCGCGCGTGCGCGCGTTCTTCGCCCAGGGCGGCCGTGGCCTGAACGTGACCCTGCCTCACAAGATCGCGGCGCTGGATGTGGCGCACGAGCTGACGCCGCGGGCCGCGTATGCCGCGGCGGTCAACACGCTCGCGGCGCGTCCCGACGGCATCCTCGGCGACAACACCGACGGCGCCGGCCTGGTGCGCGACCTGTGCGACAACCTCGGAGTGGTCATCACCCACCGCCGGGTGCTCGTCATCGGCGCCGGGGGTGCGACCCGCGGAATCCTGGGCCCGCTGCTGGGCCTGGCGCCCGAGGTGGTGGTGATCGCCAACCGCACGGCGCAGCGCGCCCACACGCTCGCCGCGGCGTTTACCGAGCTCGGCCCCGTCCGGGGCGTCGGTTTCGCAGAGCTCGGGGGCGCGCCGTTCGACCTGATCGTCAATGCCACATCCGCCAGCCTCGCCGGCGACCTGCCGCCCTTCCCGCCGGCGGTGATTGGGCCGCAGACCGTGTGCTACGACCTCGCCTACGGCAAGTCCGCGACCGCCTTCGTCGAATGGGCCAGGCGGCAGGGCTGCGCGCGGGCGCTGCAGGGCTGGGGCATGCTGGTGGAGCAGGCCGCGGAGTCGTTTCGTCTGTGGCGCGGCCTGCGTCCCGAGACCGCGCCGGTGCTGGCCGCGCTCAAGGAGCGCAGCGGCAGCGCCTGAGTGTTCAGCGCATGGTGACGAATTCTTCCGCAGAAGTCGGATGAATCGCCACCGTGTCGTCGAAGTCCTTCTTGGTCGCCCCCATGCGCACCGCGACCGCGAACCCCTGCAGCATCTCGTCCGCGCCCGCTCCCACGACGTGCAGGCCGACGATGCGCTGCCCGGGACCTGCGGTCACGAGCTTCATCTCGCAGCGCCCCTTCGCCGTGGTGAGGGCGTGATAGAGGGGCACGAAACTGGATCTGAACACCGTGATGTTGGCGGCACCGAAGCGCTCGCGCGCCGCTTTTTCGCTCAAGCCCACGGTGCCGATCGGCGGACGCCCGAAAATCACCGTCGGAATGTTCTGGTAGTCCAGGTGCCGGTCGCTCTGCCCGCCAAACACCCGGTCCGCCAGCCGCCGCCCCGCGGCGATCGCCACCGGGGTGAGCTGCGCGCGCCCGGCCACATCGCCGACGGCGTAGATCCGCTCCGCGCTGCTCGCCTGGTAGAGGTCGGTGGCGATGAAGCCCTGGATATCGAGCGCGACGCCCGCCCTGCCGAGCGCGAGGTCCTCCACCGCCGCGACACGTCCGACCGCCCACAGCACGCAATCGAACGGGCCCAGACGCCGGCCGTCGCGCGCGCGCAGCTCGAGTGCGCCGTCGGCGCCGCGCGCCAGCCCAGCGGGCGAGGCGTGCAGCACGATGTCCACGCCCTCCTCGCGCAGCATGCTGAGCGTCGCCTCTCCGAGCATGTCGTCGAAGGTCTTCAGCGCCGTGTCGCCGCGCAGCACCAGGGTGGTGTCGGCCCCGAGGCCGGCGAAAATGCCGGCGAGCTCGAGGGCGATGTAACTGCTGCCCACCACCGCGACGCGCTGCGGACGCTGGCTGAGCTCGAAGAAGCCGTCGGAGGTGATGCCGAGCTCGGCGCCGGGGATCAGCGGCCGGCGCGCTTGCCCGCCGGTGGCGATGATGATGTGCCCGGCCGAGAGCCTCCGCCCTGCGGCATTGACGGCGCCGGCATCGACAAAACTCGCCCGGGCGCGCACCAGCTCGACCTTGTGCCGCGCGAGGTTCGCGGCGTACAGCTCGTTCAGCCGCAGGATGTAAGCGTCGCGCCCGTGCTTCAGCGCCTCCCAGTCGTGCCCCGCGACCTGCAGCTGGAAACCGTAGTCCGTGGCATCCTGCAGCGCGCCGCCGAGATCGGCCGCGTTCCAGGTGATCTTCTTCGGCACGCAGCCGAGGTTGACGCAGGTTCCCCCGAGGCGGCCGGATTCCACCAGCGCCACCCGGGCGCCGTATTCGGCGGCGCGCTGGGCTGCGGCCAGCCCGCCGCTGCCGCCCCCGATCACCACCAGGTCGAATATGTCGCTCATACACCCTCGGGCGCTTAGCCGACCGCATGTTATATGAGGACGCGGGCTGCGGTTCCATCCCGCAGCGCCGGCGCTGACGAAGGCCGCTACAATGGCGTTCAGCTCACGCCACGAGACCGCATGGAAAACCCACTCCTCGGCCAGGAACCCCTGCCGCAGTTCCTCAAGATCCGTCCCGAGCACGTCGAACCGGCGGTGCGGAAAGTGCTGACGGAGAACCGCGCGCGCATCGAGGAGCTCGCCTCGCTCCCGATACCCACCTTCGCGACGCTCATCGAGCCGCTGGAGGAGCTGCAGCACCGCGTTTCGCGCACCTGGTCACCGGTGAATCACCTGAACGCGGTGCTGAATTCCGATGCCCTGCGCAGCGGGTACAACGCCTGCCTGCCGCTGCTGTCCGCCTACCAGACCGACCTGGCGCAGAGCGAGCCGCTGTTCCGGGCCTATCGCACCATCGCCGACCAGGAGGGCGCCGCGCTCGCGCCGGTGCAGCGCCAGGTGATCGAGCATGCGAAGCGGGACTTCCGCCTCGCGGGGGTGGGCCTGCCGGCGGACCGCAAGGAGCGCTTCAAGTCCGCGATGCTCGAGCTCACGCAGCTGCAGGCAAAGTTCGAAGAGAACGTGCTGGATGCCACCAACGCCTGGAGCCGGCACGTCGAGGATCCGCAGCAGCTGCGCGGACTGAACGACATGCTGATCGAGCAGGCGCGGCGCAGGGCGCACGAGCGCGGGGTGGCGGGCTGGATCCTCACCCTCGACCAGCCGACCTACGTCGCGGTGGTCACCGACGCCGAGTCCGAAGCCCTGCGCCGCGCCTTCTACGAGGCGTGGATGACGCGCGCCTCGGATTGCGGCCCGAGCGCCGGCCGCTGGGACAACTCGGGGGTGATGGAGGACATCCTGCGGCGGCGCCACCAGGCGGCGCGGCTGCTGGACTTTCGCAATTACGCGGAGTACGCGCTCGCGACCCGCATGGCGCACAGCGTCGATGAAG
>VBNP01000090.1 GCA_005877965.1 Gammaproteobacteria bacterium | reverse complement strand
GATGCGTTCAACGAGCTCATCGCCGGCGTCCATGTCGACGCCCGCATCGCGATAGGTGATGCCGGGGCCTTCTGTCATGAGTCTTGAAGCGATGCGGGCGGGCCGCCGTGTGGCGCCGGGGCGTATGGTATTGTACCTGTCGTCTCGTGCTGTGGCGTGTGCGATCCAGACCATGTCGCGACCGGGCCCGAAATCAACCAAGGCGAACCGGCGCGTGCGCGCACTTCTCGCGGGCCTGTGCGCTCTGTACTGCGTGCTGCCGCTGTCGTCGTGGGCGGGACGGCCGGTGCGGGTTTACGAAGTCGACGTCGACGGCCAGTCCGGACCCGCCGTGCAGGACGCCATGCGCCAGGCGCTGGTGCGCGCGACCGGCCGCCGCGAGTCAGCCGACGACCCGGCGCTCGCCAGCGTGGTGGCCGATGCGACCCGGTACGTGAAGAACTATGCGGTGGGGCCGCGCGGGGAATCGCAGGTGGTGTTCGACGGCGCCGCGGTCGAGCAGGCCATCACCGCGGCGGGCCGCAGTATCTGGGATCGCGAGCGCCCGTTCACTCTCGTGGTGCTCATCCCGCCGCGCAATCGCGCCGCCGAGGACGCCGCGCGGGCCGAGCTCGAGCGCGCGGCGGCCGAGCGCGGGCTGCCGATCAGTCTGCTGCCGCTCGCGGTGCTCGATAGTGACGGTAATCTGCTGGCGGCCCCCGCGATGCTGCAGTCCGCGCAGCGCTACGGTGGCGATGAGATCCTGGTGGGGCGGGCCGATGGCGCGGCCCCCGACAGCGACTTGCAGTGGACACTGTACACGCGCTCCGCCAACGAGAGTTGGAATGGTCCGCTCGCCGCGGGCATCGACCACACGGTGGATCTGCTGGTACCGCAACCGGGCGCCTCGCTCGCGCAGGCGGAAGTCGAGACGCGGGTGCGGATCGAGGGCGTCAGGGGCCTGGTCGACTACGCCGCGATCGCGCGGCTGCTGCAGAGCGTTCCGGGCGTGCGCCGCGCCAACATCGCCGCCGCCGAAGCCAACAGTGTGGCCTTCGATGTGACGGTGCGCGGTGGCGCTGCCGGCCTCGATCAGGCGCTGGCCGGCTCGACGCGGCTGGTGCGCACCAGCGCCGCGGCCGCGACGGCCGTGTATCGCTACCAGCCGCAGGGGTGAGGGCGCGCCGCGCCTGCAGCCCCATCCGACCGTGCGTCACCTGCCCAACCTCATTTGTCTGATCCGCCTGGCGCTGATCTGGCCGGTCGTCGCGACGCTGCACGCCGGCGAGCACGTCGTCGCGCTCGGCTTGTTCGTGATGGCGGCCGTCTCGGACGGCGTCGACGGCTACCTCGCGAAGCGCTTCAACTGGACCTCCGAGCTGGGCAAGATCCTCGATCCAACGGCCGACAAGCTGCTGCTGGTCACGGTGTTTGTCGAATGCGCGTGGCTCGGGCTGGTCCCCTGGTGGCTGACCGCCGCGGTCGTGGCGCGCGATGTGCTGATCGGGCTCGGCGCGTTGACCTTCCGCCTGTGGTTCGGCCCGTTGCGCGGGCGCCCGACGGTGCTCAGCAAGGTGAATACGGCCGCGCAACTGGCGTACGTGATGCTGGTGCTGCTCGATGCGGCGGCGGGTGTGCCGCCACGGGAGATGCTCGACGCCTGCGCGGTGCTCACGCTCGCCACCACCGTGGTGTCGGGACTGCACTACGTCCTGACTTTCACGCGGCGCGCCTGGGTGCAACCCGTGCACTCGTTGTAGCGCTCACGCACGTGCGTCAGATATCCCTGGGGCTGCGTCTGCCCGACCGCGCGGTATTCGCCAGCTTCCTGGCGGCGCGCAACACCGAGGCGCTGGAGCACGCGCGGCGCCTCGCGGGCGGGGAGATTGCCGGCATCACCTGGCTGTGCGGGCCCGACGGCGCGGGCAAGACCCACCTGTTGCAGGCGATCTGCGCCGCGGCGAGCGAGCGCATGCGCGCCGGTTACGTGCCGCTCGCGCAGGTGTCGGGCCTCGGTGTCGGCGTGCTCGAGGGGCTGCCGCAGCTGCAGTGCCTGTGTCTGGACGATATCGAGCAGGTGGCGGGGCAGCCGGACTGGGAGCGCGCGATCTTCGGCCTGCTGCGGGAGATGGAGGACGCCGGCGGGCGGCTGATCGTCGCCGCGCAGGCGCCCCCGGCACTGACGAACTGGGCGCTGGCGGATCTCGGGTCGCGCTGCGCCGCGGGCGCGGTGTTTCAGCTGCGGGTGCTGGACGAGAACGAGCAGCAGGCGGCGCTGCAGCTGCGCGCGCGGCTGCGCGGTTTCGAACTGCCCGCAGAAACCTCACACTGGCTGCAGCGGCGCTTTCCCCGCGACATGCGCAGCCTGTACGAACTGCTCGACACCCTCGATGAAGCCGGGCTCGCTGCGCAGCGGCGGCTGACGATACCGTTCATCCGCGAAGTGCTGCACTCAGCCGCGCGCACCCGCGGCGAATGAGGCCAGTTGCACCGCGAGCTGTGCCACCCGCTTTCCCAGCGCCTGCGCCAGCGATTTCTCCTCATCGGTGAGCGCCGGGACCGTGCCCGGGCCGCTGACATGGGAGGCGCCATAGGGAGTGCCGCCGCCCCGGGTCTCGTTGAGTGCGCGCTCGGTGTAGGGCAGCCCCACCAGGTACATGCCGTGATGCAGCAGCGGCAGCATCATCGACAGCAGGGTCGTCTCCTGGCCGCCGTGCATGGTTTGCGTGGAGGTGAACACTGCGGCCGGTTTGCCCGCGAGCACGCCGGACAGCCACAGGCTGGCCGTGCCGTCGAGAAAGTGTTTCAGCGGCGCGGCCATGTTGCCGAAGCGCGTGGGGCTGCCGAGCACCAGTCCATGCGTCTGGGCTAGATCGTCGAGTGTGGCGTAAGGCGCCCCGCTCGCCGGCACCGGCTTAGGCGGGCCGGCGCTTTCCGCGTACACCGGCGGCACGGTTCGCAGCCGCGCACTGGCGCCCGCAACCCCCTCCACGCCGCGGCACACGTGTCGCGCGAGCTCGGCGGTGGCGCCGCTGCGCGAGTAGTAGAGCACCAGTATCTCGGGCATGCCGTATCTCTGAAGCCCGCGGACCGGTCGCGGTGCGCTCTGCGTACGTTGCCACAAAACCCCGGTGCGAGCATCTGCGCAGGGCACGCGCGTGCGGATCTCAAGTAGTATTCGGTGCGCATGATCTGCAAGAAGTGTGTGGTGGGCGGCCGCGTCCAGGGCGTGTTCTATCGCGCCACCGCCGCGCGGCGCGCACAGGACCTGGGCGTGAGCGGATACGCCCGCAATCTTGCCGACGGCCGCGTCGAGGTGCTCGCGTGCGGCGAGGACGCGGCGGTGTCCGCGTTCGTGAACTGGCTGTGGGTCGGCTCCTCGGGCTCCAGGGTCACCTCGGTGGAAGTGACCGACGCCGCGGTCGACGCGCGATGGGCGTCTGCGGGTTTTCACACCAAGTGATCCGGATGTTGCATAGAGTCTTCCCGCTCCCGCTCCTGGCTGCGCTGGCGCTGCTGGCATCGGCCGCGCTGCCGGCCGGTGCGGACCCGCCGCCCGCGGCCGGCCCCGCCGCCGCGAGCGCGCCGCCGGAGCCGGCCCCCCCGGTAAGCGAATCGCCACCGCCCTCAAGCGACCAACAGCCCGAAACCGGGGCGCCCCCGCCGGCGCAGCCGCCCCCTCCAGCTCCCGCGCCGCCCACGGCCGAAGCGCCGCCCGCAGCCGCTCCCGTGGCACCACCGGCGGCCGCCGCGCCGCCCGCTCGGCTTTCCTTGTTCCATCGCCACCCGCACGGCGGGCAACCGGCCTGGGTCGCGGCCGCCAATCCGCTGGCGGTCGATGCCGGACTCGAGATGCTGGGCAAGGGGGGCAACGCGATCGATGCGGCCGTTGCGGTGCAGGCGATGCTCGGACTCGTCGAGCCGCAGAGCTCCGGCATCGCCGGCGGCGCGTTCCTCCTGTACTACGATGCGCACGCGCGCAAGGTGAGCGCCGTCGATGGCCGCGAGCGGGCGCCCGCGGCCGCGCAGCCCGGCATGTTTCTGGACGAACACGGCAAGCCGCTGCCGTTTGTGGAGGCGGTGCGCAGCGGACGCTCCACCGGAGTGCCGGGCGCGGTCGCCATGCTGTACGCCGCGCACGCCAAGCTCGGTGCGTTGCGCTGGAAGGAGCTGTTTCAGCCGGCGATTCGTGCCGCATCCCTGGGCTTCAGGGTTCCCGCACGGCTCGCGATGTTTCTCGGCGAGGGATCGCCCGTTCCGCCCACCAACGAGGTGCGCACGCTGTTCTCGCGCCCCGACGGCGACACCATCCAGGAGGGCGACCTGTTTCGCAATCCCGAGTACGCCCGGACACTGGAGCGCATCGCGCTCGACGGACCGCGCGCGCTGTACCAGGGTGCGATCGCGAACGAGATCGTGGCCACGACCCACCAGGCGCCGTTTCCGGGGACCATGACGCTGCGGGACCTGAGCTCGTACCGCGCGAGCTGGGCCGAACCGCTGTGCCGGCCCTATCGCGGGTACTCGCTGTGTGTGCCGCCGCCGCCCTCGAGCGGCGTGTGTCTGCTGGAAATGCTCTCGATACTGGACAGGACCGATATCGCCGGGCGCAGCCCTGCGGACCCTCAGGCCTGGTTCCTGTTCGCGCAGGCGAGTCGGCTCATATACGCCGACCGTGACCGCTACGTCGCCGACCCGCGCTTCGTGCCGGTGCCGGTGGATCGGCTGCTCGATCCCGCCTACGTACGGCTGCGCCTGCAGCTGATCGGCCAGCACGCCGGCGCGCCGCCGCCGCCGGGCGATTTCTCCATGCCGCGCGGCCGGGATGCGACCGCGGAGTCCCCGGGAACGAGCCACTTCGTGGTCGTGGACGCGGACGGCAACGCGGTCTCGATGACGACCACCGTGGAATCGATCTTCGGCTCCGGACGCACGGTGCGTGGTTTCGTGCTCAACAATCAGCTCACCGACTTCTCCTTCGTACCCACGGATGCCGGCCGCCCGGTAGCCAATGCCGTGCAGGGCGGCAAGCGTCCGCGCTCCTCGATGGCGCCGATCATCGTTCTCGATCGCGCCGGCAACTTCGTCGCCGCTCTCGGCTCTCCCGGCGGCTCCGCGATTCTCGAATACAATGCCAAGGCCCTGGTCGGATTACTCGCCTGGAAGCTGTCCCTCAAACAGGCGATCGAGCTGCCGAACCTCATCGCGCGCGGCGACACCTTCAGCGGTGAGATAGCGAAGTTCTCTGCGGCGCTGCTCGCCGGGCTGCGCGAGCGTGGCATCGAGCTGAAAAGCGGACATGCGGAAAATTCCGGATTGCAAGGCGTCGCGCGCCTCGCCGACGGCAGCTATGAGGGGGCCGCCGACTCGCGCCGTGAAGGCGTGGCGCGCATGCTGCCGGCACCTGCGCGCGCCAAGCACGCCGGCGCGAAGTAGGCGCGCGCGATGCGCAGGTGTGACGCGCGCCGGCGCCTTCGCCCGCGCGCACTAGCGCTGCGCGGGCGGGGTCTTGGGAAACCCCAGATCATCCGCGCCGCTCCAGCGCGTCCACTCACCGAGCACCAGGTCCGGGTAGTCGCGCCGCCCGGGGCTGCCGTTGTAGCGCGCCAGCGCCTTGCGCACGTCGTTGCCTTCATGGCCGAGGTAGAAGCGCAGGATCGCGCAACCCATGCGGATGTTGGGCGCGACGTGTATCAGCTCGTGGCGACGCATGCCGAGGCGCTCGGGCCAGAACGGCATCACCTGCATGAGACCCACCGCGCCCGCGGGGGATACCGCCCAGCGATCGAAGCGGCTCTCGACGTCGATGACCGCCATGACCAGGCCCGGGGGCAAACGCGCCTCTCCCGGCCGGTGCGTTTCGCAGTACACCTGCTTGAGGATATCGAGACGCTCGTCTTTCTCCCTGATGATGCGCCGCAGCCGCGGCTCCATGAGCGTGTACCAGACGGCGGAGTCGTACTGGTCGGTGAAGCATTGCGCCTCCGAGATCGCCTTCGCGACCACCGCCTGCAGCTGCGGGTCACGCTGCTGGTCGGCGCGCGCAGGATGGCGCACGCCGACGCCCAGGGCGGCGAGCGCCAAAACCAGGAGCGCTCGCGCGCGCGCGGCCCGCGTGGCGGGCTCAAGTCCCGAGGCGCGCGCGCATGAAGGCGAGCGCGCCGTCCGCGGGAAATTCGGTGCTGGCGCTCTCGCGTCGCTGGCGGTATTCGAGTCTGCCGGCATCGAGGCCGCGATCCGCCACCACCAGGCGGTGCGGGATGCCCAGCAGCTCGGCGTCGGCGAACTTGACGCCCGGACGTGCGTCACGGTCGTCGTAGAGCACCTCGATTCCGGCGGCGGTGAGCTCGGCATACAGGCGGTCGCTGACTTCGCGGACACGCGGGGATTTTTGCAGGTTCAGGGGTACCAGCACTACCTGGAAGGGCGCGATCGGCGCGGGCCAGATGATGCCGCGCTCATCGTGGTTCTGCTCGATGGCCGCGGCCACGATGCGCGTCACGCCGATACCGTAGCAGCCCATGTAGAGCGCGGTCTCACGGCCCGCCTCATCGAGCACCAGCGCTTTCATGGGCTCGCTGTACTTGCGGCCCAGCTGGAAGATGTGACCGACCTCGATGCCGCGCGCGATCTTCAGGCGCCCCTTGCCGGTCGGGCTGGGATCGCCCGCGACGACGTTGCGCAGATCCGCAGCGCTGGCGCCGGTCACATCCCGCTCCCAGTTCACGCCCGTCAGATGCATGTCCTTCTCGTTGGCGCCGCACACCAAGTCCGCGAGCGCGAGCGCGCTGTGATCGGCATACACGCGGCACTTCAGTCCCACGAGGCCGACGGAGCCGGGCTCCGTGCCGGTGGCCTTGAGGACGCGCTCCGCGCTCGCCATCCGCAACGGGCTCGCCACGCCCTCAAGCTTTTGCGCCTTGACGGCGTTCAGCTCGTGATCACCGCGCAGCACCAGCGCCACGACCTGCTCCCCGGCGCCCTCGACAATGAGGGTCTTCAGGCAGCGCGCGGGGTCGACCTGCAGGAAGCGCGCGAGCTCGGCGATGGTGCGCACACCGGGAGTCGGCACCTTGCGCAGCGCCTGCTGCGGCGCGGGGCGCGCCTCCTCGGGTGGCGCCGCGACGGCGGCGTCCAGGCTGGCCGCGTAATCGTCTTCATCGGAGAACGCGATCGCATCCTCGCCCGAGTCGGCGAGCACGTGGAACTCCTGCGAGACATCCCCGCCGATGGCGCCGGAGTCGGCGCGCACCGCGCGGAAGGTGAGTCCGGTGCGTGTGAAGATCTTCGTGTAGGCGTCGTACATCGCGCGGTAACCCGCCCGGAGCGACGCCTCGTCGAGATGAAAGGAATACGCATCCTTCATGATGAATTCGCGTGCCCGCATGACGCCGAAGCGCGGCCGCACTTCGTCACGGAACTTCGTCTGGATCTGATAGAAGTTCACCGGCAGCTGCCGATAGCTCTGCAGCTCGCGCCGCGCGATGTCGGTGATCACCTCTTCGTGGGTAGGTCCGGCCACGAAGTCGCGCTCGTGCCGGTCCTTGATGCGCAGCAGCTCCGGCCCGTACTCGGTCCAGCGGCCCGACTCCTGCCACAGCTCCGCCGGCTGCACCACCGGCATCACCAGCTCCAGAGCTCCGGCACGGTTCATTTCCTCACGGATGATGCGTTCCACCTTCTGCAGCACCCGCAGTCCCAGCGGCAGCCAGCTGTACAGGCCCGCCGCCAGGCGCCGGATGAGCCCGGCCCGCAGCATCAGCTGGTGACTCACCACCTCCGCCTCCGCGGGGGTTTCCTTCATGGTGTTGATCGGGTATTGGGACAGCCTCATCGGCGCGCGCTTACCTGATAAATGGGGTGGCTGGCATCTTAACAGGAGGCCCCTGTTAAGATTGCCGCCGTGGCGAGCGACTCACAGGACCACGCACGACCCCGCAGCAAGGGCATTTACCTGCTGCCCAATCTTCTGACCACGGCATGCCTGTTCTCGGGCTTCTACGCGGTCGTGGCAGCCATCGACAAGCACTTTGATCATGCGGGCATGGCGGTGTTTGCGGCCATGATCTTCGACACGCTCGACGGGCGCATTGCGCGTCTGACGCACACCGAGAGCTTCTTCGGCAAGGAATACGACAGTCTCGCCGACATGGTGGCCTTCGGGCTCGCGCCGGCCATCGTCGCCTACCAGTGGGGCGTGGTGCGCATCGCGGAGTACGGCCATTTCTGGGGGCGTTTCGGCTGGCTCGCCTGCTTCTTCTACGCGGTAGCGGCGGCGCTGCGGCTGGCGCGCTTCAACGCGCGCGCCGCCGGCGCCGACAAGCGCTACTTCGAGGGGTTGCCGAGCCCGTCGGCGGCGGCGATCGTGGCGGCGTTCGTGTGGTTCTTCAGCGAGTGGCACGAGCCGAGACTGGTCGGGCTGATCGCGGCCTTTGCCGTTACCGCGAGCGCCGGAGCCCTGATGGTGAGCCGCTTCGGCTATCCGAGCTTCAAGCAGTTCGATCTCGATCGGCGCATCAAGTTCGTCTACATGCTGCTCGTGCCGTTGTTCTTCGTGCTCATCGCCATCCATCCGCCCTCGATGCTGCTGTCGATGTTCGGCGTTTACGCGCTGTCGGCGCCGCTGCTGTGGGCGGGGCGCCGCCTGCGGCGCGCCGTGCGGGGCGTACCGGCGGGGGGAGCCTGAGGGCGCGCATGCATCCAGAGCGGCGCACTCAGTACCTCGAGGCGATCGGTATCGACCTCTGGTTGAGCCGGAACAGCGGCGCGCGGCCGGCTGCGGACCGCGCGCCCGGCGCCTCGGCGGCGGAGCGTGAACCGCCGCCGCCGGCGCTCGACACCGCGGCGCGCTGGGATGCGCTGCGTTCCGAGGTCCTGCAGTGCACCCGGTGCCCGTTGCACCTCACGCGCACGCAAGGGGTCTTGGGTGTGGGGCCGAAGCGCGCCGACTGGCTGGTGATCGGCGAGGCGCCCGGCGCGGAAGAGGATCGGCGCGGCGAGCCGTTCGTCGGCGCGGCCGGCCAGCTGCTCGATGCCATGCTGCGCGCCATCGGGCTCGATCGCAGGACCAATGTCTACATCGCCAACGTATTGAAAAGCCGGCCCCCGGGAAACCGCGACCCGAGGCCCGAGGAAGTGGCGGCGTGCCTGCCGTACCTGGTGCGGCAGATCGCGCTGTTGCAACCGGCGATCATGCTCGCGGTCGGGCGGATCGCCGCGCAGAACCTGCTCGGCACCGACGCGCCGCTCGGCAGGCTGCGGGGCCGGGTGCATCGTTTCGGTGAGCTGAACACCCCGCTGGTGGTGACGTATCATCCCGCTTATCTGCTGCGCACGCCGGCGGACAAGCGCAAGGCGTGGGAAGACCTGAAGTTTGCCCGCAGCGTGTACCAGCAAAGGGCCAAGGCGCAGTGACTGATGGCAACCGCTCCTGAGCTGCTGAAGACCTCGCCCGAGGTCGTGATCCGACCCATGCGCGCGACCGACGTCGCGGAGGTGGTGGATATCGAGCGCTCCTCTTACCAGTTCCCCTGGAGCGAGGGGATCTTCCGCGATTGCCTGCGGGTGGGGTACGTCTGCCGAGTGGTGACGCTGAGCCGGCACCTGTTGGGTTACGGAGTCATGAGTGTCGGTGCGGGCGAGGCCCACATTCTGAATCTGTGTGTCGGCGAGGCGTTCCGCTGCCGCGGCGTGGGCAAGCGCCTGCTCAGCTCCCTGATCGAGCGCGCGGGCGCCGCCGGCATGGGAGCCGCGTTTCTCGAGGTGCGGCCCTCCAACACCGCGGCGATCCGCCTGTACCTGTCGATGGGCTTCGAGCAGGTCGGCAGCCGGCGCGGCTACTATCAGGCCGCGAGCGGTCGCGAGGATGCCGCCGTGCTCAAGCTCGCTCTGCGCGCCTCCCACGCCCCCTCGCCCTGAGTCCCGCAAGCGTATGACTGACCTGGCTGCCGAGATCGCTCGGCGTCGCACGTTCGCGATCATCTCGCACCCCGACGCCGGCAAGACCACTCTCACGGAGAAACTGCTGCTGTTCGGCGGCGCTATCCAGATGGCCGGCACCGTCAAGGGCCGCAAGGCCGCGCGCCACGCGACTTCCGACTGGATGCGGCTCGAGCAGCAGCGCGGCATTTCCGTGACCTCCTCGGTGATGCAGTTTCCCTATCGCGACTGCATCGTGAACCTGCTCGACACGCCCGGCCACGAGGACTTCTCCGAGGACACCTACCGCACGCTGACCGCCGTGGACTCGGCACTCATGGTCATCGACTGCGCCAGGGGCGTCGAGGAGCGCACCATCAAGCTCATGGAGGTCTGCCGGCTGCGCGACACGCCGATCATGACCTTCATCAACAAGCTCGACCGCGATGGCCGCCCGCCGATCGAGCTGCTGGATGAGATCGAGAGCGTACTGCGCATCAACACCGCGCCGCTCACCTGGCCCATCGGCATGGGGCGCGAGCTGCGCGGCATCTACCACCTGCCCGAGGATCGCATCTACGTGTACACCGCGGGCGAGCGCGGTCGGGTCGGTGAAAACCGCACCATCGACGGCCTCGGCAGCGGCGCGGCGCGCGACTTCCTCGGCGATCAGGCGAGCGCCTTCAACGAGGAGATTGCACTGCTGAAGGGCGCTACGCACAGCTTCGATGCGCGCGCTTACCTGGCCGGCCGGCAGACGCCGGTGTTCTTCGGCTCCGCGATCAACAACTTCGGCGTCGAGGAGCTGCTCGCGGCGTTCACCAGACACGCTCCCGGGCCGCTGCCGCGCAGCGCGCGCGAACGCTCGGTGGCGCCGGGCGAAGCGGCGCTCGCGGGCTTCGTGTTCAAGATCCAGGCGAACATGGACCCGGCGCACCGCGACCGCATCGCGTTCCTGCGCCTGTGTGCCGGCAAATACGCGCGCGGCATGCGCCTGTTCCACGTGCGCCTCGACAAGGAGGTGCGCGTGGCGGATGCGCTCACCTTCATGGCGGCGGAGCGCGCCCAGGCCGAAGAAGCCTACGCGGGCGACATCATCGGCCTGCACAACCACGGCACCATCAACATCGGCGACACCTTCACCCAGGGCGAGCGGCTCGGCTTCACCGGTGTGCCGGATTTCGCGCCCGAGATATTCCGCCGTGCGCGGCTCGTGGACCCGATGAAGATGAAGGCGCTGCAGAGGGGACTGTCGCAGCTGTGCGAGGAGGGTGCCACGCAGCTGTTCAAGCCCCTGCGCAGCAAGGATCTGATCCTGGGCGCGGTGGGGCCGCTGCAGTTCGAAGTGGTGGCGTTCCGGTTGCAGGACGAGTACGGCGTGCAGTGCGTGTTCGATCCCGTCACCATCCACACCGCGCGCTGGGTCGATGGTGCGCAGGCGCGCAAGCTGGAGGAGTTCCGCAGCCGGGCGCACGAGCACCTGGCCCTCGATCACGGCGGCGCGCTGGTGTATCTGGCGCCCTCGCGCGTGAATCTCGAGCTGACGCTCGAACGCTGGCCGGACATCATTTTCCGCGAGACGCGCGAACACGCGCCCGCCTGAGGCGCCCGGCACCGGAAGGGGTATGGCGCGGCGCGCGGATTTGTGCGACACAGGCCGCACGGCGCACGGCGCACGGCGCACGGCGCACGGCGCACGGCGCACGGCGCACGGCGCACGCCACATACCGCAACGGGCCGACCTATGAACGACGTCACCCCGGCGACCGCCCTCACGCAGCGCGAAGTGCTGTTGCACGCGCTTTACGAGGCCGCGGAGCTCGAGCACAACCTCATGTGCACCTACCTGTACGCCGCGGCGAGCCTCAAGGACGGGGAGCGCGAGGGGCTCGGCGCCGAGGAAGCCGCGGCGGTGCGCCGCTGGCGCCAGGTGCTGGTCGGGGTGGCCATCGAGGAGATGGGCCACCTCGCGGCGGTGTGGAACATTACCTCCGGCCTCGGCGGCAGTCCGCGCTTCGGACGCAGCAATTTCCCGCTCGATCCAGGCTTACTGCCCGCGAGCGTGGTGGTCAAGCTCGCCCCGTTCAATGCCGACACCCTGCAGCACTTCGTGTTCCTGGAGCGTCCGCACGGCTCCGCCGAGCCGGAGGGCGGCGGCTTTGCCTACGAGCGCAGCTACGTGCGCGGCGGCACCAGCGGGGCGCGGCTCACCCCCATGGGCGTCAACTACGACACCGTCGGCGACTTCTATGCGGCCCTCGGGCAGGGGCTGCGCGCCCTGGTGGCGCACTGCGGCGAGGCGAACGCTTTCGACGGCGATCGGGCGTTGCAGCTCTCGCCCGAGGAAGTGAATCTGCCCGGTGCCCGGCACGTCGTGTGTCTGAAGACCGCGCTCACCGCGTTCGCGGCGATCGTCGAGCAGGGCGAAGGCGCACCGCGCGATTCGGTCGGCTCGCACTACCAGAAGTTCCTGGGAATCCGCGCCGAGTTGCAGGCTCTGACCGAGCGCAACCCGGCGTTCGCGCCCGCGTTCCCGGCCGCCACCAACCCGGTGCTGCGCCGTCCGCCCCGGCCCGAGGGGCGCGTGTGGCTCGAGAACCCCGACGCGGTGGCGACCGTGGATCTCGCCAACGCCTGCTACGGGCTGATGCTGCGCCTGCTCGCCTATGCCTACGCGGTGCGCGGCCCGAGTGCGGAAAAATCCCTCGCCGTGGATCTGGCGATCGGTCTCATGCAGGCGGTCATGCCCCTCGCCGAGCGCGCGGCGCGCCTGCCGGCGGGGCCGTCGAACCCGCAATGCAATGCCGGTGTGTCGTTCATCACGCTGCGCGACTCCGCCGCGCTGCCGCCGGGACCGGCCGCGCGGCGCGTGTTCGTCGAGCGTTTCGCCCAGTTGGCCGATGGAGCCGCGCCGCTGCGCGCCAGCGGCGATGCCCGCGCGGTGGCCGCCGCGGACCAGCTGGCCTCGCTCGCCTCGAGGGCCAGCAAGGGCTTTGATCTGTCGGCGGCGGTGCCCGGTGCGGCAGCTGCGGCGGTGGCTCCTGCACCGGCTGCGCCTGCTGCCGCGACCGCGGGAGCTGCGGCGAGTTCGGAGCCGGCCGCGGCCTCCGGCGCGGCGCCGGTGTCGACCGTCAGCGGCGGCGTGGAGACGGCGCAGGGGGAGCGGATCGAGCTCGAGTTCGAGGCGAAGCGCTGCATCCACTCGCGCTTCTGTGTCACCGGGGCGCCGCAGGTGTTTCTCGCGAACGTGAAGGGACCGTGGATCCACCCCGACGCAATGCCGGTCGAACGGCTGGTCGAGGTGGCGCACGCCTGCCCCTCGGGCGCGATCCGCTACCGGCGCAAGGACGGGGCGCCGAACGAGACCGCGCCGCCGGTGAATCTCGCCACGCTGCGCGAAGCGGGACCCTATGCCTTTCGCGCGGCACTGCAGATCGACGGAGCGCCGGCGGGCTTTCGCGCCACGCTATGCCGCTGCGGGGCGTCCAAGAACAAGCCGTACTGCGACGGCTCGCATCACGAGATCGGCTTCAACGCCACCGGCGAGCCGCCGGGTGGCAAGACCGACATGCTGCCGGTGCGCGATGGCGTGCTGGCGATCGATCCGCAGGTCAACGGACCGTTGCGGGTGCGGGGTAACCTCGAGATCATGAGCGGCACCGGCCGCGTGGTCGCGCGGGTGACGTCGACCTACCTGTGCCGCTGCGGCGGCAGCGCCAACAAGCCCTTCTGTGACGGCACGCACGCGAAGATCGGCTTCAGGACCGGCTAGCCGCCCGCGGCGCGTGACAGCGACAGTCGCGCCACCGCCCGCCGGAACGCCTCGACGTCCCGGGTCCGGGTGGCGGCCGGCGCCGCAGGCCCATAGCGCAGCTGCGCGTAGCGCGCCAGCAGCGCGTGGACGCTGCCCCTGAGCTCCGGCCGCTGCGCGGTCACCGTCTCGGCGAAGCTCAACGGACCCTGGTGCGGGGCGCGCGGCGGACCGATGCGCTCGAGCTTGTGACACAGGCGTGCGTAGGCGCGCGCCAGAGTATCGGGCGAGGCGGGGCGGGCGCTGCGGCCGATGTGCCAGGCGATGATCGCGAGCCACCCGAACAGCGCGAGCACGAAGGCCCACCCGAGGTAGCGCACGTCGGGCGAACGGATGCCGAGACGGCCGAGCAGATCGAGCTGCGCGGAATAATCGAACTTCACAACGTGATCGCTCCACCAGGCGTTGGCGGCATCCCAGCGCTGCAGCGCTCGTGTGAGCCAGGCGGAGGCGCGCAGCAGCCGCTCGGGCGCCGACAGGGCATCGGGCAGCAGGTCGAAGACCCCGCGGCGCAGCCGCTCGGGCGCGACCACCGCGGTCGGATCGATGCGCGTCCAGCCGCGGCCCTGCAGCCAGACTTCCGCCCACGCATGGGCGTCCGATTGGCGCACCACGAAGTAACCGCCGATCGGATTCCACTCCCCGCCGAGATAGCCGGTCACCACGCGCGCCGGGACGCTGGCTGCGCGCATCAGCGCGACGAACGCCGAGGCGTAGTGGCCACAGAAGCCCGCGCGGGTGTTGAACAGGAAGTCGTCCACCGGATCGGCGCCGAGGGGCTCGGGGGTGAGGGTGTACTCGAAGCCGCCGGTGTGCAGGTACCCGAGAGTCGCCTGCACGAAGTCGGCATCGGAGTCGGCGCGCTGCCGCAGCGTCTGCGCCAGCGCGGCCGAGCGCGGATTGGCTCCCGGCGGCAGGGTCGTGTCCTGCTGCCGGGCCAAGGCGCCCAGGGGCTCCAGGGCGCGGGTGCGGGTGTACGAGACGGCGTCGAAACTGATCGGCTGGGTGAGTGGCTCGGTGCCGAGCAGCTGGTTGTCATACGTCAGCAGCACGCTGGCGTCGGGGGATTGCGCGGGCGTGTCGAGCGCGAACCACCAGCGCAGCCGGGTGGGTTCCAGCGCCACGCGGTAGCGGTAGGGCGTGCCCAGATACTGCAGCCGCTGGCGCGGGTGAAACGCTCCGGACGTGCGCCGCCAGGTGTGACCGTCGAACTCGTGCAGCACCGGACCGCGCCAGTAGAGTTCCTCGGCCGGCGGAGCGCGACCGGCGAACTGCACGCGGAAGGCGGGGTCGTAGCTGGCGACGAGTTTCGCGATACTGCCGGGACTCATGGTGTCGGACAGCCCCGTCTGCGCCTCACCGCCGCGCTGGAGGGCCCAGAAGGCGCCCGGCAGGCGCGGGAAGAACAGGAACAGCAGCACCGCCAGCGGCAAGGCGAACAGCAGCGCCCGTCCGGCGAGCCGCAGCGCCGCGCGCCCGCCGAAGCCCGCGGAAGCGACCACGGCGAGCGCGCTGCAGGACAACCACGCCTGCAGCGCGTACAGCGGCACTCGCACCAGGCTCTGCCGGTCGAGGCACGCCGAGAGCAGCAGAAAGAGCCCCGCGCCCACCAGGACGAACTGGTCGCGCCGCGCGCGCGTCTCGAGCAGCTTCAATGCCGACATCAGCATCAGCAGTGCGGTGCCGGCGGCGAGCCCGTTGAGCGTGTGAAATCTCAACAGCACCACCGCCACCACCGCGAGCGCGAGCAATGCGCGCGCCACGCTCCCCGGAAGCCGCGCCCTGCTGCGCTCGGTGGTGAGGCGCCATGCAATCAGCAGCAGCGTTGTGGCAGCCGTCCAGGCCGGCACGCGATCGAGGTTCAACAGCGCTCCGCCCGCGAAGGCCGCGCACGCCCACGCGAGCGGCTGCAGCGGCTCGCTGTCAGCGGACGGCGCCGCCGCCATACTTAAGTCCGTCATCGATTCCAAACACCGCGAGTGCCGCGAGACACCGATGGCGGTGCTCGGGGCCGCGGTCGGGAGGCAGCAGCACGCCCGGAAGCGCCACGCCATAGCGCTCGCCGTGCGCCTCGGCCTCGACCACCCAGCGCGCCAGCTGCGAGAGGCGCGCCTCGGGGTCGGGATCGGTCAGTTGCGCGAAGTCGAACAGGTGCAACTCCGATCCCGCCGGGCTGTATTCCTTGACCAGCAGCGGCGCCTCGCGCGCGTAGGCCTTCCAGTCGACCTGACGGGGCGAGTCCCCGTCGCGAAACGGCCGCAACCCCAGCCACTCGTCCGCCTCCGACCCAACCCCGGGGCGCGCGCCGCTCTTGTGCCCGCTGTGCGCGGGCATGGGGAGCGAGCCGAGGGGCCGCGGATAGATCATCATTTCGATCGGCGTGTGTACCCAGGTCCAGGCGCGGAACAGACCGAAGGGATGCGCGGTCGCGAGGCGCAGCCGATCGATGCGTACGATGCCGCGGGTGCGGGCGGGCAGGGGCAGCTCGAGTCGCTGCCGCTCGTGGGGCGGCAGATCCGCGGCGACCGCCGCCACCTCCGGCACGGCGGCCTCGAGGCGCGCGCGCTCGAGGTGCGCCGGGTTGGCGAGCGTGAGGTGCACGGCGCCGGTGGTGCGTGCGAACACCGGCGGCGCGCTGGCCGCGATCACCGCGATCCCGAGCAGATTGCGGTGGCACTGCTGCATCGCCACCAGCGCAAACGCCGTCAGCGAGAACGTCAGAAACAGCGCGAGGCTGTTGCCGTAGTTGAGTCCGGCGAGCAGCATCAGGAACAGCAGCATCCCGAACGCCACTCCGGCGCCGGTCGGCAGGATATAGAGCCTGCGGCGCTCGAGCGTGACCGGCAGCACATCCGGGCCCTGGCGGCGGCGCATCCAGTCGTGCACGCCTGCGCGTAGCAGGGCCGGCAACGGTGCGAGCGGGTTCCAGCGGCGCCGGTCCGGGCCGGATTCGAGCCGAGGCGGCACTTTACGGCGGCACGGGCACGGCCCGGATGATTTCGCGGCCGAGCGCGTCACCGTCGCCCGCGCCTGCGGGGTCGCGCCTCTCGAGCCGGTGCGCGACGACCGCCGGCAGCACGGCCTGCACGTCCTCCGGCAGCACCGCCGGGCGGGCCGCCAGGTACGCCCACGCCTGCGCGGCGCGCAGCAGACCCTGGCCGGCGCGCGGCGAGAGTCCGAGTTTCAGATCCGAGCGCTCGCGGGTGCGCGCGATCAGCGCCTGGGTGTAATCGAGCAGCGCATCGGCGACGTGCATGGCGCGCACCGCGCGCTGCACGCGCAGCACGGCCGCGGCCGACAGCGCCGGCGCGATGCGCGACAGCAGCTCGCGGCGCTCCCCGCCGCGCAGCAGCTCGCGCTCGTGCGCGGCGTCCGGATAGCCGAGCCTCACCCGCATGAGAAAGCGGTCGAGCTGCGATTCCGGCAGCGCGAAGGTGCCGAGCTGCTCATGCGGATTCTGGGTCGCGACCACGAAGAACGGCTCGGGCAGCGGGTAGGTGGTGCCGTCGGCGCTCACCTGGCGCTCCTCCATCGCTTCCAGCAGCGCGCTCTGCGTGCGCGGGCTGGCGCGGTTCACCTCATCCGCGAGCAGCAGCTGGGTGAAGATCGGGCCCTGGCGGAAGTTGAATCGCTGACTGGCGCGATCGAAGATCGACACGCCGATGATGTCCGCCGGCAGCAGATCGCTGGTGAACTGCACACGCTGCCAGGCAAGCCCCAGCACGTGGGCGAGCGCGTGCGCGAGCGTGGTCTTGCCGACTCCCGGCACGTCCTCGATCAACAGGTGCCCGCGTGCCAGCAGGCACGCGAGACACAGGCGGATCTGCTCCGGCTTGCCCAGAATGACGGTCTCGAGCGTGCCGAGCACGGTCCCAAGGGTCGCGGCGTCGGCGTCGGTGGCGCTGACGGCGTTCACAGCAGCGCCCGCACCCGCTCGAGCTGCGAGCTCAAGCCGCTGGCGGTGCGCTCGAGCTCCGCGGCGCGCTCGCGCTCGAGGCTCACCACCGCGCTCGGCGCGTTGCGCACGAAGCTGTCGTTGGCGAGCCGCGCCTGCACCTTGGAGAGATCGTCGCGGGTCTTGGCGAGGAGCCTGCCAAGGCGCTCGGCTTCCGCGCCGGCATCGATGAGACCGGCCATGGGCACCAGAACCGTGAGTGTGCCGACCGGCGCCGCCGCCGAGGGCGGCGCACGC
>VBNP01000177.1:7287-8922 GCA_005877965.1 Gammaproteobacteria bacterium | reverse complement strand
CCCATCGGGAAAGAACACCCGTGCCATAAGCAGGCGCAGGCCGATCGCGATCAGCGCATAGGGAATTCCGCCGACCAGCATGACGAGCCTGCTGATCAAACGCGCGAGCAGCGGAGGTCGCGGCCGACGGGCGGCGATGGCGGAAGCTGTCATCGAGGTTCTCCTCGGCAAGCGGCGAATCGGCCCCCCGCCATGAACTCGAATTATGGTCGCCGCTTCAATCGCGGGCGTCCGTCCTCGATTCGCAAAATTACATTAGGCGGACCCTTGCCATCGTGGCTAGAATTTGGCATGGTGAGTTAGGACAGTATTGCTGTCCCAGTTTGAGATCGTCCGGTCCGGCTGGGACCAAAGGGGGCCAATGAGCGGTGCGTGGGCGCACCGATCAGCATTGCCCCGACAGAGCGGCCACGCGCTTGCACCGGCACCGGCAGGCGAAAGGCCGGAAAGGCCGCCACAGACCCGAAGCGGTTCGCTCCGCTGACCGGGCCCCGAACGGCGCTGCGGCGTGACGGCGCGGGCGTGATCGGGCAGACTTAAGGGTTGGGACTTGGCGGGTACGCTGGCGGGCCGATCAGAGGTCGGCGCGGCGCCGGCGAGCGAGGATGAGACCATGTGTGCGGCCCGCAGTGGCGACGAGGGCATCGGACGCAAGATCACACCCATTGAAAGCGGCGCTGCGGCGGCGGTCGCCACTCACGAGGTCGATCCGGCGCTGCCGGCAGCGCAGGGCCTCTACGATCCCGCTCTCGACAAGGATTCCTGCGGCGTCGGCTTCATCGCCGACATCAAGGGACGCAAGTCGCACAAGATCATCGAGGATGCGCTCTCGATCCTGTGCAATCTCGAGCATCGCGGCGCGGTCGGCGCCGATCCGCGCGCCGGCGACGGCGCCGGCATCCTGGTGCAGATCCCGCACAAGTTCTTCGCCAAGACGGCCGACAAGCTCGGCTTCACGCTGCCCAAGCCCGGCGAATACGCGGTCGGCCAGCTTTTTCTGCCGCGCGATCCGGACTGGCGCCGCCTGATCCGCGACATCTATGCCGAGATGATCAAGCGCGAGGGCATGACGCTGATCGGCTGGCGCGACGTGCGGACCGACAACTCCACGCTCGGTGTCTCGGTCAAGCCGACCGAGCCCGTACATCAGCAGGTGTTCATCGGACGCGGCCGCAAGATCAAGAGCGACGACGAATTCGAGCGGCGCCTCTACATCCTGCGCAAGTCGATCTCGCACGCGATCTACACTCGCAAGGAACGACGGCTGTCGGGCTATTATCCGGTGTCGATCTCGTGCCGCACCGTCGTTTACAAGGGTATGTTCCTCGCCGACCAGCTCCTCACCTATTACCCCGACCTGCACGACAGGGACTTTGAGAGCGCGCTCGCGCTCGTGCACCAGCGCTTCTCCACCAACACGTTCCCGACCTGGTCGCTGGCACATCCCTACCGCATGATCGCGCACAACGGCGAGATCAATACGCTGCGCGGCAACAACAATTGGATGGCGGCGCGGCAGGCGTCGGTAGCCTCGGCGCTGTTCGGCGACGACATCTCAAAGCTGTGGCCGATCTCCTACGAGGGCCAGTCCGACACTGCCTGCTTCGACAATGCGCTGGAATTCCTTACCCAGGG
>VBNP01000177.1:0-7262 GCA_005877965.1 Gammaproteobacteria bacterium | reverse complement strand
TCTATGAATACAACGCGGCGCTAATGGAGCCGTGGGACGGCCCGGCCGCGATCGCGTTCACCAACGGCCGCCAGATCGGCGCCACGCTCGACCGCAATGGCTTGCGCCCCGCGCGCTATTTCGTCACCCGCGACGAGCGCATCATCATGGCCTCCGAGATGGGCGTGCTCGCCATCCCGGAGAAGGACATCGTCACCAAATGGCGTCTGCAGCCGGGCAAGATGCTGCTCGTCGACCTCGACGAAGGCCGCCTCATTCCCGACGAGGAACTCAAGTCGACCCTTGCCAAGAGCCATCCCTACAAGGAGTGGCTTGAGCGCACCCAGATCGTGCTCGAAGATTTGCCCACCGCCGCCACTGAGGCTGCGCTTTCCAATCTTGCTCTGCTCGATCGTCAGCAGGCCTTCGGCTACACGCAAGAAGATCTGCGCATCCTGATGACGCCGATGGCGATCCAGGGCGAAGAGGCGGTCGGCTCGATGGGCAACGACACGCCGATCTCGGCGCTGTCCGACAAGCCAAAACTCCTGTTCACCTACTTCAAGCAGAATTTCGCCCAGGTGACCAACCCGCCGATCGACCCTATTCGCGAAGAGCTGGTGATGAGTCTCGTCTCGATCATCGGACCGCGGCCGAATCTCTTTGACCTCGAAGGCACGTCGCGCACCAAGCGGCTGGAAGTGCGCCAGCCGATCCTCACCAATGCCGACCTCGAAAAAATCCGCTCGATCTCGGAGGTCGGTGATGGGCATTTCAAGTCGCGCTTCCTCGACACCACCTGGCCGGCCGAGCATGGCGCGGCGGGGCTCAAAGACGCGCTCGATGTGCTCTGTGCCCGCGCGGAAGCCGCCGTCCGCGAAGGCATCAACATCATCATTCTGTCCGACCGGCGCGCCGGCGCCGAGAACATCCCGATCCCCTCGCTGCTCGCCTGTGCCGCCGTGCATCATCACCTGATCCGGCAGGGCTTGCGCACCTCGGTCGGGCTGGTCGTTGAGTCGGGCGAGCCGCGCGAGGTGCACCATTTCGCGTGCTTGGCCGGCTACGGCGCCGAGGCGATCAATCCCTATCTCGCCTTCGAGACACTGCTCGCCATGCAGGATGAGCTGCCGCAGAAGGCCGACGCCAAGGACGTCGTCAAGCGCTACATCAAGTCGATCGACAAGGGCCTGCTCAAGGTGATGTCCAAGATGGGCATCTCCACCTACCAGTCCTATTGCGGGGCGCAGATTTTCGACGCGGTCGGCCTGAAATCCGAATTCGTCGCCGAATACTTTACCGGCACCGCGACCCGCATCGAGGGCGTTGGCCTCAGCCAGATCGCCGAGGAATGCGTGCGCCGCCACCGCGACGCTTTTGGCGACGCGCCGATCTATCGCAATGCGCTCGACGTCGGCGGCGAGTACCAGTTCCGCGTGCGCGGCGAGGACCACGTGTGGAACGCGCAGACGGTGTCGGCGCTCCAGCACGCCGTGCGCGGCAACTCGCTCGACCAGTATCGCCTTTATGCCAAGGTCTCCAACGAGCAGACCGAGCGGCTCCTGACCATCCGTGGCCTGTTCCGCATCAAGAGCGCCGAAGAGGACGGCCGCAAACCGGTGCTGATCGAGGAGGTCGAGCCGGCAAAGAACATCGTCAAGCGCTTCGCGACCGGCGCCATGTCGTTCGGCTCCATTTCTCGTGAAGCCCATACCACGCTTGCCATCGCCATGAACCGCATCGGCGGCAAGTCGAACACCGGTGAGGGCGGCGAGGAGGCGGACCGCTTCAAGCCGCTGCCGAACGGCGATTCCATGCGCTCGGCGATCAAGCAGGTGGCGTCCGGCCGCTTCGGTGTCACGCTCGTCAATTCCGACATGATGCAGATCAAGATGGCGCAGGGCGCCAAGCCCGGCGAAGGCGGCCAGCTTCCGGGGCACAAGGTCGACAAGATCATCGCAAAAGTGCGCCACTCGATGCCCGGCGTCGGGCTGATCTCGCCGCCGCCGCACCACGACATCTATTCGATCGAAGACCTGGCGCAGCTCATCTTCGACCTCAAGAACGTCAATCCCGAGGGCCTCGTGTCGGTGAAACTCGTGTCGGAGGTCGGCGTCGGTACGGTCGCGGCTGGCGTATCGAAGGCGCGCGCCGATCACGTGACCATCGCCGGTTTCGAGGGCGGCACCGGCGCGAGCCCGCTCACTTCGATCAAGCACGCAGGCTCGCCGTGGGAGATCGGGCTCGCCGAGACCCACCAGACGCTGGTCGCCAATCAACTGCGCGGGCGCATCTCGGTGCAGGTCGACGGCGGCATCCGCACCGGCCGCGACGTGGTTGTGGGCGCGATGCTCGGCGCCGACGAGTTCGGCTTCTCGACCGCGCCGCTGATCGCGGCCGGCTGCGTCATGATGCGCAAGTGCCATCTCAACACCTGTCCGGTCGGCGTAGCGACGCAGGACCCGGTGCTGCGCAAGCGGTTCGTCGGTCAGCCCGAGCACGTCATCAACTTCTTCTTCTACGCCGCCGAGGAGGCACGCGCGCTGATGGCGGCGATGGGTTGTCGCACCTTCGCCGAGATGATCGGGCAGATGGAGATGCTCGACAAGCGTCCGGTGGTCGAGCATTGGAAGGCCAAGGGGCTCGACTTCTCAAAGCTCTTCTTCAAGCCGGACGCGCCCGCGGGCGTGAACATCCACAAGTGCGAGCCGCAGGATCACAAGATCCACGACATTCTCGACCGCCGCCTGATCGCGCAGGCGCAGGACGCGATCGAGCACGGCCGGCCGGTGCGCATCGAAACGACCATCCGCAACACCGACCGCACCGCTGGCGCCATGCTCTCCGGCGTGATCGCCAAGCGTTATGACCATGCCGGCCTGCGCCCCGGCACCATCCACGTCAAGCTCACCGGCACCGCCGGGCAGAGCTTTGGCGCCTGGCTCGCGCGCGGCGTGACGTTCGAGCTCGAAGGCGACGCCAACGACTATGTCGGCAAGGGGCTTTCGGGCGGGCGCATCATCATCCGCCCGACCGCGGACGCCGGCATCGTGCCGGAGGAATCGATCATCGTCGGCAACACCGTGCTCTACGGCGCAATCGAGGGCGAATGCTATTTCCGCGGCGTCGCCGGCGAGCGCTTCGCGGTGCGCAATTCGGGCGCCATCGCGGTGATCGAAGGCGCCGGCGATCACTGCTGCGAATACATGACCGGCGGCATCGTGGTGGTGCTCGGCCGCACCGGCCGCAACTTCGCCGCCGGCATGTCGGGCGGCATCGCCTACGTGCTCGACGAGGACAGCACCTTCAAGACCCGCTGCAACCTGTCGATGGTCGAGCTCGAACCGCTGGCCGAAGAGGAAGACGCCGCGGAGCGTCTCTACCACCACATGCACGACCTGGAGTCGCACGGCCGCGTCGAGGTGCTCGACGACATGAGCCGCTACGACGTCGAGCGAGTGCACCTCCTGATCACGCGGCATGCACGCTTCACCGGCTCCAAGCGCGCGGCAGAGATTCTCGCCGACTGGAAAAAATATTGCCCGCTGTTCCGCAAGGTGATGCCGCTCGAATACCGGCGCGCGCTCGCCGAAATGGAGAAGGCGCGCACCATGCAGGCGGCGGAATAATGCGGTGCGGACCATATGACACACAATCATAATCATCGCGTCATCCTGAGGTGCGAGCCAACGGGTCCGCGCAAAGCGCGGCCCGATGATAAACTCCGCGAGCCTCGAAGGATGGCCACACGCACGGACTCGCGGCCATCCTTCGAGGCCCGCGCAAGTGCGCGGGCACCTCAGAATGACGATCATTGTGTGGCGTCGCTGCGATGGGTCAAGGCATAAGCGGCGCGATGGGCAAGATCACCGGCTTTCTCGAATACGAACGCGAAGACCGCGACTACGAGCCGGTCGAGGAGCGCGTCAAGCATTGGCGTGAGTTCATGCTGCCGCTGCCGGAGGCGGACACCCGCACCCAGGCTGCGCGCTGCATGGACTGCGGCATCCCCTATTGCCAGGGCCACACCGATGCGTCGGGCGCGCCGCGCGGCTGCCCGGTCAACAACCAGATCCCGGACTGGAACGACCTCGTCTAC
Source organism: Gammaproteobacteria bacterium (assembly GCA_005877965.1). Taxonomy (GTDB): domain Bacteria; phylum Pseudomonadota; class Gammaproteobacteria; order Steroidobacterales; family Steroidobacteraceae; genus 13-2-20CM-66-19. The sequence continues at coordinate 3,184 of VBNP01000177.1, read as the reverse complement.
CGCGGCAACTGGGAGGAGGCCGCGCGCAATCTGCACAGCACCAACAATTTCCCGGAAGTGACCGGCCGCGTCTGTCCGGCGCCGTGCGAGGCGTCCTGCACGCTCAACATCGAAGACAACCCGGTCAGCATCAAGACCATCGAATGCGCGGTCGCCGACCGCGCCATCGCGGAAGGCTGGGCGAAGCCAGAGCCGCCCACGGCCAAGACCGGCAAGCGCGTGGCGATCGTCGGCGCGGGCCCCGCGGGCATGGCGTGCGCGCAGCAGCTCGCGCGCGCGGGGCACGACGTGCATGTCTACGACAAGTACGCCAAGGCCGGCGGCCTGCTGCGCTACGGCATCCCCGATTTCAAGATGGAGAAGCACCACGTCGACAAGCGTGTCGCGCAGATGGAGGCGGAAGGCGTCACCTTCCACTACGGCGCCCATGTCGGCGTCAACGTGCCAGCCGAAAAGCTCGTCTCAGATTACGACGCCATCGTGCTCGCCGGCGGCGCGGAGAAGGGACGCGACCTGCCGATCCCGGCGCGCGAGCTCAAGGGTATCCACTTCGCCATGGATTTTCTGCCGCAGCAGAACCGCCGCGTCAGCGGCGAGCCGCAGGAGCCAGTCGAGCCAATTCTTGCCGGCGGCAAGCACGTGGTGGTGATCGGCGGCGGCGACACCGGCTCCGACTGCATCGGCACCTCGTTCCGGCAGGGCGCTCTCTCGGTCACCAACTTCGAGATCATGCCGCAGCCGCCTGATAAAGAAGACAAGATGCTGACGTGGCCGGACTGGCCGCTCAAGCTGCGCACCTCATCGAGCCACGAAGAGGGCGCCGAGCGCGACTTCGCGGTCGGCACGCTGAAGTTCTCGGGCGAGAACGGCGTGGTGAAAACGCTCCATTGCGCCAAGGTCGACAGCAAGTTCAAGCCGATCCCGGGCACCGAGTTCGACGTGAAGGCCGATCTCGTGCTGCTGGCGATGGGTTTTGTGCATCCGGTGCACGAAGGCATGATCAAGGCGCTCGGTCTCGACCTCGACCCGCGCGGCAACGTCAAGGCCGACACGCTCGCCTATCGAAGCTCCAACCCGAAGGTGTTCGCCTGCGGCGACATGCGGCGCGGCCAGTCGCTGGTGGTGTGGGCGATCCGCGAAGGCCGCCAGGCGGCGCACGCCGTCGACAAGGTTTTGATGGGATCGACGATGCTGCCGCGGTGAGCCGGCCGTGCAACCAAGTCGAAAGAGGGCCGTGTCCTCACAAATTGGAATCCCTGATCAGACGCGTTTGACGTCCGCCTTGCCCCCGATAGCGGCGCGAAAGCGGACATCGCGGCACCGCCGCTTAGGGCCAGAACCGGCCGTAAGCAATTGCAGCAAATGGACGGAACGATTGTTTCTTGTTCTCGTGCGATGTTCCGCACTACCGCGGCAGGCCGCAGCGACGCAGACCATCGAGATATTTTTTCAGCGTGCGCTCGTTACGTCGAAGTGGAGCGCCGTCCGTCGTGGCGGCAGCGCCAGCTCGGCAGCGGTTGTCAGAACCGTTCCCAGCATGACGCGCGTCACGATCGTCGTCTTCGGCTCCCGGTCCGAAGGATTTAGGCTCAGGGGCGCTTCCAGGTATCCCATGTCCGAAGGATCTGTCCTGCGATCTTGTCTGGATCCGCCCCAGCGATCGGTTCGAACTTCTGCAGCCGACCTGCGAAGCAATCGGCCAGGTACAGATTACCGAGTTGATCCGTTGTGATCCCGTGTGAACAGTTTAGCCGACCAGCTTGGCCACCCGGGGCACCCCAGCCGTACAGAAAATTTCCGTTGAGATCGAACTTGAGGATCCGACTCGTGGGCGCATCGCCGACCCAGATGAAGCCTTTATCATCGATGAAGTGATTCACGAAGAGTGTGGGCTGATTGGCGGGCCAGTGCGGTGACTTCAGCGACCACATATCGAGGAACTTCCCGTTCTCGTCGAAGACCTGCATCCGTGCATGTCCGCGGTCGATGACGAAAAGCCGGCGGTCGGCGCTGATCGCGATGCTGTGGACCGTATTCCACTCGTTCGGTCCCGGGTTCCTCGGATCCTGGGGCGCCTGGCCCCAGTCCATGATGAAGTTGTCGTTCGCGTCGTACTTGACGACGCGTTTGCCGCCGTAGCCGTCGGTGATGAAGTAAGTCCCGTCGGGTAGCCAGGCGATGTCCGTCGGCCGGTCGAAGGTGTTCGGCCCACGACCGCGCACGCCGAGCTGCCCTTTGCTGTGAACCAGCTTACCGTCGTACGTAAAGCGGTAAATCATGTGGAGCTGGTCGTCGATGATCCATACGTGCTTTTCTTTGTCGTAGGGGCTGATCTTGATCTGGTGCGGCCCCCGACCGCAGGGAAGTTGGGAGAACAGCTTGTCGAGGTGCGGCCACTCGTCCACGAGGTTGCCCTGGCGATCGAACACGATGATCGAGTGCTCGAAGCGGCGCTCCCATCCCCGCTTCGTCTCCGGCTGGCACGTTGCCGTCAACCCGTCCGAGTTGCCCGTGGAGTTCCCGCGGGAAGGATTAAGCCCCGCATAGGGCGTCCACGGAGCGGCGCCCTGCGGCAGCGGCAGCTCGCCGCGCATGGCGACCCAGATCCGGTCGGGGCTTTCTGCGTAGACGCCGCCAAAGGATCCCCAGGTCCATCCGTCGTGTGAGTGACGAGTGTCCGGCAGCGGCTTGGGCCACCCTTCGACCAACTTGTAGTGACCCGTGGGCCAGTCCTGGTGGCTCCATCGGCCTGAGGGCTGGGCCTGACCCTGAGTCGCCGGTGACTGCGCGGCGGCGCTGCCGCACGCCACTGCGCCGATCGACAACACAGTCCAGGCAATAATCGGTAAGGAATAATTGCGCGACATGAGGCCCTCCCCAGGAATCACTCATTGCTCGTTAGGATTCTAAGCCACCTATTTTTTCTGGCCCGAGCAATATCGCAAGACCGCGGGAAAGTTGTCAAACCCGGACGCCGAGCGGTAGTGTCTCTCTAGGACGGCCCTTCGGCCTGCTACCCTGCCGAAATGATCGAATCGAGCTTGCCGGTGCTCGGCAAGCGCAGGCCGTATGAAAAGCGGATGGTCGTATGAGAAAACATCATCAGGGACTCGAAGGCCGCATCGTACAGGTCATCGATGGTCCGTTTACGGGTTTTCGGGGCGAAGTGAAGGACGTAGACGAA
>VBNP01000172.1 GCA_005877965.1 Gammaproteobacteria bacterium | reverse complement strand
TCTGGACGTCAGCACGCTGAAGGAGCTGGCGCGCCGCTGGGCGCCGGCCGTGGCCGAGAGTTTCGCCAAGCAGGGGACTCACCTCGCGCACGCGGACATCCACGAATCGATCCGTGAGCTGCGCCACTACCGCGCGCGGCTGTTCGCACCGGCGTGGGCCGGAAGCGGGAGCGCCTGAGGCCGTGCCGCTGGTGATACATCGCGGCGGCCGCCATTGCGGCGCGGTTGCCTTCGAGGTGGATGCGCCGGCGCGCCTCACGCTGAGCGAATGCAACTGCTCGATCTGCCGGATGAGCGGGTGTCAGGAGGCCGGGCCGCCCGCGGGGGGCTGCGCGAGGAACAGCCAGGTCTCCACCACCGTATCGGGGTTGAGCGACATGCTCTCGATCCCCTGATCGAGCAGCCAGCGCGCGAGGTCGGGGTGATCCGATGGACCCTGGCCGCAGATGCCGACGTACTTGCCGTGTTTGCGGCAGGCGGCGATCGCCATCGACAGAAGCTTGCGCACCGCTTCGTCACGCTCGTCGAAGTGGCCCGCCATGATGGCCGAGTCGCGGTCCAGTCCCAGGGTGAGCTGCGTCATGTCGTTCGAGCCGATGGACATGCCGTCGAAGTGCTCGAGGTACTGTTCGGCGAGCAGCGCGTTGGTCGGCAGCTCGCACATCATGATCACCTTGAGTCCGTGCGCGCCGCGTTGCAGGCCGTTCTGCGCCAGCAGTGCCGTGACCTGGCGCGCTTCCGCGACGCTCCTCACGAACGGCACCATGACCTGCACGTTGGTGAGGCCCATGGTCTCGCGCACCCGCTTGAGCGCCTGGCACTCGAGCTCGAAGCAGGGGCGGAAGGTCTCGTCGACATAGCGCGCGGCGCCGCGGAAGCCCAGCATCGGGTTCTCCTCCTGCGGCTCGTAGCGGCTGCCGCCGATGAGGTTGGCGTACTCGTTGGACTTGAAGTCGGAGAGCCGCACGATGACGGGCTCGGGCGCGAACGCCGCGGCGATCTGCGCGATCCCCTCGGCGAGCTTCTCCACGTAGAAGCCTACGGGGGTGGAATAGCCGGCCATCTGCGCGCGGATCTGCTCCTGCAGCTCCCCGTCCAGGCGGTCGAACTCGAGCAGCGCCCGCGGATGCACGCCGATCATGCGGTTGATGATGAACTCGAGCCGGGCGAGCCCCACGCCGCGGTGCGGGATGTTGGCGAAATCGAAGGCGCGCTCGGGGTTGCCGACGTTCATCATGATCTTGACGGGGATCTTCGGCAGCGCCTCGAGCTCGATCTGCTTGCGTTCGAACTGCAACAGCCCCTCGTACACGTGGCCGGTGTCGCCCTCGGCGCACGACACGGTCACCTCCTGTCCCTCGCGGATGCGAAGCGTGGCATCGCCGCAGCCCACCACCGCGGGGATCCCCAGCTCGCGCGCGATGATGGCGGCGTGACAGGTGCGGCCGCCGCGGTTGGTGACGATCGCGGCGGCGCGCTTCATGACCGGCTCCCAGTCCGGATCGGTCATGTCGGCGACCAGCACTTCGCCGTTCTGCACGCGCGCCATTTCGCTCGCATCACGGATGACGCGCGCGGCTCCCTTAAGGGAGTAGCGCTGAATGGTGCGGCCGGCGCGGCTCTGCACCGTCTCGGGCCGCGCCTGCAGGATGAAGATCGCACCCGAGGCTCCGTCGCGCGCCCACTCGATGTCCATCGGCCGGCCGTAGTGCTCTTCGATGAGCAGCGCCTGGCGCGCCAGCGTCACGATATCGGCGTCGCTCAGGCAGAAGCGGCGCCGGTCCGCCGGCGGCACCGCAACCGTCTGCACGCGCTCGGCGGAAGCTCCCGGCGCGTACACCATCTTCACCGCCTTGCCGCCGAGGTTGCGGCGCAGGATCGCGAGCTTGCCGGCGCGCAGTGCGGGTTTGTAGACGTAGAACTCATCCGGGTTGACGGCGCCCTGCACCACGGTCTCACCCAGTCCCCACGAGGCGGTGATGAACACCACGTCGCGAAAGCCCGAGTCGGTGTCGAGCGTGAACATCACCCCGCTCGCGCCCAGGTCGCTCCTCACCATGTGCTGCACGCCGGCCGACAATGCCACCGCGGCGTGATCGAACCCCTGGTGCACGCGATAGGAGATCGCCCGGTCGTTGAACAGCGAGGCAAACACCTCGTGCATCGCCTGGAGCACGGCAGCCTCGCCCCGCACGTTGAGAAAGCTCTCCTGCTGGCCGGCGAACGAGGCCTCGGGCAGATCCTCGGCGGTCGCCGAGGAGCGTACCGCCACCGCCAGATCGGCGCCCGCGCTCATGCGCTGCAGCTGCGCGCTCACCGCCGCCGTCAGGGCGGGCGGCAGGGGTGTCGCGAGAATCCACTGCCGGATGCGCGCTCCGCTCGCGGCGAGCCGCGTCACGTCATCGACGTCGAGGGCGGCAAGCTCGCCGCGGATGCGCGCCGCCAGCCCACCCTGTTCGAGGAACTCGCGATAGGCGTGCGCGGTGGTGGCGAAGCCGCCGGGCACCTGTACGCCCAGCCCGGCGAGCGCGCCGATCATTTCCCCGAGCGAGGCGTTCTTGCCGCCGACGGTCTCGAGGTCGCGCATCGCCAGCTGCTCGAACGGGATGACGTAGGTTTTCAAGGACGGCTCCTGAGGGTCAACGCAACGGCTTAGCGCTTGCTAGCGCGTGCGGCGGGTGAAACACTGTTCGCTGGTCGCACCAGCCTTGATGAGTACACCCGCGCCGTGAGCCGTCGAACGGTATTTTTCGTCTCGGACCAGACGGGCGTGACTGCGGAAACACTGGGCCACAGTCTCATGACGCAGTTCGAGGGACAGGAATTTCGCCCGGTGACTTTGCCATTTGTGTCGAGCCTTGACAAGGCGCAGGACGCCGTGCGGCGCATCAACCGCGCGGCCGAGGAGGAGGGCCTGCGGCCGATCGTGTTCAGCACCCTGGTGCAGGACGAGCTGCGCGAGATCGTCGTGACGGCGAATGCGCTGTTCCTGGATCTGTTCTCGACGTTTGTCGGTCCGCTCGAGCGCGAGCTCAACACGCGCTCGACGCACCGCGCCGGCCGTGCGCACGGCATGGCCGATCTCGCCGCTTACACCACGCGCATCAACGCCACCAACTTCGCACTCGCCAACGACGACGGCAGCGGCGGCGACTACGCGCTCGCGGATGTGGTGCTGATCGGGGTATCGCGGGTCGGCAAGACTCCCACCTGCCTGTACCTGGCGTTGCAATACGGGGTGTTCGCCGCCAACTATCCGCTCACCGAGGATGATCTCGAAGCCGGCCGGCTGCCGGCGCGGCTGGAACATTTCCGCTCGAAGCTCTATGCGCTGACCATCAAATCGGAGCGGCTGCAGCAGATCCGCACCGAACGCCGCCCGGAGAGTCGCTACGCCTCGCAGCAGCAGGTGCAGTACGAACTGCGCACCGCGGAGGCGCTGTTCGCGCGCTACGCGCTGCCGTGGCTCGATACCACCGAGTGCTCCATCGAGGAGATCGCCAGCCGGATTCTGAACACCAGCGGCATCGAGCGGCGTCTGCGCCCGTAGCGCTCGCCGCGAGCTGCATATTGTTGCACGACTCGCGCGTGCGCGCTCAGGTCGCACGAAAATTGCAAGCGGTGAGCGGGGCGCCGGCGGCGATAAATTCGCGCCGTGATCGGCTTGCAGGGCGAGCCGCGTGCGTTATAGTCGGCGCGTGCTGCTCACTGACACACAGACCCCGGTTTCGTGGCGCGCGCGGCCGCGCAGCTTTGTCGCGCTCATGGGACTGTATGAGAGCAACTTCATACGATTCGGCTGGCTGGCCGGAAAGCTGACGGCCCTTGCCGGCCGCTATCGGTCCGCCGTGCGCGGTGATTGTGACCTCGTTCTCACCGTGACCGACCGCTCCCCTTACACCAGCACCGTGAATTTGACCTATCTGCTGCCCGATGCGCGCGCCTGCCTGTCGTACCCCGACATGCAGGTGCGTATCTACCACGACGCGCACCTGGTCGAGGCGCGACAATGGGCGGTGGTTCACAGTCAGCCGCTCCTGAAGGCGCTGCGCACCCACGCGGAGCGTGAACTGGATCAGCGTTGGGCGCGGAACATGATGTTAAATAAGTGGCTGGAATACTGCGTGGAGCGAGGTCATCGCTTCTCATCCAGCACGGAACCCGAAGCCGGCGCATGAGAGGGGGCGGTCGGCCGCCGCATTTCTCATGAAGGCGCTGCGTCAACTCGGGTTTCTCAAACTCAGCCTCCGCCCGGATGGCTCACCCGATGAGGATCACCGGGTGCTGGCGCTGTTTCGCAACCGCGCCGAGCTCAAGAAGGCCTACGGCGGGCTGCAGGAGGAGACCTTCCGCCTCAAGGACCTCATCAAGCAGCAGGAGGCGGCCACCCAGCGCGTGCAGGAGATGCTCGCCGCGCTCGAGGGGCGCCTGGGCGCCGCCGAGACCGCCTACCCGGCGCTGGTGTTCTATCAGCTGCGCCGCTTGTGGCAGTCGGGCCGTGAGCTCATCAGCCAATTCATCGCCGATCTCGTGCGGCAACAGGAAGAGCGCGAGCGACGCGCGCGCCTCGCCCAGCACAATCGGGGCCAGTTCGCCCGCCGTGAGACCGGCGAGAGCCAGTTGCGCGTGGCCCAGGGGCTGCATGAGCAGGCCACGGCGCAGCTCGCGGAACTGGAAAAGCAGCGGGCGGCGCTCACCCGCCTCTGGCACTACTTCAAGCGCCGCGCGCTGCAGCAGCGCATCGCCGTCGCCGAGGCGGCGGTGCTCAGCGCCGGCGTCGCCCTCGGCCAGGCGCAGCTCGGCGTCGAGGGAATCGCCGCCGAGGGCACGCCCGAGTTTCAGGGCCTGTCGCTGCCGGCCCGGCGGGCGATCAATCTCGCCGCGATCGCCTTTGCGGAAGTGCTGTGCCTGCGCCTGGCGCCACTCAAGACCCCGATGCTCACGCTGGCGCGCGAAGCGACCGCCCGCCGTGAGACCCCCGACGACTACGGCTCCCCCCGGGAATGCGTGCTGTTGATGGGGCACATCGCGCGCGCGCACCAGCTGCTCAGCGCTCCCGCCGGTATTTCCGAGGAGATCAAGGCCCGCAGCGAGAGGCTGCAGCGCGTGGCGCGCTACCGCGGCGAGGCCGACACCTCGCCGGCGGCGAACTCACTCGCCTTTACCGAAGACGACGTGCTGCCGGGGGCGACGCCCGGTGCCGACGCCACGCGGCTGCCGAACGTGCTCGCCGAAGACACCTGGGACCTGTTCCGGATCCTGCTGCGCTGAGAGTCCGCTCACCGCGACGGCAGCGCCGTCGCCGGCGCGGCGCCGCGGCTAACTGGCGCGCGCGGTCTTCTGCGGTGGCTGCTGCGGGTGTGCCCCGGTCACCATGTCGGCCATGACCTGGGTCGCCTGCTCGAGCACCACGTCGGCGGCCTCGTCCTTGGACTTATCGAGCTCCTCGACGCTCTTCAGCGGCGGCAGATTTTTCGCCGCCCGCCGGCTGTTCTCCCGCGCCAGCCGCTCGCTCTCGATCCGGGCGCGCTCTTCGCGGCGCGCCTTGAGGTTGAGCGACACACTGTGCTGCCCGCGCACCGAGCCGATGGCGGCGATGTCCGACACCAGCCAGCGGTAGTCCGGATCGTGCTGCGCGCGCGCGTCCTCCTCCGTCGCCAGTGCCGCCACCGGTGGTGCCGCAGCCGTGCCGGCACTCATCCTGAAGGGGACGCCGGCGATGCGATCCCAGGGCAGGGCGGACTCCAGCGCGCTCTCGCCGATCTCCTTGGTGTCCAAGGGCGAGGCGAGCGGCACGTCAGGCTCCACACCGCGGTGCTGGGTGCTCTCGCCCGTCACCCGGTAGAACTTGCCGATGGTCACGGTCAGCTGTCCGTTCACCGGTTTCGGCGACCAGCGATCGAGGGGCACCAGGTTCTGCACCGTGCCTTTGCCGAAGGTGGTCTGCCCGAGGATCACGCCGCGGTGATAGTCCTGGATCGCGCCGGCGAAGATCTCCGAGGCCGACGCGCTCAGGCGGTCGACCAGCACCGCGAGCGGACCATCGTAGGCCGGTGCGGGCTCCGGGTCGTCCAGCACCTCGAGCCTGCCGGCGGTATCGCGCAGCTGCACCACCGGCCCGTGATTGATGAAAAGTCCCGTGAGCGCGGTGGCCTCGGGGAGATAGCCGCCACCGTCACCGCGCAGGTCGAGGACCAGGCCATCGACGTTCTCGCTCTTGAGCTCGCGCAGCAGTTTCAACACATCATGTGTGGTGCTGCGGTAGTTCTCGTCGCCGGCGTTCTGCGCGGCTATGTCCTGGTAGAACCCGGGCACCGTGATCACGCCGATCTTGAGCGTGCGGCCGTTGCGCGCCACGGTCTTCACTTCCTTGTGCGCCGCCTGCGCTTCGAGCGTCACCTTGTTGCGCACGAACTCCATGACCTTTTCCGGGCTGCCGGGGGCGGCGCCGGCCGGCAGCACCTGCAGGCGCACCAACGTGCCGGCCTTGCCGCGGATCAGCTGCACCACGTCATCCAGCCGCCAGCCGATGACGTCGGTGAACGGACCCTCATGCCCCTGACCGACACCGATGATGCGGTCGTTGGTGCTGAGCGTGCCGGCTACCGCCGCCGGGCCGCCTTCGAGCACGTTCATGATGGTGACGTAGTCGTCCACCACCTGGAGCGAGGCGCCGATGCCCTCGTAGTTGAGGCTCATCTGGATGCGGTACTCCTCGGAGCTGCGCGGTGAGAAGTAGCTCGAATGCGGATCGAAGGCGCGCGCGTAGGCGTTCATCAGGCCTTCGAACACGTCCTCGCTGGTCACCTGATCGACGCGCTTGAG
>VBNP01000171.1 GCA_005877965.1 Gammaproteobacteria bacterium | reverse complement strand
GCATCTAAGCGGGAAGCCCCCCCCAAGATTAGATCTCCCTGGGAGCTCGACTCCCCTGAAGGGCCCACGAAGACTACGTGGTTGATAGGCTGGGTGTGTACGGCCAGTAATGGCTTCAGCTAACCAGTACTAATTGCCCGTGAGGCTTGACCATATAACCTCAAGTGGTTTGGTCCACGAGAGGACGATGCCGATGGAGCGATTCCATCGTGAACGCGACAGGCGTCGAAACAGAAACTTGACCGGATTGGAGGCAGGTGAAGCCGCACCGTGGGGTGCGGCTTCATGAGCCTTGAACAGTTTGCCTGGCGGCCATAGCGAGTGGGAACCACCCGATCCCATTCCGAACTCGGAAGTGAAAACGCTCTGCGCCGATGGTAGTGTGCCTTTTAGGCATGCCAGAGTAGGTCACCGCCAGGCTTCAAAACAAAGAACCCCTGAGGTCTCTCGACCTCAGGGGTTTTTTATTGCGTGTGACGTCAGGCGCTGCCGTCAAGCTACAGCTGAAGGGGTCAGACCGGGTCAGACCGGGCACTATACGGCCAAGACTTCCAATAATCCGGGCTTCTGGGGGATTTTACTTAGTTCGCGCGCATTTGTACCCCATTGCGGCGCGGCCAAGACTTAGACATAAGTTCGCGGAGATGGAGGTACTTCGCGGGAGGCGCATGCGCATTCATGCGTATAAGCATGCCCGGCTCATGGAAGAGTCCGAAGCGCGGGTCGAGATGACCGCGTGTTTCGACTCACCGGCAGACATGCTCGTGGCCAGCCGTATTCTGGAGAACCCGGACGCCTATCGGCGCTGGGAAGCGGAACACGATCGCCTGATGCGCCCGGTATCCGAGCCGGCGCGGCTGGATCGCCAGGTGGTTATGTTGCGCTCCGCTGCGTTGGCGCTGGTGCACCGCAAGGCGATATTCGAATATCTGCGCGATCGACAGATCACCGGGGCGAGGCGGCACGGCCTGTTTGCGCTGTTCTATGGGATCCGCGACTACGCCAACGCCGTGGTCGCGGAACACGGCAACTACGTGCGCTGCAGTTCCAGCTACCTGTGTACGTATCATCTCGCCGAGCGTTTGATGCAGGACGCCGCCTTTGACGAGCCGCTGCGGATGTACGAGCAGCGGTACTCGGAGTATTTCCGGACATTCTGCGACGTGGCGCTGGCCCGGACTGAGGAAGAGAAGCAGGCGAGCGCTGCGATGGACGCGCTGAAGCCTCTGCTCAAGTACCAGTTGGCGGAGGCGCGCCAGGCGATACTCGAGATGCCACAGATGCCGGCGGAGGACTGGCGCGAAGCGCAGATTCGCAAGCCGACCGGGGACACGCAGAGGTTGCGCGTGCTGTTCAGCAGCGGCGGTCGCGTCAACTGATCGTGGGGCGGCCGGTGCAGGCGCCGGCGGCCCGTGAATTCACCAGCCGATGCCGTAATCCTCGCCGTGATTGCTCGATCCGCCCCAGAGCGTGCCGTGGGCGCGATCGACGAAGATGGCGTTGATGGGGCCCGAGCTGCGCTCTTCGAACTCGAGCCGGTAACCCATGCGCGTGAGCTCGCGCCGCACCCACGGCGGGGTCGCGGTGTTGACCGTGAGCCTGCCGGGAAATGACTGGTGGTCGCCGAAGGAATCGCGCATCTGGTAGCTGGTGATGTTGGCCGCCTCCGTCGCCTCCTGCACCGTCATGCCGAACTCGACGATGTTCAGGAAGAACTGCAGCAGGTTCTGGTCCTGCGTATCGCCGCCCTGGACGGAGAAGACCAGGAAGGGCTTGCCGTCCTTCAGCGCCAGCGACGGAGTGAGCGTCGCGCGCGGCCGCTTGCCCGGCTGCACGACGTTGAACGGATTCTCGCTGGCATCCAGCACGAAGCTCTGCATGCGCTGGCTCAGGCCGATGCCGGTATGACCGGCTATCACCGCCGGTGTCCAGCCGCCGCTCGGCGTCACCGACACGGCCCACCCTTTGTCATCGGCGGCCTCGACGCTGGTGGTGCCGAGCCGGAACGTGCGCTCGAACTCGGCCTGGGTGAGCGCAGGCTGCGCCGGCATGCGGCTGTGCCAGTCCTCGAGAATCGACAGGTAAGGGTTCTTTTCGCCCTGGAACGGATACGGATCGCCGGGCCGGATGTCGGGATCGTTGTGGTCCGGACGCACGAGCTGGGCGCGCGCGCGCGCGTAGTCCTTGGACAGCAGTCCCCTGATCGGCGGGGCCGGTGAGAAACTCGGGTCGCCGTAATAGAAGTCGCGATCCGCATAGGCGAGGTTCATCGCCTGGTAGAGCGTGTGGATGTAACGGGCGCTGTCATAGCCCATCGCCTTGAGGTCGAAGTTCTCGAGAATGTTGAGCGCCTGCAGCATCACCGGCCCCTGCACCCAGGTGGTGAGCTTGTAGACCTCGATCCCCTTGTAGCCGGTGTGCACCGGCTCCTCGAGCTTCACCTTCCAGTTGGCGAGATCCTCGGCTGTGAACAGACCTCCGAGCTCGCGCACGGCACTCACCAGCTCGCGGGCGATGTCACCCGTGTAGAAGCGGTCGTAGGCGGCATAGATGGCGGCCTTGCGATCCTTGCCGGCGGCGCGTGCCCGGCGTTCGGCCTCCACCAGCTTGCGCAAGCTGGCGGCGAGATCCGGCTGGCGGAAAATCTCCCCGGGCTCCGGCGCTTCGTGAGCCTGGCCCGCATGCACCAGCATCACGCGCCGGGAGTCGGGCCACTGCTTGATCCTGTCCTTGTAGTGCTCGATGGTGTCGACCAGCTCCGCCTCCATCGGATAGCCGTCCGCCATCTCGATCGCGGGCGCGAGCACCTGTCCCAGGCTGAGGGTCCCGAATTCCGCGAGCATGGTGATGAGGCCCCCGGGCGTGCCCGGCGTGACCGCGGCGAGCGGACCGTACTGCGGCGGATACCGCATGCCGAGCTTGTGAAAGTACTCGGGTGTCGCACCGCTGGGCGCGACCCCCAGACCGTTGATGCCGATCACTCTGCCGGTGTTCGGGTTGTAAATGAGCGCCTGGGTCTCCCCGCCCCAGGACAGCGTGTCCCACATGGTGGAGGTCGCGGCGATCATCGCGCACGCCGCGTCCACCGCGTTGCCGCCCTGTTCGAAGATCCTGGCGCCCGCGGTGGCGGCGAGCGGCTTGCCGGTCACCGCCATCCAGTGCCGGCCGTGGAGCGCAGGCTTCTGAGTGCGGGCCTGGGCCACGGGCGCCACGGCGCCAAGTAACGCGGCGACGCCAAGTAACGCGGCGGCGCCCAGCAGCACGGCGGCGCTCACCCGCGCGCTTGCCATGGGGTTCGAGCCTCTTCGCAGTCGCATGCGAGGTCCCTCACCGGTCGTGCCGGCGAAGGAGCATATGGCAGACTAAACGCGTGCGCCACGCGTGTGCGGCGGGGCGATGCCGGGAGGCCTGGTGACGACACCGGTGACTGCGGTCGAGCTTTTCGTGTATCCGGTGAAGTCCGCGCGCGGTGTTGCGAAGGCGCGCGTGCGCGTGGGAGCGAGCGGGTTCGAGTGCGACCGCCAGTGGATGCTGGTCGATGCCCAGGGCACGTTCTTGAGCCAGCGCACCCATCCGCAGCTCACGCGCATCGTGCCCGAGATCACCGACGATGACCTGGTGCTGCACGCCGCGGGCGTGCCGGTGCTGCGCGTGCCGCTGGACAACCGGGGTGAACCGCTGCCGGTGCGGGTGTGGAAGGACGCCTGCGTCGGCGTGGATCAGGGCGCGGCGGCCCACGAATGGGCCAGCCGGGTGCTCGGCCAGGCGGTGCGCCTCGTGAGGGCGGCGCCGGACATGGAGCGCGCCGCCAACGTTAAGTTCGCGGGAACAACGCCGGCACCGTTGGGATTTGCGGACGGCTACCCTCTGCTGGTCTGCAACCGGGCCTCGCTCGAGGATCTCAATCAGCGCCTGCCATGGCGCATACCCATCGAGCGCTTTCGACCCAATATCGTCGTCAGCGGCCTGCCCGCCTGGGCCGAGGACCGCATCGATACCCTCGCCCTGGGGGCGGTCACGCTGCGGCTGGTGAAGCCCTGCACGCGCTGCTCGATTCCATCCCTGGACCCGAACACCGGGGAACGCTCCACGGACCCGCTGCCGGCCTTACGCAAATTCCGCTTCGACCGGGACCTGCGCGGGGTCACGTTCGGCGAGAACGCCGTCATCGAGCGGGGAACGGGGTGCGAGATCGAGCGCGGCGCCCGGTGCCGGGTGACTTTCGACACACTCGCGCCGCCGGCGTGATATCGGGCCCGCAAACTGTGTACAGCGCACGGCCGTGCGCCGTCCCGATCCGCCACACTCTGGAACGTAGTGTCGAGGTAGAGTGTGAACCAGTCGGCATTTGGTTTGGGCGCACTGGCGGGAGTACTTGCGGGTGCGGCCATCGGGTTCTGGTGGCTGCGGCGCTTGCGGCCGCGGGCGGGCGGCCGGGTGGCGCGCGCCGATGACGCGCACCAGGCTGTCTTCGAGCAGTGGCCGACCGGCGCACTGGTCCTGAACGCCGCCACCCTGCAGATTGTCGCCGCGAACCCGGCCGCGCTGCACAGCCTTGGGTTTACGCTCGAGGAGGTTCGCCAGCTTCGCTTCGGCGATCTGTTCAGCGCCGCGGGGCTCGATGTACGGGCTCTCGTCGGCAAGCTCCTGGACGCCACCGCGCGCCTCCCGGTCGAGATGCGCCAGCGCTGCAAGGACGGATCACAGCGCAACGTCGAGGCAAACTGTTATCGGCTGACACTCGGCGAGGAACAGGTGTTCGGCGTGGCGGTCAACGACGTCGCGGCGCGCCGCGAGGCCGACACGCAGCTGCTCGAGCGCCATCAGCAACTGGATCACCTCGCGCACCACGATCAGCTCACCGGGCTGCCGAATCGGCTGTATCTGGCGGCCCACCTGCCGGGCGATATCGAAGAGGCCAAAAAGGCCGGCAGCATGCTCGCGGTGCTGTTCCTGGATCTCGATCGCTTCAAGCACGTCAACGATTCGCGCGGACACGAGACCGGCGACAAGCTCCTGAAGACCGTCGCGCAGCGCGTTCGCTCGACCGTGCGCGTCGAGGATGTCGTGGTGCGCATGGGTGGGGATGAGTTCGTGGTCATATTGAAGGGCGTGCAGCACACCGGGCAGGTCAGCGAGACCGCCGAGCGCATCAACCAGGCGCTCAGCGCCCCGATGGTCGTAGACGGCCGCACGCTGGTGACGACCGTGAGTATCGGCGTGTCGCTGTATCCGCACGACGGCGCCGATATGGGCGAGCTGCTGCGGCACTCCGACACGGCGATGTACCAGGCGAAAGACCGCGGCCGCAACAACTTCCAGGTCTTCAGCCCGGTCATGGAC
>VBNP01000010.1 GCA_005877965.1 Gammaproteobacteria bacterium | reverse complement strand
TCTCATCGGTGCCATAGCGCTGCAGTTTCGCCGTGAGCCGCGGTGGGAAGTCGATCGCGATCGCCGACAGTTTCCCGGCGAGCAGCACCGGCGCGAGCAGCAAACCGGCGGCGATCGAAATCCGGCCTAGGTGTAACAGGGACGGCATCGTTTCTCCCGATGGTTTGGCAATTCAGGCCGCGCCAAGTTCACGCCCGCCGCCCCGTTCGGTTACCGGCTGCGGGACGCGCAGGACCAGCAGCCCGGCCAGCATGAGACTCACCCCACCGAGCACCAGCGCGTAGATCGGCGCGCCGCCAAACATCACCCGCAGCAGGAATCCCAGCATGCTCGCGGCAACCAGCTGGGGAATGACGATGAAGAAGTTGAAGACACCCATGTACAGGCCCATCTTCTGCGCCGGCAGGCTGTCAGACAGCAGCGCGTAGGGAAGAGACAGTATGGAGGCCCACGCGAAACCCATGCCCACCATGGCGAGCAGCAGCCAGTGCGGGTCGCGGATCACCAGGAACGACAGCAACCCGGCGGCGCCGAGCCAGACGTTGACCAGATGACTCAGCCGCAGACCGAAGCTGCGCACCATCAGGGGAATGACCACCGCGGCGAGCGCGGCAAAGCCGTTATAGGCGGCGAACAGCACGCCCACCCAGTTCGCGCCCCGGTTGAACGCGGCCGAGTGAGGATCGCTGGTGCCGTAGTGCACCTGGGCCACGGCCGCGGTGGTGTAGATCCACATCGAGAACAGCGCCAGCCAGGAAAAAAACTGCACCGGCGCGAGACGCCGCATCGCCCGCGGCATGGTCGCCAGATCGCCCATGATGCTGGCGAACAGCCCCGGCGGCACTCCCCGGCCGTGCAGCCACTGAGCCACACCCCACAGCAGCGCTCCGGCGCACAGCAAATACAGCTGCGGATCCAGTCGCCACAGCGCGACCAGCGTGAGGCCGGCAATTGCGCCGAGACCCCAGCCGAGCCCCCTGCGCCGCTCGCGCCGCGGGTCGAGGGCATCGGCGGCGCCGGCGGGCACGGCATCGTCGAAGGACAGCAGCGTCTGCGGTGGGTATTCACGCGAGCGCAGCGTGGTCCAGGCGATGGCCAGCAGCAGCACGCCGGCGCCGATCTCGAACGCGTAGCGAACGGTATCCGGGATCCCGGGGCTTCCAGGGGTTGCAGCGGTGTGGTTGCTGACACCCGCCCGATCCAGGAGCCATGGCAGCATGCTCGCCACCACCGCGCCGACACCGATGAAGAAGCTCTGCATCGAGTAACCGGCCGGTCGCTGGTTGGGGTTCAGCTGATCACCCACGAACGCGCGGAACGGCTCCATGGACACATTGATGGCGGCATCGAGCAGCCACAGCAGCGCCGCCGCCATCCACAGAGTCAGCGAGCGCGGCATCAGCACCATGGCGGCCGCGGCGAGCACTGCCCCACCTAGAAAGTACGGTCGGCGGCGACCGAGCCGCGTCCAGGTGCGGTCGGAGAAATAGCCGATCAGCGGCTGCACCAGCAGCCCGGTAAAAGGAGCCGCGATCCACAGCAACGGTATCTGCTCGAGACCGGCGCCGAGTGTCTGGAATATGCGACTGACGTTGGCGTTCTGCAGGGCGAAGCCGAACTGCAGACCGAGGAATCCGAAGCACATGTTCCAGATCTGCCAGAATGACAGATGCGGCTTCGCACCCCCCGCCGTCCCCGTGTCTTGCGCAGCCATGGGGGTTTTACCTCTTCGGGGACATGCGCCTGTGGCTCCGCCGCGCGACACGCCGCTCACGCCGACAAGTTATTCACCAAGCGTTCAGGGCGGCTGCAGGATACTCCTCATCGCACCGGATTGAACGCGCTCCCGAGCGGCCCAACTTTTTCAGCGCGGGCACATTTTTCAAGACGTTCGGATTCGAGTTCGCGTCACTCCGGTGCACTCCCTTCCGCCATGCTCGCTGCTGCGAGCATTCCCGGCCGAGGAGGCGAGGAGGTAAGCGATGGAAACTACCGGTGGCTGCCTGTGCAGGGCGGTCCGTTACTCGATCAGCGCCGCGCCCGTCGTCACCCGCATCTGCTGGTGCCGCGTCTGCCAGTACATCGGCGCCGGCAGCGCTACCGTGAACGCCTGCTTCCCGAGCGCCGCGTTGACGGTGAGCGGTGAGCCGCGCGACTACTGTCTGATCGCCGACAGCGGCAACGTGTCGCACCGGCGCTTCTGTCCGGCCTGCGGAACGCATCTGTTCAGCGACTCGGAAGCGCGGCCGCACCTGATCTTCGTGCGCGCCGGCACGCTCGACGACCCCGAGATCGTCAAGCCCAGCGTGACCATCTGGAGCTCGAGCGCGCCGAGCTGGGCGTGCTTCGACGAGCGGCTGCCGAAGGTTGAGCGTCAGCCGCCGCCGGTCACCTAGCGCGTTTGAGTCCGAGTGCCTGCCGCAGCTGCGCCGCGGTCATGAGGCGGGTGTAGACCGCCGTCCCGACATCGAACTCGCGCGCGCGGGCGAGCGGCCCGACGACCACGGGCTCGAAGCCCGCATCTCTCACCAGGCGCTGTGCCACCTCGAGCGCCTGGCTGTCGTCCCCGGCGAGCGGAATGGCGATCCGCTCGCCGCCGCGGTGCGCTTGGCTCGCGAGGTCCCCGGAATTTATGGCGTTGAATGCCCGCACCAGGCGCACCCCCGGCAGAAACTCCGCCGAGCTCACGCCGGTGCCCTGGCGACGTGCCTGCACCGCCATGTCGCCATCGCGCTGCGGATAGGGATTGCCGGTGTCGAGCACGATCTTTCCGCTGAGCTCGGCCTTCAGGTCACGCCCGATCTGCGGCAGCGCCCCGTAGGGCACCGAGATCAGCACGACATTGCCGAACAGCGCCGCCTCGCGCGGCGTACCCGCCCGGGCCCCGGGTCCGAGCGAGCGCACCAGCCCCTCGAGCTGCCCGGGATGACGCGAAGACACCAGCACCTCGTGGCCCGCTTTCACCCACAGTGAGGCGAGCGTACCGCCGATGTGGCCGGCGCCGATGATGCCGATCTTGAGCGGCGCTACAGCGGGCGCTGCGGCGGGCGCCGCGCCCGCGGCACTTGCGGCCGCTCCCGTCCATGCCATGAGCGCCACTGCGGCGGCAGCGCTGAGCGCGCGCGCGTGTCCCGTCACGCCGCTCATTTCGGCGAGAACTCCACCCTCGTCTGCCAGTGTGGCACGGTCGGATGATCGGTGTCGATGACCAGCGTGCCGTGCGCGTGCGGGTCGGTCGTCGCCAGGCGGATCTCCGCCCGGTCGCCACAGCCGGCCACGACCGGAAACGGCGTCAGTACCGAGATGGCCTTCGCGGACTTGACGTCCGCCGGAGCCTCGCTCGACGGGTCGACCCGTGCCCCGGTGATCTGCGCGCTCGGCACGGTCACGAAACGATACTGCACGCTCCCCAGCCAGCCGCCCTTGGGCGCCTTGCCTGAGGAGTCGAAACTTGCCGTGTAGGCGAGCGATGGCTCGATAAGTCTGATCTGCCGGGGTTGCGGCGGCACCAGCTTGTGGCGCACCGCCAGCCCCTGCAGCTTCCACTCCGCCAGGATCTGCAGCGGGAAGCTGCTCTGACAGCGCACCGAATACAACCCGCGCCACTCGGAGCCCTCCTGGGTGAGTGGAATCTTCTGATTGTCGCCGAGCGCAAACAGGAAGACCGATCCGGGCGTCACCAGCGCATCGCGCGTCACGGTCGCCTTGATGTCGTACATCCCGATGTCGTGGTTGGCCGGATATGCGGCCGCCGTTTCATCGTGCACCTGCACATCGCAGGCGCCCAGGAGCAGTGCCACGGGAACCCACGTGAGCCGGATGAGCCTGAGCATGCCTGCGCCCCTTCGTTGCTGGCTGACGCCGATCGCCCGGGGAGCCGGTATTGTCAGGGAGCCAGGGCCCGCCCTTACAGGCCGTCGTCTTCCGGATCGGCTGCGAACGCACCGCCCGGGCGCACCGCCGCCGCGGCGGGCGCCCGGGCCTGAAAAACCAAAACCCGCACCCCGTTACTTCTTTCTCCTGGCTCCCGAGCGCTTCGCCGCTCTGAAGGAGATGCCCGCGCGCATCGCCTTCTGCTGAACCGCAGCCGCTGTGCGCCCGAGCTTCTTGGCGACCTGTCCGGTTGGGGTTCCCGCCTTCGCGAGTGCCTTCAGAGTCTTCAGTTCACGGGCGCTCCAGGAGGCGCCATCGTTCGGTGGACGTCTTGCCATCGTTCCTACTCCACAATCACCCAACGGAGGGGCGGACTGATCATGATACACCGGTCACGAGCGCGCGATCATAACATGTTGGAAATGTCGCGGCCAGGGCACTGTCAGGGGTTAGATGTTGCTTCGGCGCAGCGTGCCGTCAGTATCTTGTTGCCGCGCCCGTGCCCGCGGTGCACCGTCCTGCGCCACGCGCTGCAAGCATGTAGGTGAGCATGTAGGTGATCAGGACTGACTGCGCTGGAAAAAACGCCGCGCGGATGTGCTGCAACTCACCGGGGGTCGGGTCCAATGCACGAGCTTGTAAGCGTCGCGCCGGCGGCCTCGCGGGCAGGGTGACTGGGTCGATGATGTGCGGGCGTCGGCGATAGACGACACACGCGGCCGCCAACATGACGAGGCGGCCGCTGAGGGGCAGCCGCGCACCGTCACACCGGGGTGCCGGTCCGGAGGCAGGCGGCATCGACCGCGTTGGAGAGCAGCATCGCGATGGTCATGGGGCCCAGGCCGCCGGGCACGGGGGTGATCCAGCCGGCGCGCTCGGCCGCACGCTCGAATTCGACATCGCCGACGAGTTTGCCGGAGGCGGTGCGGTTGATCCCCACGTCGAATACCGCAGCCCCGGGACGGATCCAGTCCCCGGGGATGAAGCCGGCTTTGCCGACCGCGGCCACCAGGAGCTCGGCGCGCTCGACTTCGGCCCTGAGGTCGCGGGTTCCCGTGTGGCACACGGTCACGGTCGCACGCGCCAGCAGCAGTTCCAGCGCCAGGGGCCGGCCGACGATGTTGGAAGCGCCCACCACGGTCGCGCGCAGGCCCGGGAGCGCCAAGCCGTACTCCTGCGCGAGCCGGATCACCCCGAGCGGCGTACAGGGACGCAGTCTCGGCCTCTTCTGCGCCAACAGCCCCGTGTTCAGCGGATGGAACCCGTCGACGTCCTTGACGGGGTCGACGGCGTCCATCACGCGGTTGGTATCCACCCCCGCAGGCAGGGGTAGCTGCACCAGGATGCCGTCGACGCGCTCGTCGTGATTGAGCGCGTTGATGAGCGCGAGAATCTGCCCTTCGCTGGTGCTCACTGGCAGGTCGTGCGCGAAGGACTCGATTCCGGCCTCCTGCGAGGAGCTGCGCTTGTTGCGCACGTACACGCTCGAGGCCGGATCTTCGCCCACCTGCACCACCGCGAGTCCGGGTCGCCGTCCGTGGCGCGCGGCGAAGCGCGCCGCACGCGCCGCGACCGCGGCGCGCACCCGGGCGGCGACCATCTTGCCGTCGAGCAGTACCGCGCCGCCTGCGGTACGCGGCAGCGCCGCTGCGGTGTGCCCGGCGGCGGCTCCGGCGTTGGCTGTTGGAGCGCTCATCAGTAGCGGTAGCGATCGGGTTTGTAGGGACCGGATTTGTCCACGCCTATGTAGCGCGCTTGGCTCTCAGTGAGCGACGAGAGCTGTACGTCGAGCTTCTTCAGCTGCAGCCGCGCCACTTTCTCGTCCAGCTCTTTGGGCAATACATGGACGCCCACCGGATACTTCCCCGGGTGGCTGAACAGCTCCACCTGCGCGATCGTCTGATTTGCGAAGCTCGAGCTCATCACGTAACTCGGGTGGCCGGTGCCACAGCCGAGGTTCACCAGCCTGCCTTCCGCCAGCAGGATGAGCCGCCGGCCGTCCGGCAGGATGACGTGGTCGACCTGGGGCTTGATGTTCTCCCACGGGTAGCGCTTCAGGCTCGCGACGTCGATCTCGTTGTCGAAGTGGCCGATGTTGCACACGATGGCGTTGTGCTTCATGCGCAGCAGGTGATCGTGGGTGATCACGTGAAAGTTGCCGGTCGCCGTGACGAAGATATCGGCCTTGTCGGCCGCGTACTCCATGGTGACGACGCGATAGCCTTCCATGGCCGCCTGCAGCGCGCAGATCGGATCGATCTCGGTCACCCACACCTGGGCCGACAGCGCCCGCAGAGCCTGGGTGCAGCCCTTGCCGACATCCCCGTAACCGCACACCACGGCGATCTTGCCCGCCACCATGACGTCGGTGGCCCGCTTGATGGCATCCACCAGCGACTCGCGGCACCCGTACAGGTTGTCGAACTTGCTCTTGGTGACCGAGTCGTTCACGTTGATCGCAGGGAACGCGAGTGTGCCCTCCTTCGCCATCCTGTACAGACGCTTCACCCCGGTAGTGGTTTCCTCGGTTACGCCCCGGATTTGACGGATGCGCGTGGAATACCAGCGCGGATCGCTCTTGAGCCGGGCGCGGATCGCCGCGAACAGTGCGCGCTCCTCGTCGCTGCCCGGCTTGGCGATCACGCCGGGGTCGCCCTCGGCTTTCACGCCCAGGTGCAGCAGCAGCGTCGCGTCACCGCCGTCGTCGAGAATCATGCTGGAGTAGCCGCCGTCGGGCCACTCGAAGATCCGGTGCGTGTACTCCCAGTAGTCCTCGAGCGACTCGCCCTTCCAGGCGAACACCGCGGTGCCGCGCGCGGCGATGGCGGCGGCGGCGTGATCCTGAGTGGAGAAGATATTGCACGAAGCCCAGCGCACCTGGGCCCCGAGCGCCTGCAGCGTCTCGATGAGCACCGCGGTCTGGATGGTCATGTGGAGCGAGCCGGAGATGCGGGCCCCCTTCAGAGGCTGAGTGCGCGCGAACTCCTCGCGTATCGCCATGAGACCGGGCATCTCGGTCTCCGCGATCGCGATCTCCTTGCGGCCGAAGTCGGCGAGTGCCAGGTCGGCGACCTTGTAGTCGCTCGTGCTGGCGGCGGTCTTCAATGTGGCGTTCATGCTCGATACTCCGAATGACAGAGTGAGCGCCGTATGGATGACCCGAGGTCTGCTGAGCCTGGCAGGCGCGGCGCGTGTTCGCGCACCGGTCTGTCGCAACGCTCCTCAGCAGGCGTGGCTGCCGCGATGCGGCTGATTGCTGTGCTTCAGGCTGCGCGCACGTCCTTGGCCTCGGCAGCCAACGTCTCGGCGAGATCGGTGCGCTCCCAGGTGAACTCCGGCTCGGTGCGGCCGAAGTGTCCGTAGGCCGCGGTCTTCTGGTAGATCGGGCGCAGCAGGTCGAGCATCTCCCGCAGACCGTAGGGTGTCAGGTCGAAGTGCTTGCGGATGAGCTGCGTCAGGCGCTCGCGCGACAGGCGGCTGGTGCCGAAGGTCTCCACCATGATCGAAGTCGGCTCGGCGACGCCGATGGCGTAGGACACCTGCACCTCGCAGCGCTCCGCGAGCCCCGCCGCCACGATGTTCTTGGCGACATAGCGCGCGGCATACGCGGCCGACCGATCGACCTTGGAGGGGTCCTTGCCCGAGAACGCGCCGCCGCCGTGGCGGGCGTAGCCGCCGTAGGTGTCGACGATGATCTTGCGCCCCGTGAGTCCGCAGTCCCCGACCGGTCCGCCGATCACGAAGCGTCCGGTCGGGTTGATGTGGTACTTGGTGCGCTTGTCCACCCATTCCGCCGGCAGGACGGGCTTGAGGATCTCCTCCATCACCGCCTCGCGCAGCGCCTTGGTGGAGACTTCGGGGCTGTGCTGGGTTGACAGTACCACCGCCTCCAGACCCACCGGCTTCGCCTCCTCGTAGCGCAGCGTGACCTGACTCTTCGCGTCCGGACGCAGCCAGGGAAGCTTGCCGGCCTTGCGCACCTGGGCCTGGCGCTTGACCAGGCGATGGGCGAGGGTGATCGGCGCCGGCATCAGCACATCGGTCTCGTTGGTGGCGTAGCCGAACATCAGTCCCTGGTCGCCCGCTCCCTGCTTGCGCTCATCCTTGCGATCCACGCCCTGGGCGATGTCGGGAGACTGTTTGCCGATCAGGTTCAGCACGCCGCAGCTGGCGCCGTCGAATCCCATGTCCGAGGAGTTGTAGCCGATGTCCAGCACCGTCCTGCGCACCAGGGCTTCGACGTCGACCCACGCAGAGGTGGTGACCTCGCCGGCGACGATCACCACCCCGGTCTTGACGAGGGTCTCGCAGGCGACGCGACCGCGCGCATCCACCGCGAGGATCGCGTCCAGCACCACATCCGAGATCTGGTCCGCGATCTTGTCCGGGTGGCCTTCGGAGACCGACTCGGAGGTAAACAGATAGTCATTCGCCATGGAACTCGTTCCGCCGCAATCTAAGCGCCAAGGCAGGTGAGTTTAACCCAGGTGGCCGCGGCCGTGGCTAGGCGCCGGGGCGAAGGCCCCCGCCAGCCGCGCGTCGAATTCGGCGCGTGTAAAGTGATGATTCTGCGTGCCGCGCGACTCGATCTTGATGGCGCCCATGAGGGAGGCAATCTGTCCGGTGCTCGGCCAGTCAAGACCGTGCAGCAGGCCGTGAATGAGACCGGCACGATAGGCGTCACCGCATCCGGTGGGATCCACCACGGCCGCTGCCTGCGCGCACGGGATCGCGATCTCCTGATCGCGGGTATGAATGACCGAGCCGGCCGCGCCGCGCGTCACGATGAGCGCGGCCACGCGCTGCGTGAGCTCGCCCACGCTCCAGCCGGTCTTCTGCTGCAGCAGCTGCCACTCGTAGTCGTTCACGGTGACCCAGGTCGCCTGGGAAACGAAGCGCGCCAGCTCCGCGGCGCTGAACATCGGCAGCCCCTGACCGGGATCGAAAATGAAGGGGATGCGCGCCGCGGCGAACTGCGCGGCGTGCTCGATCATGCCCTCGCGCCCATCGGGCGCGACGATGCCGATGGCGATGTCACGCGCCTGCGTTACACGGTTGACGTGCGCATGCTGCATCGCTCCCGGATGGAACGCGGTGATCTGATTGTCGTCGAGATCGGTGGTGATGAACGCCTGGGCGGTGAGCTCTGAATCGATGACCGTGACGTGATCGTCGGGCACGCCGGCGCTCGCCATCCATTCCCGGTAGGGACCGAAGTCGCGCCCCGCGGTGGCCATGGGATAGGCGATGTCGCCGAGCAGCTTCAAATTGTAGGCGATGTTGCCGGCGCAACCGCCGTATTCGCGGCGCAGCTGGGGCACCAGGAACGCGACGTTCAGGATGTGGATCTTGTCGGGCAGGATGTGATTGGCGAAACGGTCGCCGAACACCATGATGGTGTCGAACGCCAGTGAGCCGCAGATCAGCGCCCGTCCCGACCGGGCGGCCTTCATGTCTTGGCGCCCGGCGAAACGGCGCCCGCGGCTGGTTGAGCTTTGCTGTCGGCCACCATCAGCGCGACGGCGTTCCGGGCGAGCTCGGTGAGGCCCGCGCCGTTACGCTGCTCGAAGTAGCTGATCATCTGCGCCCGCATGCGCGGTTCCCAGTAGCGCTTGAGGTGATTGGCCACCGCCCGCGCCGCGTCCGGCGCCTCCGCGGTGCCGGCGAAAAACGCGCCGATCTCGTTGGTCATCTTGATGAGCAGATCGATGTTCATATACTCGAGGGCTATTTGAGCCGCTGCGGGTGCGCGTACACGACATGCTGGTCGGCGCGCGCGAACGCCACCAGCGTGAGCCCGGCGCGCTGCGCCAGGCGTACCGCGAACGCCGTCGGTGCCGACAGCGCGACCAGCAGCGAGATGCCGACGGTGGCGCACTTCTGCACCATCTCGTAGCTGGCGCGGCTGGTGATCAGCATATAACCCGCGGTGAAATCCGCGTGCGCGCGCGACAGCGCCCCGATGGTCTTGTCGAGCGCATTGTGCCGGCCGACATCCTCACGCACCACTTTGATCCCCTCTCCCGGGACGACCCACGCCGCCGCGTGCACGCTGCCGGTGCGGGCATTGATCGGCTGCCGGCCCGACAACTCCCCGATCGCGGCGTGCAGATCGGCCGTCGTGACGCTCACCCCCGCAGGCACGGGTGCGCACTCGCGGATGGCATCCGCGGCGCTCTCCGCCCCGCACAGGCCGCAGCCGGTGCGACCGGTGAGGTTGCGGCGGCGCTGCAGCAACTGCGTGAACCGCTCCCAGGCGACCGTGATGTGCACGTCCGCGGACAGTGCGCCGTAGCTGACCTCCACGCCGCGGATTTCCTCCGCGCGCGCCACCAGGCCTTCGCTCAGCGTGAATCCGACCGCGTAGTCCTCCAGATCCGCCGGCGTCGCCAGCATCACGACGTGCGGGACCTCGTGATAGACCAGCGCTACCGGCGCCTCCTCCGCCACCAGGTCCGTGGTGCGGGCGATGGCGCCGCGCGACCAGCGCTCGACGGCGAGTTCCGCGCTGACCGCTCCCGGCGCTTGCGCCCCTGCCACCGGTTCCGTGCTCATCGCGCGCTCAGGCTGCAGGCGGCGCCTCGCTCAGGCGGGCGCGCGATCCTGCTTGCGCTTGCGGGCCGGTCTGGGTGCGGCGCGCTCGGCCTGCGCGCGCTTCTGCCACGCGTCCTTCTGGTTGACCAGCACCACCTCGACCGCGGTGACCTTGTACTCGGGGCAGTTGGTCGCCCAGTCGGAGTTCTCGGTCGTGACCACGTTGGCATTGGTCTCCGGGAAATGGAACGTGGTGTACACCACGCCCGGGGCGATCTTCTCGGAAACCTTGGCGCGCAGCACGGTCTCGCCGGCGCGGCTGGTGAGTCCCACCCAGTCCCCGTCGCTGATGCCGCGCACCTCGGCGTCGTGCGGATGGATCTCCAGCACGTCCTCGGTATGCCACAGGACATTGTTGGTGCGGCGCGTCTGCGCACCGACGTTGTATTGCGTCAGGATGCGACCGGTGGTGAGGATCAGCGGGAAACGGCTGGTCGAGCGCTCGCTGGTCGGCACGTACTCGGTCGGCCAGAACTTGCCCTTGCCGCGCACGAACTGCTGCACGTGCATGGTCGGGGTACCCTCGGGAGCGGCGTCGTTGCACGGCCACTGGATGCTCCCCAGCCGCTCGATCTTCTCGAAGCTCATGCCGGCGAAGGTCGGCGTGAGGCGTGCGATCTCCTCCATGATCTCGCTGGCGTGCTCGTAGTGCATCGGATAGCCGAGCGCCTCGGACAGCAGGCAGGTGATCTGCCAGTCCTGATAACCGCCCAGAGGCTCGATGACTTTGCGCACCAGCGAGGTGCGTCGCTCGGCATTGGTGAAGGTGCCGTCCTTCTCGAGGAACGAGGAGCCGGGCAGAAACACGTGCGCGAACTTCGCGATCTCGTTGAGGAACAGGTCCTGCACGATGACGCATTCGAGCGAAGCCATCGCCGCGCTCACGTGGTGCGTGTTGGGGTCGGACTGCACGAAGTCCTCGCCCTGCACGTACATCCCCTTGAAAGTGCCATCGAGCGCCGCCTCGAACATGTTGGGAATGCGCAGGCCCGGTTCGGACTGCAGCTGCACCCCCCAGACCTCTTCGAACGACT
Source organism: Gammaproteobacteria bacterium (assembly GCA_005877965.1). Taxonomy (GTDB): domain Bacteria; phylum Pseudomonadota; class Gammaproteobacteria; order Steroidobacterales; family Steroidobacteraceae; genus 13-2-20CM-66-19. The sequence continues at coordinate 6,415 of VBNP01000010.1, read as the reverse complement.
TGCGCACGACCGGATCGGACACGTGGCGGTAGGCGCTGAACTCGTGGGGGAAGGAGCCCATGTCGCACGAGCCCTGCACGTTGTTCTGACCGCGCAGCGGGCTGACGCCCACGCCCTCGCGGCCGAGGTTGCCGGTGGCCATGGCGAGGTTGGCGATGCCCATGACGGCGGTCGTGCCCTGGCTGTGTTCCGTCACCCCCAGGCCGTAGTAGATGGCGCCGTTGCCGGCGGTGGCGTACAGGCGCGCCGCGCGCCGCACGCGCTCGGCCGGCACCCCGGTGATGGCTTCCGAGCCTTCCGGCGAATTGCGCTCCTCGGCGACGAACGCCTTCCACCTGGCGAACGAGTCCGGCTCGCAGCGCTCGGCCACGTAGGCCTCCTTCACGAGGCCCTCGGTCACGACCACGTGCGCGAGCGCATTAAGGAGCGCGACGTTGGTGCCGGGCTTGAGCTGCAGATGCGCGTCGGCCTCGATGTGCGGCGTGCGCACCAGTGCGATCTCGCGCGGGTCGGCGATGATGAGCTTGGCGCCCTGGCGCAGGCGGCGCTTCAGCTGCGAGGCGAACACCGGGTGCCCATCGGTGGGGTTCGCGCCGATGATCAGGATCACGTCCGCCTTCATGACGGAATCGAACGCCTGGGTGCCGGCGGACTCTCCCAGCGTGTTCTTCAGCCCGTAGCCGGTCGGCGAGTGGCAGACGCGCGCGCAGGTGTCGACGTTGTTGGTGCCGAAGGCGGCCCGCACCAGCTTCTGCACCAGGAAGGTCTCCTCGTTGGTGCAGCGCGAGGAGGTGATGCCGCCGATCGAATCGCGGCCGTACTTCGCCTGGATGCGGCGCAGCTCGCCGGCGGCGTAGCCGATCGCCTCTTCCCAGGAGACCTCGCGCCACTCATCGCGGATGCTCTTGCGGATCATCGGCTTGGTGATGCGGTCGGCGTGCGTGGCATAGCCCCAGGCGAAGCGCCCCTTGATGCAGGCGTGACCGTGGTTGGCAAGGCCGTCGCGGTCCGGCGCCATGCGCACCACCTCCACGTCCGCGCCCTCGCCGCGCAGCTCCGCCTTGAAGCCGCAGCCCACGCCGCAATAGGCGCAGGTCGTGGTCACGGCACGCTCGGGTGTCCCTAAGCCGATGATCGATTTCTCCGTGAGCGCCGCGGTCGGGCAGGCCTCCACGCACGCGCCGCAGGAGACGCACTCGGATTCCAGGAACGGCTGGTCCTGGCTCGCCGCCACCTTGGACTCGAAGCCGCGGCCCTGAATGGTGAGTGCGAAGGTGCCCTGCACCTCGTCGCACGCCCGCACGCAGCGCGAGCACACGATGCACAGCGTGGGGTCGAAGGCGAAGTACGGATTGCTCTCGTCGGTCGCCATGGGACGGTGCATGGCGCCGCGCGCGTAGGAGCTGGCGGTGATGCCGACGCTGTCCGCCATGTCCTGCAGCTCGCAGTGACCGTCCGCCGGGCAGCTGGCGCACTCGAGGGGATGATCCGAGACGTACAGGTCGATCACGCCACGGCGCAGCTGCAACAGCTTCTCGGACTGGGTGCGGATCTTCATGCCCGCGGCCACGGTGGTGGTGCACGAAGCGGGGTAGCCCTTGCGGCCCTCGATCTCCACCAGGCACAGCCGGCAGGAGCCGAACGCCTTGAGCGTGTCGGTCGCGCACAGCTTCGGCACCTTGACCCCGGCGAGCGCCGCGGCGCGCATGATGGAGGTCCCTTCCGGAACGCTGACCGCACGGCCGTCGACCTCGACCGTGACGGCGCCGGCGCCGTTTACGGGCGGTGGAGTGCCGAAGTCCTCGTAATCTATCGCGTACATGTTTCTCCTCGCTCGTCGTCCTACTCGCTCGCCGCCTTACTCGCTCGCCGCCTTACTCGCTCGTCGCCTTACTCGCTCGTCGCCTTACCTGACCCGCGCGCGAAAGTCTTCCCTGAAATGCCTGAGTGCGCTCTGCACCGGGAACGGTGCCATGCCCCCCAGCCCGCACAGCGATCCCTGCACCATGAGCTCGCACAGCTCCTCCAGCAGCCGCACGTTCCGCTCGCCGTCGACACCCTCGAGAATCCGGTCGATGACTTCGACCCCGCGCGTCGAGCCGATCCGGCACGGCGTGCATTTCCCGCAGGATTCGATGGCGCAGAATTCCATCGCGTAGCGCGCCATGCGCGCCATGTCGACGCTGTCGTCGAACACCACGATGCCGCCGTGACCGAGCATCGCCCCGATCCCGGCGAGGGCTTCGTAGTCGACCGCGGTATCGAACTGCGACGCGGGAATGTAGGCGCCGAGCGGCCCGCCGACCTGCACGGTGCGGATCGGTCTGCCGGTGGCGCTGCCGCCGCCGTAGTCGTACAGCAGCTCGCGCAGGGTGAGCCCGAAAGCGCGCTCCACCAGGCCGGCGCGGCGGATGTTGCCGGCGAGCTGTATCGGCAGCGTGCCGCGCGATTTGCCCATGCCGAAGTTCGCATAGGCGTCTGCGCCGTGCTGCAGGATCCACGGCACGCTCGCGAGCGTCACGACGTTGTTCACGATGGTCGGTTGGCCGAACAGGCCCTTGATCGCCGGCAAGGGCGGTCGCACGCGCACCTCGCCGCGCCGGCCCTCGAGGCTCTCGAGCATCGAGGTCTCTTCGCCGCAGATATAGGCGCCGGCGCCGAGCCGCACCTCGAGCTCGAAGCGCTTGCCCGAGCCGGCGACATCGCTCCCGAGGTAGCGCGCCTGGTGGGCGGCGGCGATGGCGGTGCGCAGCGCGCGCAACGCGTGCGGGTACTCGGCGCGCAGATAGATGTAGCCCTGGGTCGCCCCCACCGCGATGCCGGCGATGGTCATGCCCTCGATCAGGGTCAGCGGATCGCCTTCCATCAGCATGCGATCGGCGAAGGTGCCGGAGTCGCCCTCGTCGGCGTTGCAGGTGACGTACTTCTGCCCCGCCGGCTGATCGAGCACCGTCTTCCATTTGATGCCGGTCGGGAAGGCCGCCCCGCCGCGTCCGCGCAGACCGGAAGTCGTGATCGCCTGCACCACCGCCGCCGGCTCCATGGACAGCGCGCGGGTGAGCCCCTGGTAGCCGCCGTGCTTCACATAATCCGCCACGCTCGTGGGGTCGATGACGCCCACGCGCTCGAAGGTCAGGCGCTGCTGACCCTTGAGCCAGGGGATCGCCTCCGTGGCTCCAAGGGACAGAGCGTGTGAGCCGCCGTTGAGGAAGTCCGCGTCGAAAAGGCCGGCGACGTCGGCGATCGTGACGGGGCCGTACGCCAGGCGCCCGCGAGGCGTCAGCACTTCGATGAGCGGCTCGAGCCAGTAGGCTCCGCGCGAGCCGTTGCGCACCACCTTGACGGCGGCTCGGCGGCGCGCGGCTTCCTCAGTAATCGCGCGCGCTACCTCGCCGGCCCCGAGGGACAGGGCGCCCGCGTCGATCGGTACGTACACCAGCGCTGTCATGGCGAGGGGGCACGGTCTGCGAGCAGCGCATCGAAGCGCTCGGGCGTGACCCGGCCATAGAGCTGTCCGTCGATCATGACCGCGGGCGAGCAGGCGCAATTGCCCAGACAATAGACGGGCTCGAGCGAGAAGCGCCCGTCGGCGCTGGTCTGGTGAAAGTCGATGCCCAGGCGGCGGCGCGCGTGTGCCGTCAGCGCTTCCGCGCCCATCGACTGGCAGGACTCGGCCTGGCAGACGCTCACCGCGTGGGCGCCGGGGCGGGAGCGGCGAAAGTAGTGATAAAAGGTGACGACGCCATGCACTTCCGCGCGCGAGAGGTTCAGGACCTCGGCAACGATGGGAACGGCGGCGCCGGGAACATAGCCAAGAGCGGCCTGGATGGCGTGCAACACTTCCAGGAGCGGTCCGGGACGTCCTTTCAGATCCGACGCGATGCGCTGCACTACGGCGCTTTCGGCCGGGGGTAATGTCTCCATAGATACTGCAATTATACGTCCGGACGCCCGTAGTGGCTTGCATACCGCCGCCGGGAGCGGTAAGCGGGCGAGCACCCCCACCGCGTCAATACCGTCTGCGAGGGCTTGGCCCTACACTTACTGCGACCGACAGGGCAATCCGTGGTTCATTCGCACCCTGCCAAGCTCCCCCCGGCGCGATGGCTGTTGACGTGGACACTCATGACAGTGGCCGCGCCGCACGCGGCCGCCACGACCCTGGGGGCCGAGCTCTCCTGGGGCGGCAGTGCCGCCGTCACCAGCGATTACATCTACCGCGGGGTCTCGGAAAGTAACGGCCGTGCGGCGCTGCAGGCGGATGTGCACGCCGACACGCCGCAGGGCACCTTCGCCGGCGCGTGGACCTCGACCCGCGACCATGCTCTGGAGCCCGGGGGCGGCTACGACTTCGAGATCTACCTCGGGCGGCGCGTTGAACTCGGCAGCACCTGGAACGCGACCGTCAGCGTGCGCAGCCACTATTTCGTGGGCGGGCCCCAGGAGTCGTCCGACGACTACCAGGAGATCTCGGGCACGCTCACCTGGCTCGACCGCTGGACGCTGTCGGTGTCCGCGATTCCCAATGCGGTGCGCTACTGGTACTACTCGCGCCTCAGCCGCAGCCCGGCGGGGATCGCCGAAACCACGGGGCAATGGCTGATCGGTGAGGGGCTGTTCGTCACCGGCGGCGCCGGCTACTACCGCTCGAGCGGCACCGGTCCGCGCCGGCAGGCCGCCACCGGCTATGCGTACGGCAACGCGGGCCTCGCGTACGAGCGACGCCGCTGGCGGCTGGACATCGGCTACTTCCTCGCCCGCAAGCAGGCGCGGGAGTTGTTCCCTTACCCGGTCGCAAGTCACCGCGTCGCCGGCACCGTGAGCTGGCGCTTTTGACCGCGTACGCCGCTCGGCGGATAGTCGTCGGGAGCGGTTTTTGAACCCGCGACGGCCGGCGGGCCACTTACCGTGGCAAAGGGTGTGGAATGAAGCCGACGAGTTACAGCGACAGGGGCATGGTGGAACCGACATACCGCGGGTCGGCCTCGGTGGCGCGTGAGGTGGATCTCATGGCGCGCATCGCGAACGGCGACCGCAAGGCGTTCGAAGAGCTCTATAACCTGTACCACCGCCGCATGGCGCGCTTCCTGACGCGCCTCACGCACCGCTTCGACCTGGCGGAGGAGGTCATCAACGACACCTTCTGGGTCGTGTGGCGCAAGGCGCGCGACTTCCGCGGCGACTCCCAGCCCTCGACGTGGATTCTGGGCATTGCCTACCGCAAGGCGCGCAATGCGCTGCGTTCCTCCGCACGCTTCGGGCGGCAGAACCTGGAGGCCGAGTCCCTGGCACTCACGAGCGACGAGCCGTTCCGTACCGAGGAGCTGCGCGACTGGCTGGAGCAGGCGCTCGAGCAGCTGCCGGTCGAGCAGCGCCTGGGCGTGGAGCTGTGCTACGAGCTGGGGTATTCCTGCGAAGAGATCGCAACGATCATGGGTTGTCCGGTGAACACCGTGAAGACACGACTGTTTCACGCGCGCGCGAAACTGCAGAAGCTGCTGCCGCAGCTTGCCGGCGCCGGCGTGCCCGCGCCGCACGGCGCGGGGCGGCAGGCCGCGCAGGAGCGTCAGTCATGATGGCGAGCAGCTCTTGCGGTCACGAAGAGTGCTGGCTGCTGCTGCCGTGGCTGGCAAATGGCCGGCTGTCGCACGCCGAGCGCGCCGGCGCGGAGGAGCACCTGCGCGAGTGTGCGGCCTGCACGCAGGAGCTCGCGCGGCAGCGCCTCATGTGCCAGGTGTTGACCGAACCGGAGCGCGTGACCTACGCGCCCGGACCGTCGTTCCGCAAGCTGATGGAGCGCATCGACGGCCGTGCGCCCGCGAGGCCGCAGGAGCGGCCGCTCGGCCGCAGGGACGCTCCCGCGGGGCGCGCGGTCGCATGGCGGCCGCCGGGACTGGCCTGGGCCGCGAGCTTCGTGCTGGCCATCGGGCTCGCCGCTTTTGCAGGCACCGCCTACCGCTGGTCGCTGCCGCGCTACGCCACCCACACCACGGCCGCGGGCGGCACGCCCGGCGTCCTGCACATCGCCTTCGACCGCTCGCTGCCGGTCGGGGAGATGGAGGAAATACTGCGCTCGGCCGGCGCGCGCGTGGTCGAGGGTCCGGGAACGACTGGAGTGTTCGGCATCGCGCCGGTCACTGCCGCGGCGCGCCTGCGCGCCGACCCGCGGGTGCGCTGGGTCGAACCGCTGACGGGGACCGAGGAGTCCCAGGGCGCGCAGGGACGGCGCACACGGGAACCGTAATGTGCGCCTTCATGCGCGCCGGCCTCCTGTGCCTTGCGCTTCTGGGTGGCACCGCTCTCGCTGCGCCGCCCAGCGCGGCGCCCGCCTCACAGCCGCCGCGGATCGTGGTGGCGTTCGCCAACGAGCCGCACACCACACCCGGACCCGCCGGCACCACCGGCAGTCACTACG
>VBNP01000179.1 GCA_005877965.1 Gammaproteobacteria bacterium | reverse complement strand
CTCGCCGTCGTTGTTGAACACCGCGGCGGCGATGTCGGTGCCGGCGCGGATCAGCTGCCGCAGCAGCGAGCGCTCGCGCACGATGTCCGCGTAGGCGCGAACGTTGGCGGCCGTGGGGGTATCGCGCGCCACCGAGCTCAGGTAGGCGAGCCCGCCGGCCGGCTCGAGCTTGCCGGTGCGCTCCAGATGCTGGGACACCGTCACCACGTCGCAGGGCTTGCCCTCGCCTGCGAGCGTGCCGATGGCGGCGAAAATCAGCTGGTGATCGGGGCGGTAGAAGTCATCCTGCGTGATGACGTCCGCGACGTTGTCCCAGGCCACCGGATCGATCAACAGGCCCCCCAGCACCGCCTGCTCGGCCTCGACCGAATGCGGCGGTACCGGCGCGTCCAGCAGTGCGACCGAGCCCGAATCCGAGCGCGCCTTGGCGGAACCGGCCACCGCGACTGTGCCTCCCGCTTAGCGCTACTCTTCCGCCACGATCGTCACGTGCAGCGGCACGTCGATGTCGGCGTGCAGGTGCAGGTTGATCAGGTGCTCGCCCAGCATGCGCAGCGGGCCTGCGGGCAAGCGCACTTCGCTGCGCTCGATGTTGAAGCCATCACGCGTACAGGCCTCGGCGATGTCGCTGGTGCCGATCGAGCCGAACAGCTTTCCCTCGGTGCCCGCCTTGGCATGAATGGTGAGCTTGAAATCCTTGACGGCGGCCGCCCGCTCCTCCGCGGACACCAGCTGCTCGCGCGCCAGGCGCTCGAGCTCGGTGCGGCGGGCCTCGAAGCGCGCAATGTTCTCGGGAGTCGCGAGGGTCGCCTTGCCCTGCGGCAGCAGAAAATTGCGGCCGTAGCCGGAGCGCACCTTCACGCGTTCGCCGATGTTGCCAAGATTGGCGACCTTCTGCAGCAGGATGACTTCCATCGAGGTGCCCTCAGTGCTGATCGGTGTAGGGCAGCAGCGCCAGAAAGCGCGCCCGCTTGATCGCCACCGCGAGCTGGCGCTGATAGAAGGATTTCGTGCCGGTGATGCGACTCGGAACGATCTTGCCCGTCTCGGTGACATAGCCCTTGAGGGTGGCGAGATCCTTGTAGTCGATCGACTTCACGCCTTCGGCGGTGAAGCGGCAGAACTTCCTGCGACGCGAGAAGCGGCTGCCGCCGCCGCTGCCGCGCTGGTCTCTGGACATTGCCATGAGTGTTATTCCTCGAATCGGTCAGTTGCTGACATGCCGGTGCGGACGCACACCGCGCTCACACGCTCTCGGCGACCGGGTTGTCTTCGTCGTCGGTCGGCGCGCCGCTGTCGTCGCGCGCGCGCTCGCGGCGCCGTCCGCCCTCGCCTTCCTCGTCCGCGGCCTTCGCCATCGGGGAGGGCTCGGTCACGGCGGCATCCATGTTCACCACCAGATGACGCAGCACGGCGTCGCTGAAGCGGAAGGAGCCGGTGAGCTCGCCGAGCGTCTTCTGATCGGTCTCGATGTTCATCAGCACGTAGTGTGCCTTGTGCACCTTGGCGAGCGGATAGGCGAGCTGGCGGCGCCCCCAGTCCTCCAGGCGATGCACGTGGCCGCCGCCGGCGGCGATCATGCCCTTGTAGCGCTCGATCATCGCGGGCACCTGCTCGCTCTGATCAGGATGCACCAGGATGACGATTTCGTAATGCCTCATTGTGTGCTCCTTGCGGAATAAGCCGCCCGGATTCAAGGCTCGCCCGGTGCGGCAAGGAGATGCGCGGACTGCAGCGATCTGAAAACCGCCCGCGCCCCTTCGGATAAAAAGGGGCGCGAAGCATACTGAAACGGCCTCGCCGCCGCAATGCCGGGGTACCGTGCTCAGCGCGCCTGCCTCTGGCGCACGGCCTCGTACAGCAGCATACCCGCGGCCACCGAGACGTTGAGACTCTCGACCGCGCCGAGCTGCGGCAGCCTGACCAGAAAATCGCAGTTCTGTCGCGTCAGACGCCTCAAGCCGGTCCCTTCAGCCCCGAGCACCAGCACCACCGGTCCGGTGAGATCCGCCTGGTACGCACTCTTCTCCCCCGCGGCGTCCGCGCCGACGACCCAGAGGCCGGCCTGCTTGAGGAGCTTGAGGGTGCGCACCAGGTTGGTCACCGCGACCACCGGGGTCGTTTCCGCAGCGCCGACCGCCACCTTGCGCACGGTCGGCGTGAGCTGCGCGGCCCGGTCGCGCGGCACGATCACGGCGAGTGCGCCGCAGGCATCCGCGCTGCGCAGACAGGCGCCGAGATTGTGCGGGTCCTGCACGCCATCGAGTGCCAGCAGCAGGGGCGCGCTCGCGCTCTGCAGAGCCGCGAGCAGCGCATCCTCGCTCCAGGGCGGCAGTGGCGTGATGTCGGCGGCGACACCCTGGTGGGCGACGTCGCCCAGCAGCTGCTGCAGCGCGCGCGCCTCGACGCGCTGCACCGGTCGCTGGTGCCGCCGCGCCAGCTCGTCGATGGCGCGCACCCGCGGATCGTCGCGCTGCTCGGCAATGCGCACGCTGTGCACGCGTTCAGGATGCCGCTCCAGCATGACGCGCACCGCGTGCATGCCGTAGATCGTCTCGGTGCCCTTCATCGCGGTCCTCGCCGCCACGGCCTGTCGCCCGCGGCTAGGCCTCTTCCGCCAGCGCGAGGTCGACCAGGCCTTCGATGGGATTCACCGCGGTCACCAGTACCCGCACGTGCGCGCCGGTGCGCAGCCGCCGTCCCGTGCGCCGGCCCCGCCAGGCGTGACCGTCGTCCTCCATGACGTACTGATCATCCCGCAGGTTGTCGATGTGCAGCAGGCCGTCCACCGCAACGTCCAGGATCTGCACGAAGCAGCCGAACTCCACCACGGTGGTGATCAGCCCCTGGAACGTCTGCCCGACGCGCTCCTTTAGATAGGTGCACTTGAGGAAGGCTGAGACGTAGCGGTCCGCCTCGTCGGCGCGCTTCTCGAGCCGCGAGGTGCTGTCACCGAGCGCGCTGAGCTGCGCCGTCTCGGAGCGCTCGCCCGAGCCGCCCTTGGCCCCGATCAGCGCCTTCAGGGTGCGGTGCACGATGAGGTCCGGGTAGCGGCGGATGGGTGAAGTGAAGTGCGCGTAGTGCGTGAGCGCCAGTCCGAAGTGGCCGATGTTGGCCGGCTGGTAGATCGCCTGCGGCATCGCCCGCACGACGAGCGATTCGACGAACGCACGCTCCGGAGCGGCGCCCACGCGTCGCGCGATCGCCTGCAAATCCCGCGTAGTCACGCTCTTCGGTATGCGCGCATCGATGCCCAATGCCGTGAGAGTTGCCGCCAGCCTCTCGAGCTTCTCGTCCTCCGGCTGGCCGTGCACGCGGTACAGGGTCGGCACCTGCGCCTTCGCGAGCGCCTCGGCCACCGCGACGTTCGCCAGGATCATGCACTCCTCGATGAGCCGGTGCGCGTCGTTGCGTACCCGTAGCTCGATGGCGCGCACCCGCTCGCCGGCGTCGATGACGAACTCGGCTTCCGCCGCATCGAAATCCAGCGCACCGCGGTGGCCACGGGCCTTGTAGAGCGCGCGGTAGACGTCGACCAGCACCATGAGCCGCTCGAGCAGCGGACCGAGCTCACTGCGTGCCGCCGGCCGCCCCGCGAACAGCGCGTCGTTCGCGAGCGTGTACGTGAGGCGGGCCGCCGAGCGCATGACCGCCGGATAGAAGCGTGCGCTTTTCAGGGCGCCGCTGCGGCTCACCACCATGTCGGCGGCAAAGCACAGGCGATCGACCCGCGGCGCCAGCGAACACAGGTGATCCGACAGCGCGGTGGGCAGCATCGGCAGCACGCGGGTCGGGAAATAGACCGACGTGCCGCGTGCCTGCGCTTCGGTATCGAGCGCACTCCCCGGTCTCACGTAGTGACTGACGTCGGCGATCGCGACGATCAGGCGCAAGCCCCCCGGGTGCGGCTCGGCATACACCGCATCGTCGAAATCCCGCGCATCCTCGCCATCGATGGTGACGAGCGGCAGCTCGCGCAGATCCACACGCGCGTTCGCTTCGCGCGCATCGACCTGCTCACCGTGTGCCTGTGCCTCACGCAGCGCCGCGGCCGGAAATTCGTGCGGCAGGTCGAAGCGTGCGATCGCCGACTCGGTGGCGAGCTCGACCGGTCTATCCGGATCCAGACGTTTGCCGATCACCGCCTGGGCGGGCGATGCGGAGCCGGCGTGACGCGTGATCCGGGCAATCACCCAATCACCGCTGCGTGCGCCGTGCAGGTCCTGCGGCGCCACCGCACAGCGCAGCTGCAGGCGCCGATCCGCGGCGTTCACCCAGGCGCTGCGCCCCTGCACCTCCACGGTGCCGAGAAACGCGCTCACCCCGCGCTCCAGCACCTGCTGCACGGCGCCCGACCAGCGGTCGCTCGCATCACGCGACACCTTCACGCGCAACCGGTCACCGTGCATCACGCCACGCATTTCCGGCGGCGGCAGGAACACGCTGTCCCTGAATCCCTCCACGCGCAGGAACCCGTAGCCGGCGCGATTGGCGCTGACCGTGCCCTCAACGAGCGAGCCCGGCCTCACGTCGGAATCAGACGGCACGGATCTGCCGGCGCGCACGCTCGAGCGCGCGCCGTGGCCCGTGGCCGCGGTCTGCCCGGCGCCCCTGGATTTAGCGCCGGGCGACCTGCCACTGCGGCTCTTCGGCGCTGCGCCGGCGCCGCGGTCGCGCCGCCCGAACTTTCCGCTACGCGCCTTCAATTGACAGCCCCCGGACCCGTGCGTACATTTCGCGGCCTTCCTCGCCTGCCCGGGTGGCGGAATTGGTAGACGCACTAGTTTCAGGTACTAGCGGGTAACACCGTGGAGGTTCGAGTCCTCTCCCGGGCACCAGGTTTATTTTCTTAATGTTTTTCAATTGCTTGCGGATTCGAGATCGGACTCGAACTGTGCCGCGCATCATAGATGATTCTTCTGCGTCTTCGCAGGACGTTCGCAGAGCGGCGATCGCGATCGGGGTGCTGGCAACCAGCGCTCCCGAGGGAGCCTAGCGAACACACCGTAGCGGGTAAAAATTGGGGGTAACGAAAAGTTCGGTTCCTGAAGGTTCGGTTCCTGGAATCAGCTCAGCGCCGAACCGAACTGTCATCGCGATCAACACGGCACGTTACGTGCTTAGCCGAAAAGTAGATCGGGCCCCGGAGAGAGTGACTCGCATTTTGGGGATGGGTAAATTAATTCTGTTGACGGTATAAGCCTTTAAAGGCGGATTTTGGCCGCAGAACGCACAGATTTCAGGGTAACTCGCATGCATGCAATCGAAGCATGCGAGATCCCCTTGTTGCGCAGCTCAGGTTCGGCGGTTCGGTCCGCGGCGCCGACAGTGCGTGCAATGTGGGCACACCTGGACGGTGCGGCCGAGAAGGCGAGGCCGTCCGATTCACCGAACCTCAGCGGCCGCTCTACGCCGAGTACTCGTGCAGGGCTGCTCGCTCGGCCAACTCTTCTCCAAGCGTCCGG